>CAJXMR010000251.1 GCA_913056305.1 uncultured Ralstonia sp.
GCGTGGTGTTCACGATTCCGCTGCGCCACGCGATGGTGGTGCAGAGCGACCTGCCTTACCCCGAAGGCGTCGCAGCAGCAGAAATCCTGCGCGTGGGCAGCGGCCAGTCGGCGGACGGTGAAGATGCGGCCGATGGCGATGCGGTGCCCGCCGCCACCGGCATGCGCGATCTGGCCGCGGGCGGCGTCGTCGCGGCCATCGTGGCGTTTGCCACCAGCGGCCTGCGCCTGCTGGGCGAAGGCGCGAGCTGGTGGTTCGCAGCCGGTGCTGCGGTGGTGCGCTTGCCGCTGGGCTTTTCAACCGCGCTGCTGGGCGCGGGCTACCTGATTGGCCTGGTGGCCGGGCTGGCCATGCTGGTGGGCCTGGTGATCGCCTGGGGCATCGCCGTGCCGTATCTGACCTCCATCACGCCGATGCCGGCCGGCAAGGCGCTCTCTGCGTTCGGCACGGATGTGTGGCGCACGCAGGTGCGCTTTATCGGCGCAGGCGTGATTGCGGTGGCGGCCGTGTGGACGCTGGGCACGCTGATCGGCCCGGTGGTGCAAGGCGTGAAGCGCTCGTTTGGCAGCCTGCGCCCGAAGGCTGATGGCGCGCTGCGCACCGGGCAGGACATGGCGCCGCGCTGGATTCTGCTGGTCACGCTGGCCATGGTCGTGGTGCTGGTGATCACCTTTGCCGCATTCCTGGCGCCGACCATGCTGTCGGTCGGCTCGCGCTGGACGCTGATCACCTGCGCGGTGATCTTTGCAGTGGTGTTCGGCTTTCTGGTGGCGGCGGCGTGCGGCTACATGGCGGGGCTGGTGGGCTCGTCGACGAGCCCGATCTCGGGCATCGGCATCATCGCCATCACGCTGGTGTCGCTCATCTTCGTCGCGATCGGCGCGGACAATGGGTTGATGGGCTCGCCCGAGGCCAGCAAGCTCGGCATTGCGCTGGCGATCTTCACCACCTCGGCCATCGTGGCCGTGGCGACCATCTCCAATGACAACCTGCAGGACCTGAAGACCGGATGGCTGGTCGGCGCGACGCCGTGGCGCCAGCAGGTGGCGCTGCTGATCGGCTGCGTGGCTGGCGCGGTGGTGATCTCGCCGGTGCTGGAGCTGCTCTATAACGCGTATGGCTTTCCGGGCGCACTGCCGCGGCCGGGCATGGACCCGGCGCAGGCGCTGTCCGCGCCGCAGGCCACGTTGATGACAGCCATCGCCACCGGCATCTTCACGCACAAGCTGCAGTGGAACATGGTGGTGACGGGCCTGCTGATCGGCGTGGCGCTCATCATGATCGACCAGATCCTGCGCCGGACCACGCGCTCGGCCAGCCTGCCGGTGCTGGCGGTCGGCTGCGGCATCTACCTGCCGCCCACGGTGAGCGCACCGCTGGTGATCGGCGCCACCGTGGCATGGAGTATCGAGCGCGTGCTCACGCGCCGCGCCCAGGCCGCGGGCGTGCCCTACGAGCGCTACGCCGAGGTGCCCAACCGCCACGGCGTGCTGCTGGCCTCGGGCCTGATCGTGGGCGAGAGCCTGGTGGGCGTGCTGATGGCGGCCATCATTGGCGCGACCGGCAAGGATGCGCCATTGGCGCTCGTGGGCGATGCCTTTGAGGGCACGGCGCAATGGCTTGGGTTGATCGTGTTCGGCGCGGTATGCTGGGCCTTCGCGCGGCGCGTACTGGCCGTGCGCCCCGTTCACTGACGCTTACGCCTCACACGCCATGCTGCTCCGCGACGCAACGCAAGCCGACCTGCCGGCCATCCTCGCCATCTATAACGACGTCATCGCCACTTCCAACGCGATCTACACGGAAACGCCGGCCACGCTGGAAGACCGCGCCGCCTGGCTGGCGATGCGCGCTACGCAGGGCTATCCGGTGCTGGTGGCGGACGATGGCGGCCACATCGCGGGCTTCGCCTCATTTGGGGATTTCCGCCCGTATCCGGGCTATCGCCACACGGTCGAGCACTCGGTGCACGTGCACCGCGACTGGCGCGGCAGGGGCGTCGGCAGCCTGCTGGTGGAGGCGCTGTGCGTGCGCGCCGCGGCACTGGGCAAGCACGTGATGGTCGGCGCCATCGACGGCGCCAATGCCGCGTCGATCGGCATGCACGAACAGCTCGGTTTCGAAGAAGTCGGCCGCATGCCGGAGGCCGCCATCCAGCGCGGCCAATGGCTGGACCTCGTCTTCATGCAGCGCTGGCTGGACGCGCCCGGCACCGTCCGCAAGGACTGACGGGCACCTCCCGCTCAGGCCGATTGCGTCGTCGTCTCGGCCCACCGCCCGCAACCACGCCGCACGGTCTCGTGCAGGTTGCGGGTTTTATTTTGCGCGGCGCGGATCCACTCCGCATCAGACTCGCGCCCCTCCACCACTTCGCGCACCAGATCGAGCGCGCCTTCGGATGACAGCGCCTCGGCATGCGGCGCCAGCGCCTTGCTGGTCTCGAGGATGTGATCGGCCAGCGCGCCACGGTTGCCGGTGGCCGGGTCCACATATTCGCCCGCCAGCCCGAAGCGGCAGGCCTGGAAGCGGTTGAAGGTGTAGACGAGGTAGTCGTCCTCGACCGGCATGAAGGGGCGGTCGAGCAGCAGCCAGCGGCCCAGCGCCTGGATGTAGGCGGCGATGGCGGCGGCGCGCTCCACCGTCAGCGGCGTGTCCATCACGCGCACTTCGATGGTGCCAAATTCGGGCTTGGGGCGGATGTCCCAGTAGAAATCCTTCATGCTCTCGATCACGCCGGTGGCGCGCATCTTCTCGAAGTACGCGACAAAGGCATCCCACGTGAGCACGAACGGTGCGCGGCCCGACATCGGGAAGGCGCTGACCGAGTTCAGCCGCGCCGAGGCAAAGCCGGTGTCCACGCCCTGCACAAACGGCGACGCTGCGGCCAGCGCGATGAAGTGCGGCACGTAGCGCGACATGGCGTGCAGCAGATACAGCGCATCGTCCGGGCTCGGGCAGCCCAGGTGCACGTGCTGGCCGAACACGGTGAATTGCTTGGCGAGATAGCCGTACAGCTCCGAGAGGTACTGGTAGCGCGGCGACGCCGAGATAGTGCGCTGGCTCCACTGCTGGAACGGGTGCGTGCCGCCGCCGCAGATGCCGATGTTGAGCGGCACCGCTGCCTCGACCATGCGGTCGCGGATCTCGCGCAGCTGCCAGAGCGCCTCGTCGTGGCTGTGGCAGATACCGGTGGCGATCTCGATCATCGCCTCGGTGATCTCCGGCTTGATGTCGCCGGGGTGCTCCTTGCCCTTCAACATGCGCAGCAGGTCGGACGACGCGGAGGCGAGGTCGTAGTCGTGGCGGTTGACGAGCTGCAGCTCCAGCTCCACGCCGAAGGTCAGCGCCTCGGATTTGGCAAACGGTTCAAGCGACATGACAGGCCCCTAACGTCTTGCTTCTTCCTGCCGCACCTCACCCGCCCAGCGCAGCGAACGCGCGGTCAGGATGGGTGCGACGATCTGCTGGATCGCCAGCGTGCACAGCAAGATGGCGGTGAGCGGCGCACCGGTCAGCGGATACAGCACGGCGGTGTCATGCGTCAGCAGCCACGACAATCCCGACATCGGCCCGAGCGCCAGGCCCAGCGCCACGCTCTGCCGCATCGACAGCCCCGAGAACGAGCCCAGCGCCGCCGTGCCGGCCAGCTTGGCGACAAAGCGCGCCAGCACCAGCGCCACCGCCGCGGCGCCGCCGATCATCCAGTCCGATGCCGAGAGCGGCAGGCCAAGCGACACGATCATCACCACGATCAGGATGCTGCCCGCGCTGCCGAAGTGCGCCGGCCACACGCGCGGGTGATCGTTCTGATGCTTGAAGACCACCCCCGCCAGCAGCAGCGTGAGCGGCACCGACAGCTTGAGCAGCTTGGCCAGCGCCAGGGCAAACAGCACTAGGCCCACCAGCACCAGGAAGGCGTAATGGTCGTCCCCCGCCATGCGGTGATACAGCGCGTGGCCCACCTTGCCCGTCACCCACGCCAGGGCCGCCGATCCTACAAGCAGGTATAGCGGATGCAGCAGGGCGGCACCCCAATGCCCATATTCACTGTGCAGCCAACCGGCGGTGAGCGGCACCAGCACGCTCGCATAGATGCTGTTGAGCGCGCCCAACGAGAGCAGGCGCTCGGTCACCTGCCCTTCGGCGCGCAGCTCGTTCTTCAATTGCAGCAGGATGGTGGGCGACGTGGCCACGGCAATCGCCCCGGCCGCCACCGCCACCGGCACCGCCACGCCCAGCACCTGCAGCACCCACGTCACCAGGCCCCAGGTCAGCAGGCTCTCGAAGCCGCTGGTCAGCAGCAGCCAGCGGTTGGCGCGCAGCCAGTCGAACGAGAGCCGATGCCCCAGTTCGAACAGCGCCAGGGCCACCGCCATTTCGATCAGGATCTGGGTCTGCTCCAGCATCTCGGCATCGACGAGGGGGCGGCCCAGCACACCCGCCGCCAGCCCCGCCACGGCATAGCCGACGATGCGCGGCAGCCGCAGCACCACGCGCGCGAACTCCCCGCACAGCGCGGCGCCAACCAGCGCCAGCCCGATCCAGAACAGCCCGCCGGGTGCCGGCGGCCAGGAGGGAAAAAGATCGTTAAGTCCTGTCATGGCGGACATGGTACCCGAAGCACCCGGCGCAAAAAGTCAGCGAAGCACTGACACTCGATAGGGATCAATTACATGATATTTGGGCGCAGATGACAGGCACTTGACGAAAAAACCGGATTAGCCCCCATGCAAGCAGCGGGATCACCCGCTTCGCGCGCAAAGAAAAACCGCCCCGGAGGGCGGTTTCTCAGGCTGCGGACAGCGGGGTGCGATTACTTGCCGCCCACGCTTTCCAGCGGTGCCCACTTGCCGCCGGTGACCTTGTAGACGGTGATGCCGCCGTCCTTCAGGTCGCCCTTGTCGTCGTAGGCGTAGTGCTTGGCGGTGACGCCTTGCGTGTTGGTGGCGGCCAGGATCGGCAGGTACTTGGCCGGGTCGGACGAACCGGCAGCGACCATCGACTTCATCAGGGCCATCGCGCCGTCATAGGCGTACGGCGAGTACGTCTGCACCGGCGTGCCGAAGCGCTTCTCATAACGCTGCTTGTAGCCCGCGCCACCCGGCATCTGCTCCAGCGGCAGGCCCGCCAGCGAGCACACCACGCCTTCGGCCGCTTGCGCGCCCGCCAGCTTGATGAAGTCGTCGGTCTTGGACATTTCGCCCGACATCAGCGTGGCCTTCATGCCCAGCTCGCGCATCTGCTTGACCAGCGGAGCGGATTGGCCTTCGGCGCCGCCGTAGAACACGACGTCCGGGTTCTTGCTCTTGATCTGCGTCAGGATGGCCTTGAAGTCGCTGGCCTTGTCGTTGGTGTACTCGCGACGCACGATGGTGGCGCCGGCTGCCTTGGCGGCCTTCTCGAACTCGTCTGCCAGACCTTGGCCGTAGGCCGTGCGGTCGTCAACGATGGCAACGTTCTTGTAGCCCAGCTTCTTGACGGCGAAGGTGCCAACCACCGAACCCTGCTGGGTGTCGGAAGTCATCATGCGGAAGGTGGTCTTGTAGCCCTGCTTGGTGTATTCCGGGGCGGTGGCCATCGCGATCTCCGCGATGCCGGCCTGGTTGTACACGCGCGAGGCCGGGATGGTCGTGCCCGAGTTGAAGTGGCCGAGCATGCCCTTGATGCCGTTGTCCACCAGCTTCTGCGCGACGGTGGTACCGGTCTTCGGGTCAGCCTGGTCGTCTTCCGACACCAGCTGGAACTTCACTTCCTTGCCGGCGATCTTCGGCTTGGTGGCGTTGAACTCTTCAACAGCCAGGGTCAGGCCGTTCTGCATGTCCTTGCCGTATTGCGCTTGCGCGCCGGTCATCGGGGCGGCAAAGCCCAGCTTGATGACTTCCTGCGCCGATGCGGCCGTCGTTGCCCCACCCGCCAGCGCGCACAGTGCTGCCGCCACCCACAGTTGCTTCAGTTTCATGTCTGCGTCTCCTTTTCAGAACGCAATTGGATCAATAGCGCGGCGGGATCACCGCCGCCCTCCTCCCGCTTCGCCCCGCGTTTGCACCCGTCGTGCAAACGCGGTGACGAATCCTGCTTGTGCTCCCCGTCAGCCGATGGTCATCAGGCTGGCGTTGCCACCCGCCGCGGCCGTATTGACCGACAGCGAACGCTCGATCAGCAGGCGCTCCAGCGCCAGCC
>CAJXMR010000252.1 GCA_913056305.1 uncultured Ralstonia sp.
GCTCGGCAAAGTGCATGCGCTCGGGCACGACCAGGCCGATGGCGTTGGCCGGCTTACCGGCGTGGGCTACGGGAGGAGGCGTGTCGGCCACGGCCGCAGCGTCTGCGGGGGCCGCCTGGAGTTCTGTCATGGCGCCAAAGAAAAAACCCGACCGGCAACGCTGACAACGCAACCAATCGGGTTCTCATGTGGCGCACGGTGGGCGTATGCCCCCGCTCTGACCGAACCTCTTTAGCCGCATTTGTAATGAGAGCCTGGGCGCACATCAGAACAGCAACTGCAGCCAAGACTCCCGCGCGCCCGCAAGCCAGTCGTCAAATCGGCGCGTCAGGAAGTGGAGATTATAGAGCAAGCCGGGGCGGACGCATCACCGCTGCATGATGCGTCCGATGTCCCCGTGCTCGGGCTCGGCTCAACCCAGCCCGGCCATGGCAACGTACTTGATCTCCAGGTACTCGTCGATGCCGTACTTCGAGCCTTCGCGGCCCAGGCCCGATTGCTTGACGCCGCCGAATGGCGCTTCCGCCGTCGAGATCAGTCCGGTGTTCACGCCGACCATGCCGGATTCCAGCGCCTCCGACACGCGCCACGCACGGCCCAGGTCGCGCGTGTAGAAGTACGCGGCCAGACCGAACTCGGTGTCGTTGGCGGCGGCCACGGCTTCGTCTTCGGTGTCGAACGGGATCAGCGCGGCCAGCGGGCCGAAGGTCTCTTCGTGTGCGACCTGCATGCCGGGCGTGGCATCGGCGATGACGGTCGGCTCGAAGAACGCGCCGCCCTGCGCCGACAGCGCATGCGGCTTGCCGCCCACCAGCACGCGGCCGCCCTGGGCGATGGCGTCGTCCACATGGGCGCGCACCTTGTCCATCGCGCGCAGGTGGATCAGCGGGCCCTGCTGCACGCCGGGTTCGGTGCCATTGCCCACGCGCAGCGCGCGCACAGCATCGGTCAGCTTGGCGGCAAACGTGTCGTAGATGCCACGCTGCACGTAGAAGCGGTTGGCGCACACACAGGTCTGGCCGGCGTTGCGGAACTTGGCGATCATCGCGCCTTCCACGGCGGCATCGACATACGCATCGTCGAACACGATGAAGGGCGCGTTGCCGCCCAGCTCCAGCGACAGCTTCTTGATGTCCTCCGCGCACTGGCGCATCAGCAGCTTGCCGACGCCGGTGGAACCCGTGAAGCTGAGCTTGCGCACGATCGGGTTGGACGTCAGCTCGCCGCCGATGGCTTGCGCATCGCCGGTGATGACCGACAGCAGGCCAGCGGGCACGCCGGCACGCGAGGCCAGCTCGGCAAACGCCAGCGCGGAATACGGCGTCTCCAGCGCGGGCTTGACCACCATCGAGCAACCGGCGGCCAGTGCCGGGCCCACCTTGCGCGTCATCATCGCGATCGGGAAATTCCACGGCGTGATGGCGGCAGTGACGCCGATCGGCTCCTTGTTGACGACGATGCGGCGGTCGCCCTGCGGCGCGGGGATGGTGTCGCCGTACACACGGCGAGCCTCTTCGGCAAACCACTCGATGAACGACGCGGCGTAGGCGATCTCGCCGGCGGCCTCGGGCAGCGGCTTGCCCTGCTCGGCGGTGAGGATGGCGGCCAGGTCCTGCTGGTGGTCCATCATCAGGTCGGCCAGGCGGCGCAAAATCTTCGCGCGCTCGCGGGCCGTCACCTTGCGCCAGGCGCGCTGCGCGACTTGCGCAGCGTCGATGGCGCGGCGCGTCTCGGCGGCGCCCATGGCGGGCACGGTGCCGATGGTGCGGCCGGTGGCGGGGTCGGTCACATCGCGCGTCGCGCCGTCATCGGCGTTGGCCCAGGTGCCGGCCAGGAACGCCTGCGTGCGCCACAGGCCCGGGTCTTTGAGTGCGACGGGCGCAGCAGGGAGGTCGGTGCGGGTCATGGTGTCAGCCCTCCAGTGCGCGTTGCAGGATGGCAAGGCCTTCCTCGAACACCGCGTCTTCGATCGTGAGCGGGAACAGGAAGCGGATCACGTTGCCGTACACGCCGCACGACAGCAGGAGGAGGCCGGCTTCGAGCGCACGTTGCTGCACGCGCTTGGTGAAGTCGGCGTCGGGTTTACCGTCCGGCGTGTTGAACTCCACAGCAACCATCGCGCCCACGCCGCGCACTTCGGCGATGCGCGGTTGCTTGGCCTTGGCCGCATTGAGTGCGTCGACCAGGCGCTGGCCCAGCGCGGCGGAACGCTCGCACAGCTTTTCGTCGGCAATGATGTCGAGCACCGCGTGCGCAGCAGCCACGGCCAGCGGGTTGCCGGCGTAGGTGCCGCCCAGGCCGCCGGGGGCGGGGGCGTCCATGATCTCGGCGCGGCCGGTGACGGCGGACAGCGGCAGGCCACCAGCCAGGCCCTTGGCCATCGTGGTCAGGTCCGGCAGCACGCCGGTGTGCTCCATGGCGAATAGCTTGCCGGTGCGGGCAAAGCCGGTCTGCACTTCGTCGGCGATCATCACGATGCCGTGCTCATCGCACAGCGCGCGGACGGCGCGCACGAAGTCGGTCGGCATCTGGTAGAAGCCGCCCTCGCCCTGAATCGGTTCGAAGATGATGGCCGCGACCTGGCGCGGGTCGATGTCGGCCTTGAACAGGCGATTGATCGCATCGAGCGCGTCCTGCGTGCTCACACCGTGCAGCGCGACCGGCGCCGGCACGTGGTAGATGCTGCCCGGGAACGGCCCGAAGCCGGTCTTGTACGGCGCCACCTTGCCCGTGAGCGACATGCCCATGAACGTGCGGCCGTGGAACGCGCCCGTCAGGGCGATCACGCCCGGCCGGCCGGTGTGCGCACGCGCGATCTTGATGGCGTTCTCAACGGCCTCGGCGCCGGTGGTGAAGAACGCGGTCTTCTTGGCGTATGTGCCGGGCGTGGCAGTGTTCAGGCGCTCGGCCAGTTCGACGTACGAGCCGTACGGCACGATCTGGTAGGCGGTGTGCGTGAAGTGGTCGAGCTGCTCGCGCACGGCCTGCACCAGGCGCGGGTGGCGGTGCCCCGTGTTGACCACGGCAATGCCGGCGGCGAAGTCGATATAACGACGGCCTTCCACGTCCCAGAACAGGGCGTTCTCGGCGCGCTCGGCGTAACGGTCGGTCATCACGCCGACACCGCGCGGCGTGGCGGCCAGGCGGCGGGCATTCCATTGGGCGTTCTGTTGCGGGTCTCGGGCGTTCATGGTGTGTGGGCGTTGGGGCGAAAAAATGTGCGATGCGGGCCAGTGTGGCAGTCATTGGCCCCGTACAATGAGACCCAATCAGGTTTTTCTTTTGGAACCACTTTGGTTCTCTCGCCCGCCATGGCCGACCATTCCCCCGCCCACCGCGCCAGCATGCTGGTCGACTACCTGCAACGCCGCTTCGACCGCGCCGGCCCGGGCGGCGAGCCCGACCACCGCCGCCTGTACCGCGTGCTGCAGGAGGGCATCCTGCGCGACGAGGTGCAGCCTGGCACGCGCCTGCCATCCTCCCGCCAGCTGGCAACGGAATTGGGCATCGCCCGCAACACGGTGATCCACGTCTACGAGCAGTTGGGCGTGGAGGGCTACGTGTCGGCGGGCGTGGGCAGCGGCACCTTCGTCGCCGATACCGCGCCCGACCGGCTGGATGCCGCGCCCGCGCCCGCGCCGGCTCCGGCTCCGGCCGCGTCGATCACCGAAGCCGCCACGCCGGCTGCGCCGATGCTCTCCACGCGCGGCCGCGCGCTGGTGCGCGATGCCGGCGCCAGTTCACGCCAGTGGGGCGCGTTCATGCCCGGCGTGCCGGAGGTGCGGATGTTCCCGGCGCGCATCTGGTCGCGGTTGCACAACCGGTTACTGCGCAAGCCCTCGCCTGCGCTGCTGACGTATCCGGTGGGCGCCGGCTACCTGCCGCTGCGCACGGCGCTGGCCGACTACCTGCGCACCGCGCGCGGCGTGCGCTGCGAGCCGGAGCAGATCATCATCACCGCCGGCATCCACCCGTCGCTGCAGCTCATCGCGCAGCTGCTGTGCGACGCCGGCGACAGCGCCTGGATCGAAGACCCCGGCTACTGGGGCGTGCGCAGCGTGCTCACTGCCGCGGGCGTGCGCACCGTACCGCTGCCGGTGGACGACGAGGGCATGCGCTTCGACATCGCCACGCGTGGCCGCCAGCGCGCCAAGCCGCCCAAGCTGATGGTGGTGTCGCCGTCGCACCAGTACCCGCTCGGCTCGGTGATGAGCCTGGCGCGGCGCCGCGCGCTGCTGGCCACCGCGCACGCCACCGACGCGTGGATCGTCGAGGACGACTACGACAGCGAGTTCCGCTACGGCAGCCGCCCGCTGCCCTCGTTGCAGGGGCTGGACGAGGGCGGGCGTGTGCTCTACATGGGCACGTTCTCGAAGGTGCTGTTCCCGAGCCTGCGCATCGGCTACCTGGTGGTGCCGCCCGCGCTGGCCGATGCGTTTGCGACCGGCCTGTCGGAGATGTTCCGTGGCGGCCAGATCCTCACGCAGGCGGTGCTGGCCGATTTCATTGCCGAGGGCCACTTCGTCTCGCACATCCGGCGCATGCGCGGCGTGTATGCCGAGCGGCGCGAGACGCTGCTCGATGCCATCCGCACTGAGTTTGGCGAGGCGCTGCCGGTGCACGACGGCGCGTCGGGCCTGCATCTCGTGCTGGGGTTGCCCGAGGGCACCAACGACGTGGCCGTGGCCGAGCGCGCGCTCGCCAACGACGTCGTCACGCGCCCGCTGACGCGCTACTACCAGGACGACACGCGCCGCCAGCCCGGCCTGCTGCTCGGCTATGGCCACGTGGAGACCGAAGCCATCGCGGCGCGCTTCTCCACGCTGGCCGAGGCGATCCGTGCGCAATGGCCTGACGGACACACAATGTGACCACCTTCGCATGACGCGTTGCCGATGATGGAGCCCCCCCACTCCACCATTACACGCCATGTCCCGTGCTCTCCGCTTGCTGGCCATTGCCGCCGTGCCGCTGCTGACGCTCGGCGCCGCCGACCGCACCGCCGCGCTGCGCAACGAACCGATCCAGCCGATCGATCCGCCCGTGATCGACAACCCGGCCAAGGTCGAACTCGGCAAGAATCTGTTCTTCGACCCGCGCCTGTCGCGCTCCGGCGCCATTGCGTGCGCGTCGTGCCACGACCTCTCGCGCGGCGGTACCGACAACCTCACCAGCTCCATCGGTGACCGCTGGCAACGCGGCCCGATCAACGCGCCCACGGTGCTCAACGCGCGCTACAACTTCGTGCAGTTCTGGGATGGCCGCGCCAAGGACTTGCAGCAGCAGGCGGGCGGCCCGATCGAGAACCCGGTGGAGATGGCCTCCACGCACAAGCTTGCGGTCGAGACCATCGCCTCGATCCCGCAGTACCGTGCGGAGTTCAAGCGCGTCTATGGCAGCGACGGCGTCGATATCGACCGGCTGACCGGCGCCATCGCGGCGTTTGAAGAAACGCTGGTCACGCCCAACGCGCGTTTCGACCAATGGCTCAAGGGCGATGACCGCGCCATCAGCAAGCAGGAGCTGGCGGGCTATCAGTTGTTCAAATCGGCGGGCTGCATTGCGTGCCATACCGGCCCGGCGGTGGGCGGCACGATGTTCCAGAAGATGGGGCTGGTGGCGCCGTACGCCACGCGCAATCCATCCATCGGCCGCGCAGACGTCACGGGCAAGGCGGAAGACCGCCACGTCTTCAAGGTGCCGACGCTGCGCAATATCGCGCTGACGTATCCGTACTTCCACGACGGCGGCGCCCAGACGCTGGACGAGGCGGTGCACACCATGGGCCGGGTGCAGCTCGGCCGCACCTTCACGACGGACGAGGCGCAGCAGATCGTCGCCTTCCTGCACACGCTCACCGGTGAGCAACCCAAGATCGCGCTGCCGATCCTGCCGCCGTCGGCGGCCAACACACCACAGCCGCAGCCGTTCAATTGAGGCGCGCGCATGCATGAAAAAGCCCCGCTGCGGCGGGGCTTTGCGTTTGCGCAGCGCGCGTTCGACTAGGCCAGCAGCACGCGCAACTGTGCCTCCGCACCTTCCAGCGGCGACTTGCGGAAACCGCTCTTGGCATACCGGTGCCAACGCCCCAGCACCATGCAGACGATCAAATTGGCGCGCGAGGCGATGTCGGCATCGGCCGGCCAGGCGCCT
>CAJXMR010000253.1 GCA_913056305.1 uncultured Ralstonia sp.
CTGGCCGTTCCACTACGCGTGCCTGGGCGTGAGCACCTACGCCAACACCGAAGCGTTGTTCGCCCGTGCGCGCCAGCTCGGCGTGCGCTGGATGCATGATGATGAGATGGACATCATGCAACTCGCACACGTGCTGCAGGTGGTTGAGGTGTTCTTGAGCCAAGTCGACCACGTGTATTTGACGATGTGCCTGGACGTCCTGCCCGCCGGCACCGCCCCTGGCGTGAGCGCACCGTCTGCGCGCGGCGTGGCGATGGACGTGATCGAGCCCATCGTGGATCGCGTGGTCAGCTCGGGCAAGCTACGGCTGGCGGATGTGGCGGAGCTGAACCCGTCGCTCGACATTGATAACCACACGGCACGTGTTGCGGCCCGCCTGGTTGCGCGGGTGGCCGACGGCATTGGCCTGCAAGGAACCGCACATGGCTGATCAGGCCGACCCGCACTGGGATGCGCTCTGGACCAACGTCCACCTCGCCACACTAGCGGCGGATGCCGATGGCTACGGCGAGATCCGTGACGGTGCCATTGCCGTCAAGGACGGCCGTATCGCGTGGCTCGGGTACCGCGCTGATCTGCCCGCCAACGCTCGCGCCACGCACGAGCATGACGGTGGCGGCGCGTGGCTCACGCCCGGCCTGATCGACTGCCACACGCACCTCGTCTACGCCGGCAACCGCAGCAACGAATTCGAGGCGCGCCTGAATGGCGTGCCGTACGAACACATCGCCCGCGCAGGCGGCGGCATTCTTTCCACCGTGCGCGCCACGCGGGCGGCCAGCGAAGATGCCCTCGCCGAGGCCAGCCTGCCGCGCCTGAACGCCCTGCGTGCCGAGGGCGTGACCACCGTCGAGATCAAGTCCGGCTACGGCCTGGACCTGGAGACTGAGCGCCGCATGCTGCGCGTCGCGCGCCGCTTCGGCCAGACGCTGCCGGTGCGCGTGCGCACGACCTTCCTCGGCGCCCACGCCGTGCCGCCCGAGTTCGCCGGCCGTGCGGACGACTACATCGACCACCTCTGCGCCGACGTGCTGCCAGCGCTGGCCGCAGAAGGCCTCGTCGATGCCGTCGACGCCTTCTGCGAGACCATCGGCTTCTCGCCCGCGCAGACCGCACGCATGTTCGACGCCGCGCAGCGCCTCGGCCTGCCGGTCAAGTTGCACGCCGAGCAGCTCTCCGACCAGGGCGGCGCCGCACTCGTGGCACGCTACGGCGGCCTCTCTGCTGACCACCTCGAATGCCTGACCGACGCGGGCGTCGCCGCCATGGCCGAGGCGGGCACCGTGGCCGTGCTGCTGCCCGGCGCGTTCTACTGCCTGCGCGAAACCCGCCTGCCACCGATGGCCGCGCTGCGCGAAGCCGGCGTGCCGATGGCCGTGTCGACCGACTGCAACCCGGGCACGTCGCCGCTCACCTCGCTGCTGCTGGCGATGAACATGGCCTGCACGCTGTTCCGCCTGACCCCGCTGGAAGCCCTGACCGGGGCCACGCGGCATGCGGCTGCCGCGCTCGGCCTGGCCGGCACCTGCGGCGTGCTCGCCCCGGGCTGCGCGGCGGACTTCGCGCTGTGGCGCATCGACCGTCCGGCGGACCTGGCCTACGCGATGGGCCTCAACCCCTGCATCGGTGTGGTCAAGGACGGTGCCGTGGTGGCGTAAGGAAGCCGCGATGGCCCGGCTCGTATAATCGACCGGGTTATTCGCGCCCTCGTGTTTCCTGCGCCCCATGCCCTTCTTGCCCGAACCCAAGTTCCAGCACGGCCAGCCCGATCGCACGGCGATCCTGCTGGTCAACCTCGGCACGCCAGACGGCACCTCGCCGCGCGAGGTCGGCCGCTACCTGCGCCAGTTCCTCTCCGACCCGCGCGTGGTGGAGATTCCGCGCGCCGCATGGTGGTTCATCCTCAACGTGTTGATCCTGCCGCTGCGCTCGCGGGCGTCGGCGCACAAGTACGAGACCATTTGGTTGCGCGAGGCCAACATGACGGGCTCGCCGCTGCTGGTCTATAGCGAGCGCCAGGCGCACGCGCTGCAGCAGCTGCTGAACGCGCAGGGCCACGACGTGGTGGTCGCCTGCGCGATGCGCTACGGCAATCCGTCGATCCCGTCTGTCATGCAGGCGCTGCGCCGCCAGGGCGTCGAGCGCATCCTCGTGCTGCCGATGTATCCGCAGTATTCCGGCACCACCACGGCCACCGCCTTCGACGAGGTGTTCCGCGTGCTGGGCGAGATGCGCAACCAGCCCGAGCTGCGCATCGTCAAGCATTTCCATGACGACCCGGCCTACATCAACGCGCTGCACCAGCAGGTGGGCGCGTACTGGGCGCAGCACGGCGCGCCGGACTTCGCGCGTGGCGACAAGCTGCTGCTGTCGTTCCACGGCGTGCCGCGCCGCACGCTGGAGCTGGGCGACCCGTACCACTGCGAATGCCTGAAGACGGGGCGCCTGCTCGGCGAGGCGCTCGGCCTGCAGCCGGGCCAGTACCTAGTGACGTTCCAATCGCGCTTCGGCCGCGCCGAATGGCTGCAGCCGTACACCGCGCCCACGCTGGAAGAACTCGGCCGCGTCGGCACTGGCCGCGTCGACGTGTTCTGCCCGGGCTTCCCGGCCGATTGCCTGGAGACGCTGGAGGAGATCGCCATGGAAGGGCAGTCCACCTTCCGCGTCGCCGGCGGCAAGGACTTCCATTACATCCCCTGCCTGAACGACAGCGAGGCGTGGATCGCCGGCATCGCCGACATCGCGCTGGCGCATCTGCAGGGCTGGCCGCTCAGGGTCACGCATCCGCACGTGCTGGAAGCGAGCCGCACGCGCGCCCAGAGCAAGGGGGCTGCCGCATGAAGGTCAGTACCGACGCCGCAGACCGCGTGCGCATCGACAAATGGTTATGGGCGGCGCGCTTCTTCAAGACGCGCTCGCAGGCGACCGACGCCGTGGAGCGTGGCCGCGTGCAGATCAACGACCAGCCGGTCCGCCCGGCCAAGGATGTGAAGATTGGTGATCGCGTGCGTGTGCACGCGCACGAACAACAGTGGGAATTGGAAGTGCTGGCGCTGGCCGAGCTGCGCGGCCCGGCGTCGGTAGCGCAGACGCTCTACGCCGAGACGGATACCAGTCGCTTAAAACGCACCGAGGATGCCGACAGGCGGCGCTTGTACCGGGAGCCCGCCACGCAGATCGCCGGTCGTCCAACCAAGCGCGACCGGCGCCGCATCGACAAGCTGGGTGACTGACCGCAAGCGTGTGCTAACTTATGACGCACTCAGCGCGCGCGGCACCTGCAGCGTGTGCGGCTGCATAATGTAGTGTTTGAAAATGGCCTTGCCGCTGCCGTACTCCGTGTCGCGCGGCGTCACGGCTCCGGACAGGCAAATGAACGTCGTGACTGCGGTCAGGGTCAACAGCAGGAGCACGGTCAGAATCGGTAGCTTGTGCATGATACGAACCCTCAAAGAAGCTCGCGTCCCCGAATGTTTTTCTTGCATCATAGGTGGCCGGTTTTGGGGTCGCAATCGCCGTGCCGTTGCCGTCCGATGAAAGTTGTAACGCCGTATTTCGTGATGCACGACGCACAGTCGTGGCGCATGCGGTGTCCGTCCGGCGCCCTTGAAATGCGCGCCAGATGCCCCATCTCGGGGAGAATAATTTTGTGAAATCCAGCGGGTCGGTCGCTGGCGCCATGTGTACCAACCAGGCGCTGGACTGTGTATTGACCCCATTTATCCAGCGCTATGAAACACACCACCGAATCCACTTCGCAATCGGACGCCACGCAAGCCGCCCAACCGTCGCCGTCGTCGGCAGCGGGGCAAGCCGCCAACGCGTATTCGAGCCAGGCCCAGCGCGCCAGCGCCGAGGCCCAGGCCATTGCCGGTGACGAGGCCGCCGTGGCCGAGGCGGTGGCCGACATGGACACGAGCGAACTGCGCCGCCAGCTCGAAGCCGCGGAAGACAAGGCCCGCCAGAACTACGAGAACTGGGCACGCGCCACGGCAGAGGGCGAGAACATCCGCCGCCGCGCCCAGGAAGACGTGGCCAAGGCCCACAAGTTCGCGATCGAAAGCTTCGCCGAATACCTGTTGCCCGTGATGGACAGCCTGCAGGCCGCGCTGGCCGATACCTCCGGCGACACCGCCAAGCAGCGCGAGGGCGTCGAGCTCACGCTCAAGCAACTGAACGCTGCCTTCGAGAAGGGCCGTGTGACCGAGCTGAACCCGGTCGGCGAGAAATTCGACCCGCATCGCCACCAGGCCATCTCGATGGTACCGGCCGATCAGGAAGCCAACACCGTGGTGGCCGTGCTCCAGCGCGGCTACACGCTGGCCGACCGCGTGCTGCGCCCGGCCCTGGTGACGGTGGCTGCGCCCAAGTAAGCCAACACGTTTCCATGATGCAGGACGCCACTTCCTCGCACGGCACGCCCGCCGCGATCCCGGTCGATCTGACCGCGTTCGCGGCGTTCGGCATGCGCGAGGTGAATGGCGAGACCATCGACGCGGCCATTGCGGCAGCGGGCGATGCGCTCGTCTGCGTGTTCTTCTGGGGCGAGGATTGCTTCAATTGCGAGATGGCCAAGCAGGCCATGCTCGCGCAGCCTGAGCCCGTGCGTGCGCTCGGGCTGCATTGGCTGCACGCCAATGTGTGTGTGCACCCGGAACTGGGCCAGCGCTTCGGCCTGCATGGGGTTCCGGTGTTTGTGTTCTTTCACCGCGGCACGAAGCTCGGCCGGGCGACCGGCTGGCACGGCCACGCGCAGTTTGCCGCCGCGGTTGCCAATGCGCGCAACAAGCTGGCCGGCAAGCCGCTGGTCTGAGGTGTCGCCCATGCGTGCGATGCCGGCGGCCGCCTTCCTCTTTGCTTTCCGACGCCGTGATGCACGCGACGAGCGTGCCTCGCGCGTCGTGCCGCACGCCGCCCAGGCGACCGACGCGGCCCTTGCCGCCGCCCGGCGGTGGTCCTAGTGCCCTAGCGGCACGTTGCCGCCGGGCTCATCTCACACACGATTTCGTATCACTGCCGGCCGGCGTTCGCGCCCGCGGGCTGCCGTGTCATCGCCCGCGGCTGGAAAGCCATCGGCGGCCCCTTCACCTAATGTTCAAAACAGATTTGTAGGAGATCCCATGTCCAAAGCCACCATCTACCTGACCGAACTCGACCTCACCCGCCTGGAAAACGCCGCCGCGCGCGCCGGCAGCAGCTCGCCGCTGGCCGATCTGGTCGACGACCTGATCGCGCGCGCCAACGTCGTGCCCGGCAACAAGATCCCAGCCGACGTGGCCACGATGAACTCGGTGGTGCGGGTGATCGATGAATCAGGCGCGGCGCAGGACTGGACGCTGGTCTATCCGGAAGAAGCCAACGTAGCCGCCGCCAAGCTGTCGGTGCTGTCGCCGATGGGCGCGGCGTTGCTCGGCCGCCGTGCCGGCAATAAGGTCACCTACACTGCGCCCAACGGCGCCGAGCACACGCTGCGGCTGGAAGCCATCGCGTTTCAGCCGGAGGCCAGCGGCCAGCATACGCTGTGATCGATCCAGCGCTCGCAGGCACGCCCGACGAAGGGTAGGGGCCGCCCCAGTGGCCGCGCTCTCGAGTGTCTGGGGTGGCCCTGGGGCGGGTTTGGCGCGTCGCAAAGGGGGGGGGCGCGGCCAAACGGGCCGTCGCCGCCCGCCTGCCACCCACCCGGACCGGGCGCAATGCCCGGTATTTTTATGCTCGATCACCTCGCAAACGCTTGTTTTTGCCAGCCGGGCCGTGTTTTTGGGTGCTTTCCCAGGAAAAACCGGCCAAAATGCTCAACTTTTCAAAAATCGGCCTTGAAAAGCCGGACGGCACTCCCACATCCGAGCCAAGTTTGTATTTCAGTGCAGTCCTGACACCAGATTCGAGGAGCAAGAAAGCATGGGCAAGATTATCGGTATCGACCTGGGTACCACCAATAGCTGCGTTTCCATCATGGAGGGCAATACCCCCAAAGTGATCGAAAACGCCGAAGGTGCGCGCACCACCCCGTCGATCATCGCCTACATGGAAGACGGCGAGACGCTGGTCGGCGCGCCCGCCAAGCGCCAGGCCGTCACCAACCCGCGCAACACGCTGTACGCCGTCAAGCGCCTGATCGGCCGCAAGTTTGAAGAGAAGGAAG
>CAJXMR010000254.1 GCA_913056305.1 uncultured Ralstonia sp.
TTGTCGCGCCAGGTGCTGGCCATCACATCGCCGGAGACGCGCTTGGCCTCTTCGGCAAACCATTCGATGAAGGACGCGCCGTAGATGATTTCGCCCTTGGCTTCGGCCAGGGGCTTGCCTTGCTCGGCGGTCATCAGGGCGCCGAGGTCGTCGGCGTGGGCGATCAGCAGGTCGAACCAGCGGCGCAGCAGGCCCGCGCGCTCCTTGCCCGTCAGCGTGCGCCAGGGGGCCCAAGCGGCATTGGCGGCGTCGATGGCGCGCAGCGTTTCCGCGTGGCCCAGGTTGGCGACGTCGGCCAAGTGCGCGTTGGTGGCGGGGTCGTGGACGGGGAAGGTGGCGCCGTCCGCCGCGCCCACCCAGGCGCCATCCACGTAGGACTGCGTCTTGACGAGGCTGCGGTCCGTGATGCGGTCGAGGGCGTTGATGGTTGCGCGGGTGGGGTCGAGTAGGTCGGACATGGCGGTCTCCAAAATGGAACGAGGCGCACCGGCCAGTGCACCTCGTGTATGCAGCAGTCGCTTAACTCGATAAGAATAACCGAACGACCGTTCGCCCGCAGACCAGGCCGCCAGGGCGCGTCGCTATTGGAAGAGCGTGTCCCACATGGCGTCCACCTTGTTCTTGACGGCCGCATCCATGACGATCGGCTGGCCCCATTCGCGCGTGGTCTCGCCGGGCCACTTGTTGGTGGCGTCGATGCCCATCTTGGAGCCCAGGCCCGACACGGGCGAGGCGAAGTCGAGGTAGTCGATGGGGGTGTTCTCGACCATCACCGTGTCGCGCGCCGGGTCGACGCGGGTGGTGATCGCCCAGATCACTTCCTTCCAGTCGCGCAGGTCCACGTCGTCGTCGACCACCACGATGAACTTCGTATACATGAACTGCCGCAGGAAGCTCCACACGCCGAACATCACGCGCTTGGCATGGCCGGCGTACTGCTTCTTCATGCTGACCAGCGCCATCCGGTAGCTGCAACCCTCGGGCGGCAGGTAGAAGTCGGCGATCTCCGGAAACTGCTTCTGCAGCAGCGGCACGAACACCTCGTTCAGCGCCACGCCCAGCACGGCCGGCTCGTCGGGTGGTTTGCCGGTATACGTGGAGTGGTAGATCGGGTCGCGCCGCATGGTGATGCGCTCGACCGTGAAGACAGGGAACCAGTCCTGCTCGTTGTAATAGCCGGTGTGGTCGCCGAACGGGCCTTCGAGCGCGTGCTGGTAGCCGCTCGGGTGCGTCGGGTCGGGCTGGATGTGGCCTTCGAGGATGATCTCGGCGCCGGCCGGCACCTGCAGTTGCGCCTGCGCGAGCGAGGGCGTGAGGCACGTCGCCAGCTCGGTCCGGCTGCCGCGCAGCAGGCCGGCGAACTGGTATTCGGACAGCGTGTCTGGCACCGGTGTTACCGCGCCGAGGATGGTGGCGGGGTCGGCGCCCAGCGCCACGGCAATCGGGAACGGCTGGCCCGGGTGGGCGATGGCGTGCTCGCGGAAGTCCAGCGCGCCGCCCCGGTGCGCCAGCCAGCGCATGATGACCTGGTTGCGGCTGATGACCTGCTGGCGGTAGATGCCCAGGTTCTGCCGCTTCTTGTGCGGCCCGCGCGTGATGACCAGCCCCCACGTGACCAGCGGCGCCGCATCGCCCGGCCAGCACGTCTGCACGGGGATGCGCGACAGATCAACGTCATCGCCTTCCCACACGATCTCCTGGCACGCCGGTGACGACACCTTGCGCGGCGCCATGTCCCATACGGCCTTGGCCATCGTCCACAGCTTGCCGGCCTCGCGCAGGCCGCGCGGCGGCTCGGGTTCCTTCAATGCAGAGAGCAGGCGGCCCACGTCGCGCAGCTCGTCGAGCGACTCCGCGCCCATGCCCAGCGCCACGCGGCGCGGCGTGCCGAACAGGTTGGCGAGCACCGGCATGTCGTACTTCTTGGCGCCATCCACGGGCTGCTCGAATACCACCGCCGGGCCCTCGGCACGCAGCAGGCGGTCACAGACTTCGGTCATTTCCAGCCGCGGCGACACCGGCACACGTATCCGGCGCAGCTCGCCGGTACGTTCCAACTGGGCGAGAAAGTCACGTAAGTCCCTGTATTGCATGGAAGTTTGTAACCAAAGGTAAGGGATAGTCGTCCTGTCATGCACATCGGCGGCCCCGCCAAATGGCCGCAGGAGACGATTTTTTTGACGTAGGCGGGGTGGCGGCGATTGTACGGCCAAAAGCGCACGACCCCCTGATGACAGAACGAACGGCGGGTCACCCGGTCAGAAAAACGGGGAGCAAATCATAACTTTCGAGTATAGAAAACGAATTCTTTATGATTGACTTGGTATAAAACGCTTCCTACAATCCAATCCGATCTGGTAATTGTTGCAACGCAACATGTTTTCGGCTATTGCCCTCGCCCTGCTCTCGTTCGTATGAGGGGCGACGCCAGAGCACTTCGCATCGCTGCGGGACGTGGCCTCCCCAAGGACACGCCCCGCAATTGTCTGGGCACACGGGGAGTGCCCCCAACAGATGCCGGCTGACTGCAACAGCGCGGCATCCTTACTAGAAACCGTTGCGATCGAAACGCACGGCGCCATGCAAGAAAAAGGCGCCCACCGAATCAGCGCAGCGGACGGAGGTAAGTATGAACGGTTGGAAAACCCTTCATTCTTCCGGGATCGGTCTGGCGCTGCAACGCCGGCTCGTCGCCCCGGTCGGCCGCCGCCTTGCGCGTGCTGGTCAAGTTGCGCTGCCGAGAAGGCTGCGCATGGAGTTGAACGCTGGGGGCGCCGCCGCGTCCCGCAATGCCTTGCATCCTGGCATCCTGCTGGTCTTCCGCAGCGGGCACGTCGTGCTGAACAGCATCGGCGTGCTGGTGGTGGTGGCGGCCATCGTCCTGTCGCTCAACAGCGAGTGGCGGGCGCAGGTGGCCCAGCGCGTGCTGCATTTCACGCCCGGCATGGACGTGAACCTCGCAACCGCCACGCCGGCGCCTGCCATTGCCGCGAGCGTGGAGCCTGTCGCCTATACGCCGGCGGCACCGTCCGCTGGCACGGCAGCGCCTGCCGCTGCGGCGGTCGCACAGGCCGGTCCGGCCCCGGCTGCCGGCTGGGATACGCTGTCCAAGGTGCCCTCCGTGGCCGAGCTGGCCGCGCAGATCCCGAGCACGCAGGTTGTGCGTGACGCGCGCGAGTCGGCCACGGCCGGCACACCGCGTGAGCAGGCCGCCGTGGCGGAGTACATCGCCCGCAAGTACCGCGTGGCGACCACCGCCACCGGTCAGCTGGTGAAGGCGGCCTACCAGACCGGCAAGGAAGTCGGCCTGGACCCGCTGCTGATCCTGGGCGTGATGGCCATCGAATCGAGCTTCAACCCGTTTGCGGAAAGCAATATGGGCGCGCAGGGCCTGATGCAGGTGATGACCAAGGTCCACCAGGACAAGTACGAGGTGATGGGCGGCGTTGGTGCCGCGCTCAACCCGTACGCCAACATCAAGGTCGGCGCGCTGGTGCTCAAGGATTGCATCGCCCGTGCCGGCTCGATCGAAGGCGGCCTGAAGCTGTATGTCGGTGCGGTCACGCAGGGCGACGGCGGCTACGGCGGCAAGGTGCTGCAGGAGCGTTCGCGCCTGCGCTCGGTGGCGACCGGCCACAAGTCGCCGGGGTCGATGGCGGCCGAGCGCGAGCCCGTCAAGGCGGCTGCGCCAGCGGAAACGCAGACGCAGGCTGCCAAGCCCGCCGCCAAGCAACCGCCGGCGGCTGGTCAGCAGGAAGAAGCCCATCTGGATGACAAGGCGCACAGCGCAGCGGCACGTCAGGGCCAAGCCTGACCGGATTTCGCTTCTATATAGAAAAGGCCGTCATTGCGACGGCCTTTTTCTTTGGGCGGAGACAGGGGGAGCTCAGCGCCGGAACAGCTTGGCGAGCCGCGCCACCGCCTCTTCCAGATGGTCCATCGACGTAGCGTAGGACAGGCGGATGTAGTGGTGCGCCGTATGTGGGCCGAAATCCAGGCCGGGTACCAGGACCACGCCCGCATCGTTCAGCATCGATTGCGTGAGCGCGTCGGCGTCGTGGGCGTTCGGATGGTTCACGCCGCGGCAGTCTGCATAGACATAGAACGCGCCGTCCGGCTTGACCGGCACCTTGAAGCCGAGCGATTCCAGCGCCGGTACGATGAAATCCCGTCGGCGTCGGAATTCCGCCTTGCGCTCTTCGTAGATGGCCAGCGCTTCCGGCTCGAAGCACGCCAGCGCCGCATGCTGTGCCACGGCGGAAGCGCAGATGAACAGGTTCTGTGCGACTTTCTCGAACTCCGGCACCAGCTCGGTGGGTGCCACCAGCCAGCCGAGCCGCCAGCCCGTCATATTGAAATACTTCGAAAAACTATTGATCGTGACGACATCGTCGCCGAACGATAGCGCGGAGACCGGCGCCTGGTCGTATGACAGGCCCTGGTAGATTTCGTCGACGATCGAGAAGCCGCCCTGCGCGCGTACCGTCTGCACGATGCGCTGCAGCTCGTCCGGCAGGATCGACGTGCCGGTCGGGTTGGACGGGGAGGCCAGCAGCACGCCCTGCGTGCGCTCGCTCCAGTTGGCGTCGACCTGGGCGGCCGTCAACTGGAAGCGCACTTCCGGCCCCGATGGCACCAGCTTCGCCGCGCCATCGAAGGCAGCCACGAAATGCCGGTTGCACGGGTAGCTCGGGTCGGGCATCAGCACCTCGCCGCCGATCTCCACCAGCACCGCGCACGCCAGCAGCAGCGCCGCCGACGCGCCGGCCGTGACGATGATGCGCTCGGGCGCGATGTCGAGGCCGTAGGTGGTCTGGTAATAGCGGGCGATTGCCTCGCGCAGCGGGCGGATGCCCAGCGCGCCGGTGTACTGCGTCACACCGCGCCGCATGGCGTCAGCCGCGGCGCGTACAACAGGCTCGGCCGCCGTGAAGTCCGGCTCGCCGATGCCCATGTGGATGATGCTGCACCCCGCCAGTTCCAGCTCACGGGCTTGCTTGGCCAACTCCATCACGTGAAAGGCGCGGATATTGGCCAGCCGGGCGGCTGTCTGCAGGCGGTGGGCGTTCATCGGAGCACGGAACGGTGAGGGGGAAGCGAACAGCCAAACGTCAACGGAGGGCCGCGATCAGCGGCGGGCGGCGACCTCGACGGCACGCACTTGCGCGGCCAGCTTGTCCAGCACGCCGTTGACGTACTTGTAGCCTTCCACGCCGCCGAAAGTCTTGGCCAGTTCCACGGCCTCGTTGATGACGACCTTGTAGGGGATGTCGACGCAGTGCACCAGCTCGTACGCGCCGACCAGCAGGGCCGCACGCTCGACCGGCGACAGCTCGGCGACCGGACGGTCCAGGAACGGCGTAAAGGCTTCGGTCAGCGTCGCTTCTTCGCGGATGGCGCCGTGCAGCAGCGCATCGAAGTGCGCGCGGTCGGCCTTGTTGAAGCCTTGCGCGTCCTGCAGGTGCGCCTCGACCACGCCCGGGTCGTTGCGGTTGAGCAGCCATTGGTACAGGCCCTGCAGCGCCAGTTCGCGCGCACGGCGGCGCGCGCTCTTGGCAGGCGCCTTGGGTTGCTTGGCCGGGGAATTGTCTTGCGTCATGGGAAAAGCCTTTGCGTGAATAACTGCGCTTATTCGCGCATTTACTCGTTTTCGTCGTCTTGGCCGTGGTCCTGCAGGCCGTCCAGGGCGGCGGTCAGGTTGGCCATTTCGACGGCGGTGCGGGCACAGTCGCGGCCCTTCTCGCGGGTGCGGGCGTGGGCCTGCGCGTCGGTGTCGGTGGTCAGGATGCCGTTGGCGATGGCGATGTTGAAGTCCAGGCCGACGCGCGTGATGCCGGCGCCGGACTCGTTGGACACCAGCTCGAAGTGATACGTCTCGCCGCGGATCACCGCGCCCAGTGCGATCAACGCATCGAACTGGCCCGATTCGGCCATCTTCTGCAGCGCCAGCGGCGCTTCCAGCGCGCCCGGCACCGTCACCAGCAGCACGTCTTCACCGGCCACGCCCAGTTGTTCGAGTTCAGCGACGCAGGCTTCGCGCAGCGCGTCGCACACGGGCTCGTTGAAACGCGCCTGGACGATGCCGATGCGCAGGCCTTCGCC
>CAJXMR010000255.1 GCA_913056305.1 uncultured Ralstonia sp.
TCCAGGCCCACCACGCGGCTGACCTTCTCGGGCTGCATGCCGCCCGCCACCAGCTCGCGGCGCGACGCATTGGCGCGGTCGGCCGACAGTTCCCAGTTGCTGTAGCCATGCTGCGTGGCGTACTGGGTGGCATCGGTGTGGCCCGACAGGCTGATCGGGTTGGGCACGTCGTTGAGCGCCGCGCCCAGCTCGCGCAGGATGGTGCGCATGTACGGCTGCACCTCGGCGCTGGCGTTGGCGAACATCGGGCGGTTTTGCTGGTCGACGATCTGGATGCGCAGGCCTTCGCTGGTCATGTCGATCAGCAACTGGTGCTTGAACTGGCTCATGACCGGGTTCGACTCGATCATCTCGGCGATCTTCTGCTTGAGCTTGTTGAGCGCCGCGTCATCGCTTTCGTCGCGCACGTTGCGCTGGCGCTGCACCGTCGGCGATGGGCTCGGGTTCGGCTGCGGCATGTTCTGCTTGAGGGCCGGGCTGCCCTGCAGGATGCTGGACTGGTCGCCGGAGCCGGCGCCGCCAAACAGTGCCACCTTCAGCGGCGTGCGGAAATACGTCTCGACGGAAGACAGCTCGGCCTTGGTGACCGAGCTGAGCAGCCACATCAGCAGGAAGAACGCCATCATGGCGGTCACGAAGTCGGCGTAGGCGATCTTCCACGCGCCACCGTGGTGGCCGTGTCCGCTCTTCTTGTTGCGCCGAATCACAATGAAGGTCGGCGTGCTGGACTTGCTCATGGTCCGTTCCCGTCGGTGAGTACTGCTTCAGGTGTGGCGCAGCTTCGTGGCTGCGCTCTTGTGGTCATGGATGTTCAGGGCTAGGCGGTTTTGGCGCCGCGCACGTGGTCTTCCAGCTCGGCAAACGAGGGGCGCTCGGTCGAGAACAGCACCTTGCGGCCGAACTCCACGGCAATCGCCGGGGCGTAGCCGTTCATGCTGGCCAGCAGCGTCACCTTGATGCACTGGAACAACTTGGTCGATTCCTCCGCGCGCTGTTCCAGCAGCGAACCCAGCGGCCCGATGAAGCCATACGCCAGCAGAATGCCGAGGAAGGTGCCGACCAGCGCCGAGGCGATCAGCTTGCCCAGCTCCGCCGGCGGCAGGCCGACCGAGCCCATGGTGTGCACCACGCCCATCACCGCGGCGACGATGCCGAAGGCCGGCATGGCGTCGCCCACCTTGGTGATGATGCGGGCCGGTTGCTCGGCCTCGTGGTGGTGGGTGTCGATTTCCTGATCCATCAGCGCTTCGATCTGGAACGGATTCAGGTTGCCGCCAACCATCAGACGCAGGTAGTCGCAGATGAAATCCAGCGCGTGGTGGTCAGCCTGGATGGTCGGGTAGTTGGAAAACAGCGCGCTCTCGTGCGGGTTCTCGATGTCGGCTTCGATCGACATCATCCCTTCGCGGCGGATCTTGGACAGCACCACATACAGCAGCGCCATCACTTCCATATAGAGCGCCTTGGTGTACCGGGAGCCCTTGAACAGGCCAGGGATGGCCTTGACCGTGGCGCCGATCGCCTTCTTGTCGTTGCCGACCACGAAGGCGCCAATGCCGGCGCCGAAGATGATCAGCAGTTCGGTCGGCTGGAACAGGGGGCCCAAGTGGCCTCCGGCCAGCATATAGCCGCCGAACACCGAGGCGAGAATCACGATGTAACCGATGGCGACTAGCACGGGGCAAACTCCTGAATGGGCGATCCTGCGATCGATACAGGGAGAATTAACGGCAGCGAGGCGGTTAACTGAAGGCTTTTCCGTCGCTTTTGCTGCTGCGCGGCACGCCAAAACCGCCACGCGGCGCCATTTCCCCAACAACGGCATCAAGCGGGCGCGCTTGAGCCACACCCCGCCAGAGGGGGAGGCCAATCGGTAAGCAAGAAAAAAGGGACAGAAATCGCTTCCCGTCCCTTCGATTCCACCCGGCGGACAAAAAAAATGCCGGTCGGCAGCAAACTCTGCAACGACCGGCCTATCCCCCTTCCCCTTTTGTTTTGTCTGTGCCCCTGTTCACAACGACGGCAACCCCACCCTTTCGAGCGTTATAGCTGCCCGGCAGCACGTTCCCGTAGTACCGCCGGGCGTTCCCGTTTTCCCGTATTTCCCCTGCTTTCCCTCTGCGCCGTTCAAGCGTCGATCGTCTTATCTGCGACCGCTTCGACCTGGCCAGCAACGCGCTTTTTCTTGCCTGCCCGCGACGGCGGCTGGCATACGCCGCACACGAAATCGTGGTGCAGGTCTTCTGCGTGGGCCACGAAATGGCCGGTGCAGCGCTTGCACTTCACGGTGTGCAGCATCTTCCCCTCGAAGAACTTCAGCATCATCCACGCGCGGGTGATCGACAGCACCTCTTCCTGCTCGTGGACGTGGATGTGTTCCTGGTACAGCTTGTAGGCCGAGATCAGGCGGCGCACCCCGGTGCTGCGGCTGTTCTCGCCCAGAAAGCGATAGATGTTCAGGAAAATCGACGAATGGATGTTCGGCGACCACGTCAGGAACCAGTCTGCCGAGAAGGGCAGCATGCCCTTGGGCGGCGATTCCCCGCGGATTTCCTTGTACAGCTTGACCAGACGCTCACGGCTGAGCGTGGTTTCCTGTTCCAGCAACTGCAGACGCGCACCGAGCGAAATCAACTCCGCTGCCAGGTGGATCTGCTCGACTTCATTCATGACGCTGGTATGACGCATGGCACTGCTCCTGCTTTGCTTCCGCTACCCATCCAATCAATCTGAACCCGGCGGAACGCCCGCCGCAAACGGTTCAGTTGATCTGCTCAACCGCCTGACGTGCGAGCAGAATCGACATTTGCGATTGCTGCAGGCTCTTGTCACGGTGCGGCTGGGTCACCAGACCCAGGATGGCGTGATCGTCGAAGCGGAAGCGGCACAGCATCATGTTCGTGCTGGCCAGCTTGACGATCTGCGCAGGCGACATCGTTGACAGGATGTCGGCCAATTCTTCAGAAATGCCCAGGCGAAAGAGGGCAGCGTCCCGATCCTTGCTCAGCATCTGCTGAGCAAGCATCAGATACGTGAGATTCAGCTCACTGATCTCGGAAAGGATGTCTTGGGTGTCCATGTTTGTCCCGTCGTGTGCAGTAAAAGTACAGCGTTCATCCGATCCTTCACGGTGATGCCCGGTAGCGGTCTAGCCGCCTCCCCTCGCCGGACTTCGCCGATCCCCACAGATCGGACGTTCCTGACGGTCCGCGCCGTAGCCGGCCCTTCCCGTCTCCTTCTTACTCACGTCGGTCAGACATGGTGAAGTTGTTTTCTGTTGAACACATTGTGGATTTCGAAACGGGGTAAGTAAAGAAGGTGCGATCCCTACTGTAGAGGGGTTACTCAACCTTTTGATGTGTAGGCGATATTCGTACAAATTCGCTAAGAAACCATACGGAATCGGCCCTTGCGGGGGCAGCCAGGCTGGAGAGCCCGTGCGCTAAAGCGGGCGTTTGACACGTATTTACCCTGCAGCTAGCCAAAAAATAGCAATTAAATTGCCTAAATTCGTTGGAAATCGCCGCGCAAGGTGTCGTGTCGCCGCGACTGTGAGCACGGGATGCTGGGCATTCAATTTGTAGGACACTTCCTACCGTGTCCTACATGCCATGTAGGACAGCTCCGACGGTTTTTCCGGGGATTTGTAGGATCGACTCCTACAGGCCTCCGCCGGTTTTGTAGGACTGCTCCTACCAGTCTGTACCATATAAGTAGACATGTATCTCTTATAGAGACTAAAACTCAAAGTATGGAGATGTTTTTATGCGCATTTCGTCACCTTCGTGGGACGCGCGCATAACAAAGTGCTTGATACGCCGCTGGACTGCGGGCGTCGTGAAGATGGCGATCGTGACCCCTGGGCAGCCATCGCGGCCACCCGGCCAATCAATGGGCGGCTGGCGGTGTCCAGCGCGCCTGCAAGACGGTGCCCGTGGCGGATTCAGTGATGACGAGCGTCTGGCCATCTGGCGCAAACGCCACATTGGTGGTGGTGCGCCCGCGGCACGACGCGATGCGCGCCAGCGGCTCGCCGTGCGGCGACAGCACGAACACCGCGCCCAGCGAGGCATGCGCGACAAACAGGTTGCCCGCCGCATCCATGGCCATACCGTCCGGGCCGCTGGTGCCGTAGAACTGCGCGAAGCGGCCGACCTTGCTGGTGCTGCCGTCGGCCAGCAGCGGCAGGCGCCAGACGGCGTTGTCGCGTGTCATGGCGACGAAGAGGACGGATTCATCTGGCGTGAGCACCAGACCGTTCGGGCTGGGGCCATTGGATAACAGGCAATCGAGGCGACCGTCCGCGCGCAGGCGATAGACGCGGCCGGTCGGGTCGTGCAGGCCGGTCTGGCCCTGGTCGGTGAAATACACGTCGCCGTTGCGGGCGACGACCAGGTCGTTCGGGCCCTTGAAGCGCTCGCTGTTGCGGCGGGTCAGGAAGGGACTCACCACGCCCGTTGCCGGATCCAGCGAGAGCAGGCCATTCTTGTAGTCAGCGATCAGCAGCGTGCCGTCGTGGCGCAGCGCGAGGCCGTTGGGTTCACCGTCGTACTCGGCCACCGCGGCCCAATCACCCTGTGGCGAGACACGCAGGATGCGGCCATGCGGAATGTCGACCAGCCAGAGGTTGCCGGCCGCATCCCAGCACGGGCCTTCCAGGAAGCAATCGACCGCCGCCCCGCCCTTGTTGGCACGCGACCACTCGGTCGGCACTGGGCGGCGCAGCACGGCGGGCATCTCGGCGAAGACCGTGGTCTCGATGACGGGCCAGTTGAAATAGGTCATGGCGCGGATACCGGATCGGTTTCCGATAGATGCCGCGTGGCGGCACCGGTATAGCGATAGGGCAGCTGGCGCGGCATCGGGCCCTTGTTGCGCTCGGCCCGGCCGCTCTGTTCCCACGCGTGCGCCAGGATGCCCACCGCGCGCGACAGGCAGAACACGCCGCGCGCCAGCGGCGCCGCAAAGCCCAGCTCCGCATAGATGACGGCCGTGGCGCCGTCGATGTTCATCGGGATCGGCTTGCCCTTGCGCGCCGACAGCAACGCCTCGATGGCGCGGCCGATGGCGGCGTAGCGCCCACCCACCACGCCGTCCTGCGCGGCCTCGTCCACCAGCGTGAGCAGCCGCCCCGCGCGCGGGTCGACCGGATGGAAGCGGTGTCCGAAGCCCGGCAGGTACTTGCCATGTGCGGCGATGAAGGCATCGACGCCCGCCGCCGTGGCCGCTTCCAGCGACGCGCCGTCAAACATGCGCGCTTCGATGTCGTGGAACAGCTCGACCGCCTGCTGCCCTGCCCCGCCGTGCACATCGTCCAGCGCATTGAGCGCGGAAGCCATCGCGCCGTTGAGCGGCAGGCCGCAGCTCGTTGCCATCTTGGCGATGGCAATCGACGGCGCATGCGGGCCGTGGTCGACGGAGGCCACCAGCGCCGCTTCCAGCAGCGCGGCCTGTCGCTTGGTCGGCAGCTCGCCGCGGAGCATCAGCCAGATCATCTCGGCAAAGCCGATCTGGCCGATCAACTCCTGGATCGGGTAGCCGCGCACGTGGATGCGGCCGGGTTCGATGTCGATGATGTCGGTGCGCCAGTAATCGGCGGCAAGGCCGGCGGCGTCGATGGGGGGAGTCGTCGTCATGGTCAGATGGCGCCTTCAGCGCGCAGCGCTTCGATTTGGTCGGGGCGGTAGCCAAGCTTGGTCAGCCAGTCGTCGGTATGGGCGGACAACGGCGGTGCGGGCGTCTGCGCGCACGGATCGTCGCCCGACAGGCGGAAGCCCGCGCGCGTGACGTGCTGCCCTTCTTCCGGGAATGAGGTGACGAAGTCGCGGCCCGTCACCTGTTCGTGCGCGAGCACGCCCGGTACGTCGAGCACCAGCCCGGCCGGCACGCCGGCGTCGATCAGCAGCGGTTCCCATTCAGCCGCCGGGCGCGCGGCCAGCGCGGCTTCCAACGCATCGTTGAGCGCATGGCGATGCTCCTTGCGCGCCTGGCGTTCGGCAAAGCGCGCGTCGGTGGCCAGTTCCAGGCGCCCGACCACGCGGCACAGCGCGGCAAACTGCTTGTCTTCGTTGGCGGCGATGTTGATCAG
>CAJXMR010000256.1 GCA_913056305.1 uncultured Ralstonia sp.
GTGGGCGATCTTCCACATCCTGATCGTGCTGCTGCAAGCCTTCATCTTCATGATGCTGACGCTGGTGTACCTCGGCCAGGCACATGATCACCACTAAGTAGCGGTTCAGGTTCTCCGGTTCCGTTAGGTTTTTTTCAAGTTCTCAAGTTCTTCGTCTTTCACGTAAAAAGGGAGTCATCATGCAAGCATTTCTCGCCAACATCCAAGGTCTGACCGCCATCGGTATCGGCATCATCATCGGCCTGGGTGCCATCGGCGCCTGCCTCGGCATCGCACTGATGGGCGGCAAGTACATCGAAGCCTGCGCACGTCAGCCTGAACTGATGAACCCGCTGCAAACCAAGATGTTCCTGCTGGCTGGCCTGATCGACGCGGCATTCCTGATCGGCGTTGGTGTGGCCATGCTGTTCGCGTTCGCCAACCCGCTGCTGTCGGTCATCAAGTAATTCTTTTCGGTCTGCATGATGCCGGAGGCGGCCAGGGCGAACGCAATGCGTGACCCTCGCCGCTTCGTGCATTGATCCGTAGTCTCAATACCGAAAGGAACACACCATGAACCTGAACGCCACACTCGTCGCGCAGATGGTCGTGTTCTTCATCCTGTGGTGGGTTGTTGCCAAGTTCATTTGGCCGCCCCTGGTGAAGGCGCTCGACGAACGCGCGAAGAAAATCGCTGACGGCCTGGCTGCCGCCGACAAAGGCAAGGCCGAGCTGGAGCTGGCCAACAAGCGGGTCGAGCAGGCACTGACCGAAGCGCGCAATGAAGGCGCGCAGCGCATCCAGGACGCTGAGAAGCGTGCCCAGATGAGCGCCGATGAGATCAAGCAAAACGCCCAAGCCGAAGCCGCGCGCATCGTCGCGCAAGCCAAGGCCGAAGCCGACCAGCAAACCGTGCGCGCGCGTGAATCGCTGCGTGACCAGGTTGCCACGCTGGCCGTCAAAGGTGCCGAGCAGATCCTCAAGCGTGAAGTCAATGCGCAGGTCCACGCCGATCTGCTCAATCAACTCAAGGCTGAGCTGTAATCATGGCAGAACTCGCAACCGTTGCCCGTCCGTACGCAGAGGCGCTGTTTCGCGTAGCGAAGGCCGGCAATCTGGGTGCATGGTCTGAGCTCGTGTCGGAAATGGGGCAGATTGCCGCCGTGCCCGACATGAAGGCAGTCGCCGATGATCCGAAGCTCTCCAAAGCCGATGTGGCGGGGATCTTCCTGTCGGCGCTGAAATCTCCGGTGTCGCATGAAGCGAAGGAACTGGTTGGCCTGCTGGTGGCCAACAAGCGCCTGTCGCTGCTGCCGGAAATTGCCGCGCAATTCCATGTGCTGCGGAATGCCAGCGAAGGCGCCGCCGACGTCGAGATCACCAGTGCGTTCCCGCTTGAGGGCGCGCCCCTGACCGAACTGGTCGCCACGCTCGAACGCAAGTTCGGCAAGAAGCTGCAGGCTCACGTGAGCGTCGATCCTTCGTTGATCGGCGGCGTGCGCGTGCAGGTGGGCGACGAAGTGCTCGACACCTCGGTGCGCGCGCGCCTGACGCAGATGCAGTCTGCGCTGACCGCCGCGTAATGCTGCTCCTCGCGGCGCCCAAGCGTGGCCTGCGGGACAGATTGAAGAATTAGGAGCATTCGATGCAACTGAACCCCTCCGAGATCAGCGACCTGATCAAGACCCGTATCGAGGGCTTGAAGGCTGGCGCTGACGCAAAGAACACCGGCACGGTCATCTCCGTGACGGACGGTATCTGCCGCATTCATGGCCTGTCGGGCGTGATGCAAGGCGAAATGCTGGAATTCCCGGGCAACACGTTCGGCCTCGCGCTGAACCTCGAGCGCGACTCCGTCGGCGCCGTGGTGCTGGGTGAGTACGAGCACATTTCCGAAGGCGACGAAGTCAAGTGCACGGGCCGCATTCTGGAAGTGCCGGTCGGCCCGGAACTGCTGGGCCGCGTGGTCAACGCGCTGGGCCAGCCGATCGACGGCAAGGGCCCGATCAACGCCAAGAAAACGGACGTGATCGAGAAGGTTGCCCCGGGCGTGATCGCACGTCAGTCGGTGAGCCAGCCGGTGCAGACCGGCCTGAAGTCGATCGACTCGATGGTGCCGATCGGCCGTGGCCAGCGTGAGCTGATCATCGGCGACCGCCAGACCGGCAAGACCGCCGTGGCTGTCGACGCCATCATCAACCAGAAGGGCAAGGGCATCTTCTGCGTGTACGTGGCAATCGGCCAGAAGGCTTCGACGATCGCCAACGTGGTGCGCAAGCTCGAAGAGCACGGCGCGCTGGAATACACGATCGTGGTGGCGGCTGCGGCTTCCGACTCGGCTGCCATGCAGTACCTGTCGGCCTACGCCGGCTGCACGATGGGTGAATACTTCCGCGACCGCGGTGAAGACGCCCTGATCGTCTATGACGACCTGACCAAGCAAGCCTGGGCCTACCGCCAAGTCTCGCTGCTGCTGCGCCGCCCGCCGGGCCGTGAAGCCTACCCGGGCGACGTGTTCTACCTGCACTCGCGCCTGCTGGAGCGTGCTGCCCGCGTGAATGCCGACCACATCGAGAAGATCACCAACGGTGAAGTCAAGGGCAAGACCGGTTCGCTGACCGCGCTGCCCGTGATCGAAACGCAGGCCGGCGACGTGTCCGCGTTCGTTCCGACCAACGTGATCTCGATTACCGACGGCCAGATCTTCCTGGAAACCGACCTGTTCAACGCCGGTGTCCGCCCCGCAATCAACGCCGGTATCTCGGTGTCGCGTGTGGGTGGTGCTGCGCAGACCAAGGTCATCAAGAAGCTGTCCGGCGGTATCCGTACCGACCTGGCCCAGTACCGTGAACTGGCTGCGTTCGCGCAGTTCGCTTCGGACCTGGACGACGCCACCCGCAAGCAGCTCGAGCGCGGCCGCCGCGTGACCGAACTGCTCAAGCAGCCGCAATACCAGCCGCTGCAAGTGTGGCAGCTGGCCGCGTCGCTGTACGCTGCCAACAACGGCTTCCTCGACAACGTGGACGTGAAGGACATCCTGGCTTTCGAAAAGGGCCTGCACGATCACCTGAAGACGAAGTACGCCGACCTCATCAACCGTATCGAAGACACGAAGGATCTGTCCAAGGACGATGAGGCCGCCCTGCGTGCCGCGATCGAGGATTTCAAGAAGTCCGCCGCGTTCTAACCGCGTCAATCCCGCAACTGGCTGTGCAGCGATGCACGGCCAGGGCTGAACGGAGAGAGTGAAATGGCCGGAACGAAAGAAATCCGAACCAAGATCAAGAGCGTGCAAAACACGCGCAAGATCACCAAGGCGATGGAGATGGTCGCCGCATCCAAGATGCGCAAGGCGCAGGAGCGGATGCGTGCTGCTCGCCCGTACGCCGAGAAGATCCGCAACGTGGCTGCGCACATGGCGCAGGCCAATCCGGAGTACAAGCACCCGTTCATGGTGGCGCGCGAGATCAAGCGTGCCGGCCTGATCGTGGTGACGACGGACAAGGGCCTGTGCGGTGGCTTGAACACCAACGTGCTGCGTGCCGTGACCACCCAGCTGCGCGATGCGCAGAACAAGGGTGTGGAGACGCAAGCCACGGCCATCGGTACCAAGGGCATGCAGTTCCTGGGCCGCATCGGCGCGAAGGTCGTGTCGAACGTGGTGCACATGGGTGACACGCCGCATCTGGAAAAGCTGATCGGCGCGATCAAGGTCCAGCTCGACGCGTTCGCGGCCGGCCAGATCGATGCCGTGTACCTCGCGTACACCCGCTTCATCAACACGATGAAGCAGGAGCCGGTGGTCGAGCAGCTGCTGCCGCTCACGGCCGACAAGCTGACGCAGACCGATGCCGAGAAGCAGGCCTACTCGTGGGACTACATCTACGAGCCGGACGCGCAGACGGTGGTCGACGAGCTGCTGATCCGCTACGTCGAGGCGCTGGTGTACCAGGCGGTGGCCGAGAACATGGCCTCCGAGCAATCGGCCCGGATGGTGGCAATGAAGGCGGCTTCGGACAACGCGAAGAACGTGATCGGCGAACTGCAACTGGTCTACAACAAGACCCGTCAGGCAGCGATCACGAAGGAACTGTCCGAGATCGTCAGCGGCGCGGCAGCGGTCTGATGCCCACGGCACGGGAAGCTTCGCCACACGTAGCGAGCGACCCGAGGTTGGCCTGAGAAGCGCAGCCGTACAAGTGTACGGCGAGCATCGCAAGGGCAAGATCGGGGCGCGCAGTAGTGTGGCGAGGCTTTCTAAAGAATTGAGTTATTGGAGATACAAATGAGTATCGCAAACGGAAATATCGTGCAGTGCATCGGCGCCGTGGTGGACATTCAGTTCCCGCGCGACGCGATGCCGAAGGTCTACGACGCGCTGGTGCTGGATGACAGCAACGAAGCTTCGTTCGCCGAGAAGGGCCTGACCTTCGAAGTGCAACAACAGCTGGGCGACGGCGTGGTGCGTACCATTGCGCTGGGTTCGTCCGACGGTCTGCGTCGCGGCATGCGCGTGGCCAGCACCGGCGCACCGATCTCGGTGCCGGTTGGTCACGGCACGCTGGGCCGCATCATGGACGTGCTGGGTCGTCCCATCGACGAAGCCGGCCCGATCGCCTGCGACGAAAAGCGCGGCATCCACCAGAAGGCCCCGAAGTTCGATGAGCTGTCGCCGTCGGTGGACCTGCTGGAAACCGGCATCAAGGTGATCGACCTGGTCTGCCCGTTCGCCAAGGGCGGTAAGGTGGGTCTGTTCGGTGGCGCCGGCGTCGGCAAGACCGTGAACATGATGGAGCTGATCAACAACATCGCCAAGCAGCACTCGGGCTTGTCGGTGTTTGCTGGCGTGGGCGAGCGTACCCGTGAGGGCAACGACTTCTACCACGAAATGAAGGACTCCAACGTGCTCGACAAGGTGGCCATGGTGTTCGGCCAGATGAACGAGCCGCCGGGCAACCGTCTGCGCGTGGCGCTGACCGGCCTGACCATGGCCGAGCGCTTCCGCGACGAAGGCCGTGACATCCTGTTCTTCGTCGACAACATCTACCGCTACACGCTGGCCGGTACCGAAGTGTCGGCACTGCTGGGCCGTATGCCTTCCGCCGTGGGCTATCAGCCGACGCTGGCTGAAGAAATGGGCAAGCTGCAGGAGCGCATCACGTCGACCAAGACCGGCTCGATCACGTCGATCCAGGCCGTGTACGTGCCTGCCGATGACTTGACCGACCCGTCGCCGGCGACGACCTTCCTGCACCTGGACTCGACCGTCGTGCTGTCGCGTGACATCGCCGCGCTGGGTATCTACCCCGCCGTCGATCCGCTCGACTCGACCTCGCGCCAGCTCGACCCGCAAGTGGTCGGCACGGAACACTATGAAGTCGCCCGTCGCGTGCAGCAGACGCTGCAGCGCTACAAGGAACTGCGCGACATCATCGCGATTCTGGGCATGGACGAACTGTCGCCGGAAGACAAGCTGGCGGTGGGCCGCGCCCGTAAGATCCAGCGTTTCCTGTCGCAGCCGTTCCACGTGGCCGAAGTGTTCACGGGTTCGCCGGGCAAGTACGTGCCGCTGAAGGAAACCATCCGCGGCTTCAAGATGCTGGTGGACGGCGAGTGCGATCACCTGCCGGAACAGGCGTTCTACATGGTCGGCTCGATCGACGAAGCCTTCGAAAAGGCCAAGAAGCTCCAGTAAGAGCGACGTCTGGCCCTGTGCGTTGTAGGTGACGCGGCGGGGCCAGTACTGGCTTTCTGATATTTGAGGGAAGCCGCTTTTCTGAGCAAAGGAATCGAGATGGCAACCATTCATGTAGACGTCGTCAGCGCCGAGCAGGAGATCTTCTCCGGCAATGCCAAGTTCGTGGCACTGCCGGGTGAAGCCGGCGAGCTGGGCATTCTGCCCGGCCACACGCCGCTGATCACGCGCATCAAGCCGGGCGCCGTGCGCATCGAGAAGGAAGACGGCGGCGAAGAGTTCGTGTTCGTTGCCGGTGGCATTCTAGAAGTGCAGCCGAAGAAGGTGACCGTGCTGGCCGATACCGCAATCCGCGGTCACGACCTGGACGAAGCCAAGGCGAACGAAGCCAAGCGTGCGGC
>CAJXMR010000257.1 GCA_913056305.1 uncultured Ralstonia sp.
ATCGTCGTCGCAGCAGATGCGATTGCTGGCGCATGCCCCGTTCCACGATCGTCAATGCCGGTATAGCATCGCCCTGTTTTGATACTTAAGGCCCGCAGGAGGGCAACATGAGCAACGGTAATGGTGTGTCGGTCGTGACCGACGCCGTCGAGAACGTCAAAGAAACCGCCACCAACGTTGGCGAGACCATCGCCCACGCTGCCGAAGACGCAGTGAAGTCGGTCAAGAAGACCGTCAAGCGCGCCACCAAGGCTGCCGGTACCCGCGTTGCCAAGGCCAAGAAGGCCGTGGCCAAGGTCGAGAAGACCGTGGCCAAGAAGGCTGAAAAGGCTGCCAAGTCGGTCGGCAAGACCGTTGCCAAGGCCAAGAAGAAGCTGGAAGCCGCCAAGAAGAACGCCAAGGCCGAAGCCGCTGCCCTGAAGAAGGAAGTGGCCAAGAAGAAGGCAGCTGCAGGCAAGGCTGTGACCAAGAAGGCCGCCGCTGCCAAGAAGACCACCAAGGCTGCCGGCAAGAAGGTCGCCACCGTGAAGAAGGCCGCTACCAAGAAGGCCGCCGTCGCGAAGAAGACCGTTGCCAAGAAGACCGCGGCCGCCAAGAAGGTTGTCGGCAAGAAGGTCGCCACCGCCAAGAAGGCTGTGGCCAAGAAGACCGTCGCTGCCAAGAAGGTCGCCGGCAAGAAGGCTGTGGCTGCGAAGAAGGTTGTCGGCAAGAAGGTTGCCGCCACCAAGAAGGTCGCCACCAAGAAGACCGCCGCCGCCAAGAAGGTTGTCGGCAAGAAGGCTGCCGTCGCCAAGAAGGCCGTCGGCAAGAAGACCGCGGCTGCCAAGAAGGTTGTCGGCAAGAAGACCGCCGTTGCCAAGAAGGCAGTTGGCAAGAAGGTTGCCGCCACCCGCAAGACGGTTGCCAAGAAGGCTGCCCCGCTGAAGAAGGTCGCCTCCAAGAAGGCTCCGGCCAAGAAGGCTGTCGCCAAGCCCGCTGCTGCTCCGGCCGTTGCACCGGCTGCTGCTGCTGCTCCCGCTGCCAAGACCGCGCTGAACCCGGCCGCGGCATGGCCGTTCCCGACCGGCAACCGTCCGTAAGCCATTCTTGTGACGGTGATCCTCCGGGACCACAGCGGCGCGCTGGTTTCGTACCCCGCGCCCACCTGATCGGATACTGCGTATCCGGTCCGCAAGACCTGGTGTCTTGCACCGCCCGCCGATCGGCTCACGCCCCGGCGGGCTTTTTCTTGTCTGTCGATTTCGCGCAGACACGAAAAAGCCGCAACGGCTTGATGCCGATGCGGCTTTCTTGATGCGTCAACGCTCCCCGTCAGGGGCGCGTCAGGCCGGTGTGTCGATCAGTGTGTGACACGGGTCACGCCACCCGACGACAACAGTCGCACACGCTCGCCCGGGCGGAAGGCCTCGTCGGCGTCCTGCGTGATGGCGCGGTACTCGCCGTTATCCAGCTTGACGGTGATCTCCAGGCCGGGGCGCTTGTTCGCCTGGCCTTCGATCGCGCTACCTGCGACGCCGCCCAGGATGGCGCCCAGCACGCCCGCCGCCACCGAGCCATTGCCGCGCCCGATGGCCGCTGCCGAACCGATGCCGCCGATGGCACCACCCGCCAGCGCACCGACGCCGGTCTGTTCACGATCGATCACGACGTTGCGGACCGAGTCCACCGTGCCAAAGCGCACGGTCTGCTCGCGCTGCGCCTGGCCCGAGGTGTAGGCGCTGTTGGAGTTGGTGCCCATGGCGCAACCTTGCAGGCCGAGTGCTGCAGCCAACAACGCGGCGGCGCCGATGCGAAGGGTGGTGTTCATGTTGATTCCTTATTGATACCGGTACCCGAATGCGGATTCGAAGCGCCGGGCAATCTCGTCAACGGGCAGGCCGTGGTTCTGCGGGCCTTGGACCGCGATCTTGAGCGAGCCCATCAGGCTGGCGAGGCGGCCGGTGGTTTCCCAGTCCAGGCCGTTCTCGATGCCATAGAGCAGGCCACCGCGGAAGGCGTCGCCGCAACCGGTCGGGTCGACCACACGCTCGGCCGGTACGACCGGAATAGTGTACTGCTTGCCGCCGGCGTGAATCTCCGCCCCTTCTTCCCCGCGCGTGACGATGAAGGCCTCGACGCGCTGCGCAAGCTCCGTCGCACTGTAGCCCGTGCGTGACAGCATGACCTGCGCTTCGTAGTCATTGACCACCACGTAGCTGGCGAGTTCAACGAAGCGGCGTAGGTCGGCGCCGTCGAACAGCGGCATCGCCTGGCCCAGGTCGAAGATGAACGGCACGCCGGCTTCGGCAAATTGTGTGGCGTGGTGCAGCATGCCGTCGCGGCTGTCCGGGCCCACCAGGCCGAGCCGTGCCGGCAGCGCATCCTTGACCGAATTGACGCTCGACTGGCTCATCGCGCCCGGGTGGAACGCGGTGATCTGGTTGTTGTCGCGATCGGTCGTGATCATGGCCTGGGCCGTGAACGTGTCGGGGATCTCCGTGATGTGCTGCGTGGAGATGCCGAGCGTCTTCAGGTACGCCAGATACGGCCCGGCATCCTGGCCGACGGTCCCCATGATGATGGGCTCGCCGCCCAGCAGCTTGAGCGTGTAGGCGATGTTGCCCGCGCAGCCGCCGAACTCCCGGCGCATGGTCGGCACCAGGAAGGACACGTTCAGGATGTGGATCTTGTCGGGCAGGATGTGTTCGCGGAAGTGTCCGTCGAACGTCATGATGGTGTCGTAGGCAATCGAGCCGCAGATCACGCTGGCCATATTGGGAGAGCTCCAAATGTGAACGCGGCCGCCCAAGCGGGCGGCCGTGTGATGAATGAGAGACGGGAGGCCAGTCTCTCAGCAATATCCGTGCAGCTTACTTCAGCGCAGCCAGGGCCGCGTCGTAGTTCGGCTCTTCCTTGATTTCCGGCACGAGCTGGGAGTACAGAACGTTGTCGTTGCCGTCGAGCACCACCACGGCGCGGGCGGTCACGCCGGCCAGCGGGCCGGTCTTGATGTCGACGCCGTAGGCCTGCTTGAAGCCGTTGTCACGGAAGGTCGACAGCGGCACGACGCTCTCGATGCCCTCGGTGGCGCAGAAGCGGCCGGCGGCGAACGGCAGGTCGGCGGAGATCGAGAACACCACCGTGTTGTCCAGCTTCGAGGCGGCTTCGTTGAACTTGCGTGTGGAGGTGGCGCACACCGGGGTGTCCAGGCTCGGCACGATGTTCAGCACCTTGCGCTTGCCGGCAAACTCAGCCAGCGACACGTCCTTCAGGTCTTTGCCAACCAGCGTGAATGCCGGGGCCTTCGCGCCAGCCGACGGGAATTGGCCGCCGACTTCAATCGGGTTGCCGCCAAGGGTCACGTTTGCCATGGTGTGCTGCTCCTTCGTTTGATGCGTGTTGGGGTGAATCAGGGGTAGAAAATCAGGACCCGATAGTTGGCCGTCGGGTGCTGGGACTGGAATCGTACCCGAATCGGCAGTTCGGCGCGGGCGGGCAGGCCTGATACACCGAATGCACGGTCGGCGGGGGTCAGGTAGTCGGCGGGCAACAGGGCGCGGCGCGCGAGCAACTGGTCCTGCAGGTCGGTCGTCACCAGTTCGATGGCCGGCAGTGCGACCGGGGCGCCGGTGCGATTGTGCAGCGTGGCGGTCAGTACATATTGATCGGACGCGTCACCTTCCTGGCGCTGCAGCTGCGACGACTCGATCTGCAGCGCGTCGAGATCGCGCGATGGGGCAACGGTGCAATGCAGCGGCTGGCACAGGGCCTCCCACAGCGGACGCGTGGACGGTGCGCGACGGGCGATTTCCGAGCGGCCCAGGAAGAGCACCTGCGCCACCGCGACCACCGCCAGGACGCCGATCACGATGCGCGCCAGGGCGCGGCGGCCGGTGGACTTGCGTACCTGCTCGCGCGCCTGCGCAGCGCGCAGGAAATCGAGCGTGGCGGCAGAGACGCCGTGGTTCGGCCCACGTGCCTTGCGCGGACGTGGTGCGCCCGTCAGCGTACGTTGCGGCGTCGGGCCGGCGGGCTCGTCGTGGGTGCGGCGCGGGTGGTGGCCATGGCGACGCGGCACCGGCGCGAACAGCGTGTGCGCGTCGGTCTCATGGCGCATCCAGACCGAATCGTGCTTCTCCGCAACGGGCTTGGGTGTCGCGACGGGTGCGGGAACGGACGGCGTCGGTGCGGGCACGGCGACAGGCGCAACGGCCGGCTCGACCGGCAGATCGGCCGACGGTTGCTTCGGTACGGCGGCGGCGAAGCTGTCCTCGTCGTCCTCGAACTCACGGATCGGCGGCAGGCCGTGGAACGGATCGGCGGACGCGGGCGGCTCGGCTGCAGGCGGCTCGTTGGCGACGGGCGCAGCGGTAGGTACGTCTGAGATGGGTTCTGCGGCCGGGGTCTCTTCGCGCGCGGGCGGCTCTTGCGTGACGGATTTCGCCGGTGCTTCGTCTGGCAGCGGGCGCGTATCGGGTGCTGTCGGCTGGGCCTCGGGCGTGGGCGTCGCGCCTTCGACTTCGCCCAGGTGCACCTCGGCGACACCGTCTTCGGCGACGTCCTCTTCCCAGATCAGCGTCATGCCGAAGCCGTGGTCGTCTTCGGACGGCGGCGTTGCGGCGGGCGCTTCGGTCTGGGGCGCAGCCGACGTCGACGCCGGTGCTGCGCCGGCGCTCGGGGCATGTGGATCCGGCTGACGTGGCACTGCTGCAGCGGGTACGGCGGGCGTGGCCGCTTCGGGCGCAGGCGTTGCGGCGAGTTCGATCAGGTGCGCACGCCCATCGAAGACGTGGTTACAGCGCCCACAGCGCACGAGGCCGCCGCGCAGGCGCAGTTGGTCCGCGACGACGCGGAACGCGGTATGACAGTTGGGACAGCGGGCGGCGAGACGTGGCGCGGATGCCATGCAGAACGAGGAGAAAAAAGCCGACCGCGCGAGTATTGCAGACAGTTGCGCCAGCGTCGACCTTTGCGGTGACGCTGGCGGTGACTTAGGCGGGCTTCACACCGTGCAGGCAGACCCAGCCGTCACGTGCGCGCCACACCGTGAGCGGAATGGCAGACGCGTAAGCCGCGGCAACTTCCTCGGCCTGGCGCTCGAGCACGCCCGAGAGGATCAGCCGGCCGCCCGGGCGCACGCGTGCGCACAGCATGGCCGCCATCAGCTTGAGCGGGTTCGACAGGATGTTGGCGACGACCAGATCGAAGGTGCCTTCGGGCGCATCGTCGGGCAGGCTGAACGTGGCTTGCGTCTGGTTGCGCTCGGCGTTGTAGCGCGAGGCTTCGACGGCGTTCGGGTCGATGTCGACACCGACCGTCTCGCCCGCGCCGAGCTTCTTGGCCACGATGGCCAGGATGCCCGAGCCGCAGCCGTAGTCGAGCGTGCGCTCGCCCGGTTGCACGTGCTGCTCCAGCCATTCCATGCACAGGCGCGTGGTCGGGTGGCTGCCGGTGCCGAAGGCCAGGCCCGGGTCCAGCTCCAGCACCACGGCGTCAGGCTCCGGCGCGTCGTGCCACGAGGGCACGACCCAGATGTGCTCGCCGATGTGGATCGGCTCGAACTGCGCCTGCGTCACGCGCACCCAGTCCTGCTCCTCGACCTCGCGTACGGTGTACGCAGGGGCCGGCGACAGGCCGATCGCATTGGCCGCGGCCGCGACCAGCAGCGCCGGATCGGCATCGTCGGCCAGCAGCGCGACCACGCGCGAGCGGTTCCACGCCAGGCGCGTCGGCTCGTGGCCGGGCTCGCCGAAGAGGGGCTCCTCGTCGGGCGTGTCGGCATCGGCGTCTTCCACCGACACCGACAGGGCGCCCAGGTCGAACAGCGCCTCAGACAACGCCTCAGCGTCGTCCCGCGCGACTTCGAGCACGCATTCGCGGTAGGTCACTTGCTGCCGCCCTTGGCCACGCCTTGCTGCTCCAGGCGGTGTTCCAGGTAATGGATGCTGGTGCCGCCTTCGACGAAGTTGGCATCGAGCATCAGGTCACGGTGCAGCGGCACGTTGGTCAGGATGCCCTCGACCACCATTTCCGACAGGGCGATGCGCATGCGGGCGATGGCCTGCTCGCGCGTGG
>CAJXMR010000258.1 GCA_913056305.1 uncultured Ralstonia sp.
ACTTTGTAACAGGCTGGCCCGGAGAATAGTTTCGCCACTATCATTGTGTCAACCCAATGTTTACCCCCAAAGGCATACGAGTCGATTCCCATGAGTGATACAAAGTACCAAGGAGACAACGCCGCTGTCGTCAACCCGCTCGACAAGGGGCTGGGTGCGCTGGAAGCCGCATGCACGCCGGAGCAGGTCGCCGCGCAGCGCTGGAACGTGCTGAACGAAGACCTGAATCTGCCGGTGGCGGTCCTGTCGCAGACGCGCCTGGAACACAACCTGGCCTGGATGCAGCGCTTCGTGGGCGAATACGGCGCCAAGCTTGCGCCGCATGGCAAGACGACGATGGCACCGCGCCTGTTCCAGCGCCAACTGGCCGGCGGCGCGTGGGGGATCACGCTGGCGACCGCGCACCAGACGCGCGTCGCTTATGCACATGGTGTGCGCCGTGTGCTGATGGCCAACCAACTGGTCGGCAAGCGCAACATGGCCATCCTGGCCGAGCTGCTGGCCGATCCGTCGTTCGAATTCTTCTGCCTGGTGGATGGGGCGGACCAAGTGGACCAGCTTGCCGCATACTTCGGCAAGGCGGGCAAGTCCATCCAGGTGCTGATCGAGCTGGGCGTGCAGGGCGGCCGCACCGGCGTGCGCGACGACGCGCAACTGCAATCGGTGCTCGATGCGCTCACGCGCGCCAATGGCGCCGTCAAGCTGGCGGGCGTCGAGGTGTATGAGGGCGTGATCAAGGAAGAGGGCGACATCCGCGCCTTCCTGCAGCGTGCTGTGCAGGTCGTCGGCGATCTGGCCCGCGCCGGCCGCCTGCAGCGCAACCCGGCCATCCTGACCGGCGCCGGCTCGGCGTGGTACGACGTGGTGGCCGAGGAATTCGCCAAGGCCGATATCGGCCAGGCGCTGGACGTGGTGCTGCGCCCGGGCTGCTACCTGACGCACGACGTCGGCATCTACCGCGCCGCGCAGGCCCGCATTGACGCCAGCAACCCGGTCGCGCACAAGATGCGCTCCAGCCTGCTGCCGGCGCTGCAACTGTGGGCCTACGTGCAATCGGTACCGGAAGCTGAGCGCGCCATCGTGGCACTGGGCAAACGCGATGCCGCCTTTGATGCAGGCTTGCCGCTGCCCGCGCAACGCTACCGCCCGGGTGACGCCACACCCACGGCCACGCCCGCGCACTGGGAAGTCACCGGCATGATGGACCAGCACGCCTATCTGAAGATCGCCCCCGGCGACGACATCAAGGTTGGCGACATGATCGCCTTCGACATCTCGCACCCGTGCCTGACGTTCGACAAGTGGCGCCAGATCCCGATCATCGATGACGCGTACAACGTCGTCGACGTCGTGCAAACGTACTTCTGAGCGGGGCGTCCATGGCAGACATCCTCGCCTATGGCGAAGCTCTGATCGAGTTCAACCAGGCCAATCAAGCCGATGGCGGCAGCACGTCGTGGACCTTCGGCTACGGCGGCGACACGTCCAACTTCGCCATTGCCGCCGCACGCCAGGGCGCGCGCACCGCCTATATCAGCGCGGTGGGCGGCGACCGCTTCGGCCAGGCCCTGCGCGCGCTGTGGCAGGCCGAGGGCGTCGACCACACCTACGTGCATACCGACAAGCAGGCCCCCACCGGCCTGTACTTCGTCTCGCACGACGCGCGCGGCCATCACTTCGACTACCTGCGCGCAGGTTCCGCCGCCAGCCGCTTCCAGACCGCGCAACTGCCGCTGCAGGCGATTGCGGCGGCCAAGGCGTTTCACCTGTCGGGCATCAGCCTGGCCATCAGCGACACGGCGTGCGATGCCGGCCTAGCCGCCATGTCGCATGCACGGGCCTCGGGCGTGCTGGTCTCGTTCGACACCAACCTGCGCCTGCGCCTGTGGCCGCTGGCCCGTGCCCGCGGCGTCATGCAGGAGGCCATGCGCACGTGCGACCTCTGCCTGCCGAGCTGGGATGACGTGACCGTGCTGCTCGATTGCCATGACCGCGACGGCATCGTCGATACGCTGCTGGGCTGGGGCGTCAAGCTGGTGGCGCTGAAGATGGGCGCGGAAGGCTGCTACGTGGCCACGCCAGAGTCGCGCACGCTGGTGCCGCGCCACACCGTCCATGCCATCGACGCGACGGGGGCGGGCGACTGCTTTGGCGGATCGTTCGTCGCGCGCATCGTGGCGGGCGATTCGCCGGTGGAAGCCGCACGCTACGCCAATGTGGCCGCGGCCATCTCGACCACCGGCTATAGCGCCGTCGCGCCCATCCCGCGTGCCGAGGCTGTGCGCGCCGCGCTGGCGCAAGCACAGGCCGCCTAGGGATACACCAGTTCCAGCGTCGCCTGCCCGGCCAGGCCGATGACCTTGTCCTGCGGCAGGGCGTCGGCCCGGTTGAGCGCGGCGTGCACGGTGAGCGGATACAGCATCGTCTTGCCGCGCGCGATGGCGGCCCGCTGGCCGGCGGCATAGGCCTGTGCGCCGCTGCCGTCCAGGTACACCGTGCCCTGCGCCGTTGCCCACTGCTTGCCATCGGGCGAGACGAGCGTCTGCGGCTGGGCTTTCCCATCCACCGTCGCGGGCGTGGTCAGCCGCACGGTATAGGCGCCGACGCCTGCGCCTTCCGCACGCCCCAAGCCAAAGAGTTGCGACGTCGCTAATGTGCTGCCGAGTACCGCGCGCGCCGCATCGACCTGTGTGCCGGCGTGTTCATCGGTGATGCGGATCGCGGTGGTGGTCGGCAAGGGGCATTGCACCTTGAGCGCGGTCTGGCGCGTGCCGAGATCGGTGTAGCCGGTGCGTGGGAGCGTGGTGGCGGGAATGTCGCCGAAATCGACGTTGCCGCCGCCGGTCAGCTCCGGTACGCACGACCCCGGCACGATCCGGCCGGTGACACGCAGGACGGCGCTCTGGGCCTGTGCCAGCAGTGGGCACGCGAGGCTGCACAGGACGACGCCCGACAGCAGGCGTCGACGCGCCTTGACATGGACACACATGGAACCCCCCGGTTGCGGTGTGACATGTCTCGATGTTCGGTCACCCCGGCAGGGAAGCCAATTAGAACGTTGTCAAGATTGTCACGGGCTAGCGGGCGGTCGCGTTGTTGCGCGCGTCGTTATAGCTGTCGTAGGAGGTCTTGGCGCGGGCTTCGCATTGGCTGCGCGCATCGTTGTCGGCCAGGTGGTTGCACTGGTTGCGTTGCCAGTTCTGTGCGGTGTCGTACATCTGCTGGTTGGAGCAGGCGCCGAGCAGCACGGCGGTCAGTGCGACGAGAAGGGCTGGTTTCATCGGAACTCCCATCGGTGAACCAAAGGAAAACGCCACCGCATCGTACAGCGGTGGCGTTTTTGTTGGCGCTGCCAGCCTGGCCGGCGGCTTACTTGGCCGGTACCAGGTGGATGCGCGATTCCGTGGCCGCCTCCACCTGTAACGGCGCGCGCGGCCTGGCTCGGTTTTGCGCGAGGTTTGGCGCACTCAGATCAAGGCATACTGCCGTCCTGTGGCGGGGGTACCGACATGAGCCTGATAGAGAGTTCAGACCCATAGCTGCGCCGCTGTGGGGGGCGGACGTCGTGACGCATCTCTCGCAGCAGCACGTTCACTAGGTGATCGTGGCGCTCACCGCTACGTTGGGTGTTACGGTAGGAAATCTCATCCTGGAACGCGTATAGGGCTGTCAAAACAGAAGGCGATGCCACGAGCGTTAGAGCATTGACAGCGTCTGCGTAGCGAGCGTGCGCTTCACGAGTGACATTCCGCCCTTGCACCACCCCGGATAGCGCTGCGACGTACTCTCGATAGTGTTCTAGTTTGGCCTTTCGCCAGTCGGCTTCGTGTTCACGCCACTTGGTTAAAAAGTAGGTGACGACCACCACCAAGATGGCGAATACACCAGAGAGAACAGCTACGGTCGTATTTCCCACGGCACCATCTCCAATAGTTGCGCTGCATAAGCGAGCGTTGCAGCGTAAATGGTAGCAAGGCGATACCCGGAGCATGTCCTAAGTTGCTGCCTTGCCCAATTCGCACCGTCCCTCACACTTTGCACGCGACGCTCAGCCGTTTAACCTTCAGCCAGGGGCGGCTGGCTAGGCTTTCCTTGCGCGTCCATGAAATCAGCCCCGGTTGACACCTGCAGCCCCATTTCATCGACCTGACGCTGCGACAAGGACCGAAAACGGCATCCGCATCGAGTATGGAGAGGCGGAAGTCGCTGCCAGATTGGATCGGTGTAGTGAAATACCCTTTCGTCTCGTGGGGAGCAACGCTTGCACCCAAAATTGCATTCGCCGCCCACCAGCCACTGCCAGTACGGCCGCTCATCTACCTGCTCCAGCGCTGTGGCGTATCGCTGTTTTATGTGACCCCGGATATTGCGGTCACGTGCGCGGTCGGGACTTGCTGGCATGGCACCTCCAGTGAAATGACCCTAGATCTTGCCATGTCAGCGAAACGCTGGTTAAAGGGAACTAGAACAAGCAGCCGTCGCCCGGCTTCCAGTTCGTGATGACCAGTTCGCCACTCGTCTGCGGCCTGCCGTGCGCCTGGCCAAGGCTGTACTTGATATCCAGCTCGGCCATGTGGTGGCCAGCAAAGACCTCCCTGATGTCCGGGTGGTCGTTGATCGACACCATGACCTTGCCCTTGCACGTGCGCATCAGCTCGGCCATCTCCTGGTAGTTCTCGAACCCGAACGGCACGCCGTAGCCTTCGGTCTGCCAGTACGGCGGGTCCATGTAGAACAGCGTGTGCGGCCGGTCATAGCGGCGCACGCACTCCTGCCAAGCCAGGTTCTCGATGTTGGTGCCATTCATCCGTAGGTGCGCGGCCGACAGGTTCTCCTCGATGCGTAGCAGGTTCACCATCGGCGCGGTGGTGGCCGTGCCGTAGGACTGGCCGTCGACCTTGCCGCCGAAGGCGTGATGCTGCAGGTAGAAGAACCGCGCGGCGCGCTGGATGTCCGTCAAAGTCTCGGGGTTCGTCATCTGCTGCCACTTGAATACCTGGCGCGACGACAGCGCCCATTTGAACTGCCGGACGAACTCCTCCAGGTGGTGCTGCACCACACGGTACAGGTTGACCAGCTCGCCGTTGATGTCGTTTAACACCTCGACGCCTGCCGGCACCTGGCGCAGGAAGAACAGCGCCGCGCCGCCGCTGAACACCTCGACATAGCAGTCGTGCGATGGAAACAACGGCAGCAGCTTGTCAGCCAGGCGGCGCTTGCCGCCCAGCCATGGAATGATCGGACTCGCGTCCATGAGACTCCCGGTTTTCAGGCGCTCGCGGGCGCGCTTGTTCGGGGCTCTCGGCCCTCAGATGATTCATGCCACGGCAGCGCGGGCATTTGATGGTCAGGACCACGTAGTGGCCGCTGGCCAGTTTGCGGCCACAGTGGCCGCAGCGGATATCGTTGGTGTGCATCTGCAAGCGTTAAAACTTCCGCTAAACTCACCGGGCTTTTGACGTCAAAAGTGGCGGCCTAGGGTTGACTTGCAGGGTATGTCTGCGGGTCGGCTGGCCTGGCCGGTGTTTGCAGCACCGGTCAGGTCGCCGTCTTTCTCTCGTCTAGGTCGCAGCTGGCTGCGACACGCGACGTTTGAACGGCGATACTGTGAATGCCAGAGGCAGTCGCCACGACGGCCCAAACGGTTCGGCCTTCCAATTGCTGCCATCCCAGCAGTTCCAAGCCTTCCACCCCAGCTTCAACATGCCGAAGCGGCCGCGGTAATACAGGTTGAAGCCATTGCCGATCGCTACGAACAGCGTCAGAGTGTCGGTATCGATGTAGCGCAGCACGCGCCATGCAGACGGATCGAAAGACACGCCCAGGGGCCAGTAATCCCAGCCGTAGGCGGGATTGCGGTACAGCCACCAGGCCCGCGCAAGGAAGCGCCGCCATCGTGTTGCCCCCCAAGACCGGTCAAGATAGCCGTC
>CAJXMR010000259.1 GCA_913056305.1 uncultured Ralstonia sp.
TCGGTCACGGCCAGCAGTTCGAGGTTCTGCTCGATGCGGTCGGCAATCTTGAGCAGGATCAGCGAGCGGTCCTGCACCGCGGTGCGGCCCCAGGCGTCCGCCGCTGCGTGGGCGGCGTCGAGCGCGCGGTCGATGTCCTCGGCGCTCGAGCGCGGGAACTCGGCAATGACCTCGCCCGTCACCGGCGTGGTGTTGGTGAAGTACTGGCCTTTGACCGGCTCCACGAACTGGCCGCCGATGAAGTTGCCGTAGCGCGACTTGAACGAAACGATGGCGCCGGGGGTGCCGGGATGGGCGTAACGCATGGTTGTCTCCTGATGTGATATGGGCGGCGCTAGCGTCCTGATTGCGCCGGCGTCCGGTGGGGCATTGCAAAGCCCGGGCCATGTCCGCGCGATGGACGGCAAACCACGTCGTGGCGCGCTTGGGCGGTCATCCCATCGTTGCGCTGGGTCAAGGGGGTGTGCCGGGGTTGGTACAGGACCCTGTGACACCTGTACCATTTCGGGACACCCGATCCGCCGACGAACGGTGGGCGAAGGAGACAAAGCCATGCTGCTGGACCACCGCATGTCGCAACACACCGGCCAGGTGCTGACGCTCGCGCAGCACGACGCGCCCGTGAGCGGCCCCGCCGCCGACCCCTCCATCGCCCGCTCCTGGCGGCGCTGCCTGCAGCAGCACCAGTTGGACCCCGCCCATGCCGGCGCACCGGCCGTGCTCGAAGCCGCCCGCCTGCGCGAACGCCGCGAGCGCCTGCAGCCGATGCTCAACATCGCCGGCAGCGAGCTCGCCAGCCTGCATCGCCAACTGGCCGGCGATGGCCATGTGGTGGTGCTGACCGACGCCGACGGCGTGATCCTCGACTGCATTGCCGACCACGCCGAGCGCGTGCTGTTCCAGCAAGCCGGCCTGTGGTCCGGCTCCGACTGGAGCGAGGCCAGCGAAGGCACCAATGGCATCGGCACCTGCGTGGTCGAGCAGCGGGCGCTCACCATCTTCCAGGACGAACACTTCCGCAGCCGGCACATCGACCTGTCGTGCTCCGCGAGCCCGGTGTTCGACCCGCACGGCAACCTGCTGGCGGTGCTGGACGTGTCATCCATCCCGCGCGAGCTGTCACGCCAGGGGCAGTTCCACACCACGGCGCTGGTCAACCTGTCGGCCAAGGTGATCGAGGGCGGCACCTTCCTGCAGCATTTCGCGCACGACTGGCTGCTGCGCTTCCACGCGCAGCCGGAATATGTCGGCCTGTTCAGCGAAGGGCTGCTGGCGGTGGGCGGCGACGGGCGCATCCACGCGGCCAACCAGAGCGCGCTGAACCTGCTGGGGGCATCGCGGCAGGCGCTGCTCGGGCAGCCGGTCGATGCGGTGTTCGATCTGTCGGCCGATGCCTTCCTGGCGCGCGCGACCGACGCCTCCGGCGTAGCCTGGCCGCTCACCACGCACCGGGGCCGCACGCTGTTCGGCCTGCTGCGTGCACCGCGTCCGCGCCCGGCGGCGAATACCTCGCTCACGTCCCAGCCAAGGCAGGCCACACCCGGCCTCTGTCTGCAAACCGACGGCCTGCGCACCGATTTCCACCGCGCCCTGCGCGTCTATGAACACGACGTACCGCTGTTGCTGCACGGCGAGACCGGCACCGGCAAGGAAGCGTTTGCCAAGGCGGTGCACCAAGCCAGCACGCGCGCCACGCAACCCTTCATCGCCATCAACTGCGCGGCGATCCCCGAGACGCTGATCGAGAGCGAGCTGTTCGGCTACCGCGGCGGCAGCTTCACCGGCGCGCGCCGCGAAGGCATGCGCGGCAAGCTGCAGCAGGCCGACGGCGGCACGCTGTTCCTCGACGAGATCGGTGACATGTCGCTGATGCTGCAAACCCGCCTGCTGCGCGTACTGGAAGAGCGCACCGTGGTGCCCATCGGCGGCGAGGCGCAGGCGGTGGATGTGCGCGTCATCAGCGCCAGCCACCGCGATCTGGAAGCGCGCGTGCATGAAGGCACGTTCCGCGAAGACCTGTACTACCGCCTGAACGGCCTGCAGATCACCCTGCCGCCGCTGCGCGAGCGTGCCGACAAGGCCGCGCTGCTCACACACGTGCTGGCCGAGGAAGCCCGCGGGCGGGCGATCCGCCTGGACGACGACGCGCGCGACACGCTGCTTGCCCAGCCCTGGCCCGGCAACGTGCGCCAGTTGCGCAACGTGCTGCGCACGCTGGTGGCGCTGTCCGACGACGACCGCATCCGCCTGTGCGACCTGCCGGCGCCGCTGCGCCCGGCTCCCGACGAGGCCACCGAACCCGCCACGCCGCTCGACCATGCCGAGAAGACCGCACTGCTCGCCGCACTGGCCGCACACCAGTGGCGCATGGCACCGGCCGCCGAGCAGCTGGGCATCAGCCGCAACACGCTGTATCGCAAGCTGCGCAAGCACGGCATCGCCCGCCCTGGCGGTTGACTCACGTCAACCCGGCGAGGCAGGCCATCGACAAGACTGGAGGCTCCTGTCCCCCGGAGACCCTGTCATGGCCCAGTCGATGAAAGCCGCCGTCGTCCACGCGTTTTGCGAACCCCTGCGCATTGAGGAAGTGCCCGTGCCGACACCCGGGCGCGGCCAGATCCTCGTCAAAGTCGAAGCCTCGGGGGTCTGCCATACCGACCTGCACGCCGCCGACGGCGACTGGCCCGTCAAGCCGCGCCTGCCCTTCATCCCCGGGCACGAAGGCGTCGGCTTCGTGGCGGCGGTGGGCGAAGGCGTGACGGCCGTCAAGGAAGGCGACCGCGTGGGCGTGCCCTGGCTCTACACCGCCTGCGGCCACTGCGAGCACTGCCTGAGCGGCTGGGAAACCCTCTGCCACGACCAGCAGAACACCGGCTACTCCGTCAACGGCGGCTATGCCGAATACGTGCTGGCCGATCCGAACTACGTCGGTCACCTGCCCGCGCAGGTCGGCTTTGAAGAGATCGCGCCCATCCTCTGCGCGGGCGTGACGGTCTACAAGGGCATCCGCATGACCGACACCCGGCCCGGGCAGTGGATCGCCATCTCGGGCATCGGCGGGCTGGGCCACGTGGCGGTGCAGTACGCGATCGCCATGGGGCTGCACGTGGTGGCGGTGGACGTAGCGCCCGAGAAGCTGGCGCTGGCGCGCGAGCTGGGCGCCAAGCTGGCCGTCGATGCGTCGCAGCAGGACCCGGCCGCCGTCATCCAGAAGGAGATCGGCGGCGTGCACGGCGTGCTGGTGACAGCCGTGTCGCGCAGCGCCTTTGCACAGGCGCTGGGCATGGTGCGGCGTGGCGGCACGATCTCGCTGAACGGCTTGCCGCCGGGGGATTTTCCGCTGCCGATCTTCTCGACCGTGCTCAACGGCATCACGGTGCGCGGCTCCATCGTCGGCACGCGGCGCGACCTGCAGGAATCGCTGGAGTTTGCCGCCGAGGGGCGGGTGCGCGCGCATATCCACCGCGACAAGCTCGACAACATCAACCAGGTCCTCGCCGATCTGAAAGCCGGCAAGGTCGACGGCCGCATCGTGCTGACGCTCTAGACACGCCCGCGCCTGGCGGTGCGGGTAAGCTGCGCACACACCACTCAATCGCCCCACCGCCATGCGCATCCTCTTCTTCAGCAGCCACCGTTACGACGAAGACAGCTTCCGCGCCGCCCAGTCGCGCGGTAACCGCGGCTTCGATCTCGTGTTCCAGCGCGCCCACCTGGATGCACAGACTGCACCGCTCGCGGCGGGCTTCGAGGTGGTCTGCCCATTCGTCAACGACAGCCTGAGCGCAGAGGTGCTGGCTGTGCTCGCGGCCGGTGGCACGCGCCTGATCGCGCTACGCTCGGCCGGCTTCAACCATGTCGACCTGGCGGCAGCGCAACGCTTGGGGCTGACGGTGGTGCGGGTGCCGGCCTACTCGCCACATGCTGTGGCCGAGCATGCGGTCGGCATGATCCTCACGCTCAACCGGCGCCTGCACCGCGCCTGCAACCGCACGCGGGAGGGGGATTTCTCGCTGGATGGCCTGCTGGGCTTCGACCTGGCTGGCAAGACCGTGGGCGTGGTCGGCACCGGGCAGATCGGGCAGGTGTTCGCGCGCATCATGGCCGGCTTCGGCTGCCGGCTGCTGGCGTTCGATCCGTTTCCGCAGGCATCGTTGGCGGCGCTGGGCGTCGCCTACGTGCCGCTGCCCGAGCTGCTGGCGCAGTCCGACGTCGTCAGCCTGCACTGCCCGCTCACGGCGGACACGCACCACCTGATCGATGCCGGCGCGCTGGCCAGCATGAAGACGGGCGCGATGCTCATCAACACCAGCCGCGGCGGCCTGGTCGACAGCCCGGCGCTCGTCGACGCGCTCAAGAGCGGCCAGCTCGGCCACCTGGGGCTGGACGTGTACGAGGAGGAAGCCGACCTCTTCTTCGAGGACCGCTCGGCCGACGTGCTGCAGGACGACGTGCTGGCGCGGCTGCTGAGCTTTCCCAACGTCATCGTCACCGCGCACCAGGCGTTCTTCACGCGCGAGGCATTGGCGGGCATCGCCGACACCACGCTCGCCAACGTGGCGGCGTGGGCGGCGGGCGCGCCCGTCAATGTGGTGAGCGCTTAGGCGGCCTTCGGCTTGGCGATCTCCGCCTCGCCTTCCTTCACGTAGATGGAGTTGCGCGGCTGGGCCAGCACGCGGCGCACCATCGGCTCGAAGAACGACAGCGGCAGGTTGTCGTAATCGGGCATGAAGGCGGCGGCGTCGTACTTGGCGCAGAACTCGGCGGTGCGCTCGAACAGGTCGGGCTGGCTGCGGTATTGCTCACGCAGGTTGCGGTCCAGGCCCAGGTGATGGAAGAAGTAGTAGCCCTGGAAGATGCCGTGCTTCTCGACCATCCACAGGTTCTCGGCGCTCACGAAGGGCTTGAGGATGGCGGCGGCGATGTCCGGGTGGTTGAAGCTGCCCAGCGTGTCGCCGACGTCGTGCAGCAGCGCGCAGACCACGTATTCCTCGTCGCGGCCGTCGCGGTGGGCGAGCGTGGCGGTCTGCAGGGAGTGCGCGAGGCGGTCGATCGGGAAGCCGCCGCAATCGCCGTCGAGCAGCTGCAAGTGCGCCAGCACGCGGTCGGGCAATGCGCGGGCAAACGGCATGAATTCGGCCGAGATGGCGGCCCAGTCTTCGCGCGTGCCGTGCTCCATGTGGGAGAAGGTGGCGCGCGGGGCGGTGTGGGTGGTCATTGGGGGTGTCTCCTTCGTCGCCTGAACGGATCGTCGGTGCCGCATCATCAGCGCGCGGCTTGGCGGCCATTCTGTGCCCGGGTCTTGCGCGCAGACTGTCAAGCGTTTGACAATGACCCGTCCGCCCTTCGCTGCATCCTGCCGCCATGCCTGCCGAAGCCTCGCCCGCCGTCCCAGCCGCTGTTTCCGCCACGCCCGCGCAACTCGCACAAGGCTGGCTGCGCGACGCACCGTCTGAGTTGCTGGCCGAGATCGCCCCGGCCACGCGCGTCATCACCTACCCGGATGGCGAATGCATCCACCCCCACGGCGGCCAGGCGCAGGGCATGTTTCTGATTGTGCGGGGCCGCGTGCGCATCAGCCGCACGACCGATGCCGGCAGCGAGCTCGTCTACGGCGTGCTACGCCCCGGCGAGTGGTTCGGCGAGATCGCCCTGATCGACGGCCGCGGCCGCACCCACAGCGCCCACGCGCAGGGGCCGACCACCCTCGTCCTGCTCGGCAGCGCCGCCTTTGCACGCGTGGTGGCCGCCTACCCGGCCGGCATGTGGGCGCTGATGCAGCAACTGTGCGAGCGCATTCGCCTGATCTTCGACGAGTTCGAGCACGCCAGCGAGATGCCCGCCGATGCGCGCCTGGCCCAGCGCCTGCTGCAGCTCGCGCGCGCC
>CAJXMR010000260.1 GCA_913056305.1 uncultured Ralstonia sp.
TGCGACCGTAAGCGAAAACATTTTGACGGGCAGGAAAGTCCGTAATTATGGTGAGCGGTGTGTCACGTGTCAACCCCTCATCGGAAAAAATTGCGGGCGTGGGGACATGGACACGCGGATGGATCACCACGAACGCGGCCGGCGGCAGCGCGACGGGCGTCAGTTCTTCGCCGATGCCCTCGGCGAAGGCGTTTTGGCCGAACACGAAGAAGGGCACATCGGCACCGAGCTGCAGGCCGAGCGCCATCAGCTTCGTGCGTGGGAGGTCGAGGCCCCACAGGCGGTTGAGCGCGAGCAGCGTGGTCGCCGCATCGGACGAGCCACCGCCGATGCCGCCGCCCATCGGCAGGCGTTTTTCCACCGCGATGTCGACGCCGTAGCGGCAGCCGGTCTCGGCCTGCAGCAGGCGTGCGGCGCGGATCACGAGGTCGTCGTCAGCCGGCACGCCGGGGATGTCGGTGGTGCGCACGAGGCGGCCGTCGGTGCGGCGTGCGAAGTGCAGCGTGTCGCACCAGTCAATCAACTGGAAGACGGTCTGCAGCAGGTGGTAGCCGTCGGGCCGGCGGCCGACCACGTGCAGGAAGAGATTGAGCTTGGCGGGCGCGGGGCAGTCGCGCAGTTCGGCGGGCGCGGAAGGCATGATCAAACGGTGACGGTGTTACTGGTCGAGCACGAGGCGCACGGAGAGCGGGCCATTGCCGTCCTGCAAGCGGTCGAGGTCCAGCCGGTGCACGCGCGCATCCGTTACGCTGTCATCGCTCCAGCTCACATAGCGCACGGTCCAGCCGTTCTGCTCGATGGTCTCGGGGCGCGCTTGCGCGTCGCGTGCCACGCGGGCCGGGGTGCCGGGCGCCGGACGGGCGCGCAGCCAGTCGCGCAGGCCGGAGACCGGCAGCGAGAAGCCGAGCGCATCCTGCATCAGCGTGTCCACTTCGGGCGCGCGGCGCGGGGCCTGGTTGGGCAGTTCCAGCGTGGCGCCGCGCTCGCTCTGGCTGACGATCGCCAGCGTCTGGCCCAGCGGCGACATCAGCTCGAGCTGCACGTCGGTGCCGCGCTCGCGCCACAGGAAGCTGCCGACCGCGCTCTGCTGCGCGTCGCCCTGCATGTAGCGCGCAGAGAAGCGGCCCTGGTAGCGCGTGATGGTGGCGTCGCCGTCCTGGGCGCCGGCGAAGAGATCATTGGCCGGACGCACGCTGGCGCAGCCGGCAAACAGCGCGCAGCCCGCACCCAGCACGAGCGCACCGAGTGCGCGCGAAACCCGCATCGCCATCAGTTCGCGCTCGCGGGAGCGCCTGGGATGGGCTGGCCGAAGCGGCGCAGCGTATCGCGCAGCGTGGTGTCGTTGATGTCGAGCTTGGCGGCTTCCGTCCACACCTTGCGGGCGTCGTCCTGCTTGCCCGCTTGCCACAGCACCTCGCCCAGGTGCGCGCCGATCTCGGCCTGCGGTGCGGCGCTCCAGGCTTTCTGCAGGATGTCGGTGGCGGCGGGCAGGTCGCCACGGCGGTACTTGACCCAGCCGAGGCTGTCGGCGATGTAGGGATCGTCCGGCGCCAGCGAGACGGCCTTCTCGAGCAGTTCCTGCGCTTCCTGCAGGCGCACGTTGCGATCGGCCAGCGAATAGCCGAGCGCGTTGTAGCCGATGGCCTGGCCCGGGCGCAGGTCGATCACCTTGCGCAGCAGGGTTTCCATGTTGTCGTAGTGGCCGTCGTGCTCTTCGAGCATGGCGAGCTGGTACGAGTATTCGACGTTGTCCGGGTCGTTCCTGAGCAGCTCGCTCACGCGGGCGCGGGCGCGGCCGTAGGCCTTGGCGTCCATCAGCATGCCGATCTCGGCCTGGCGGATGCCGTCCATCAGGGCCTGGCGGCGCGGGCCGTCGGGGATGTCTTCCGAATCGGCGACGAGTTCGTCGAAGGCCTGCTGGGCTTCGTCGATGTGGCGCAGCTTGCCGAGCAGCTGCGCGCGCTTGATGCCGGCGGCCAGCACGATCTGGCCGTCGGCGTCGCCACTGGCCGAACCGGTGATCTTGTCCAGCCAGGCGATGGCGCCGGCGTAGTCGTGCTTCTCTTCGGCCAGCTGGGCCAGCGCCTGGTAGCCGGGTTCGGGGCTCAGCGAGGGCGACTTGGCGGTCGCCGCGACGTAGTCCTTCAGGTAGCGCTCGGCGGTGTCGTACTGGCGCTGCTGCAGGTTCAGCAGGCCCAGCGCGAGCGTGATGCGCGCATCTTTGGGGGCGATCTTCTTGAGCGCTTCGAACTCGGCGCGCGCCTTGTCCTGGTCGTTGCGCACCAGGTACATGCGGGCGAGCGCGAGGTGGCCGTCGATGGAGGCCGGCGCCACCTTCAGGAAGCTGCGCAGACCGGCGATGGCGGCGTCGGGGTTGTCGTCGGCGCGCAGTTCGGCGGCGAGGATGGCGGCGTCTTCAAAGCCGGGGCGCAGCTTGAGCGCGGTGTCGAGCTCGGACAGCGCGCCGGGGTTGTCCTTGGCGACCACCCTGGCGCGCGCCAGCGCCAGATGCGTCTCCGGCCGCTGCATGTCGTGCACGGTGATGTGCTGCAGGGCGGTCACGGCACCAACTGGGTCGTTGCTCTTGGACATCTGCTGCTGCAGTTGCAGGATGGCATCGGCACGCTGGCCCGGCGAGACCTTGTTCAACTGCGCCAGCAGCATCGGCTCGACTTCGGACCACTGGCCGGTCGCCACCAGCAGCAGTTGCTGCACCTGGCGCGCTGGCATCGAGGTCGGCGACAGCTCGACCCACAGCCGCGAGGCGTTCAGCGCCTGGGCGGGGGAGCGGGTCAGGAAGGCGATCTCGGTGGCGCGCTGGGCAAAGCGCGGGTCGCGCGTATCGCGCGCGAGGTCAAGGTACGTGCGATACGCCGGCTCGACCAGGCCGCGCTGCAGCGACACTTCCGACGCCAGCACGCGGTACATGATGTCTTCGTTGAGCGGCACGGCTGGCAGGTCGGTGCGCTCCGTGCCGAGCAGGCTGCCGCGTGGCCGCGATTTTTCCGGCTGGACGGCGGCGTGCGGTGCGGCCTTGCCTTCCGCGGGCTTCACCTGCGCCAACAGGGCGGACGATGGCGCGGGCGGCGTCAGCGGCGTTAGCGTCAAGGCCCCTGCCGGCAAGCTGGTCAACCCTCCCGCCAGCAGCGAGGCGAGCAGAAGCGCCCGGCTGCGCGGAAAGCGCGCGGAACGTTGCGTCGCGGGCAGGCGGGGGGAGGCGTGCGGCATGGTCTAGAGACTCCGGAATCGGTTCGGGCCATTGTAGCCTGACCACTACAATCGCCGAATCGGTAAAAAGAATTGGAGCGTCACATGTCACGGAGGTTCGATGCCTGAGTTGCCAGAGGTCGAAGTCACCCGCCTGGGGCTCGTGCCGCATGTGACGGGGCGGCGCATCGTGTGCGCCGTGGTGCGCCATCATGGGCTGCGTTGGCCGATCGATCCGGCATTGCCCGAGCTGCTGGCCGGCCTGACCGTCACGCGCCTGCTGCGCCGGGGCAAGTACCTGCTGATCGAATGCATGCCCGACGCGAGCCACCCTGCCGGACGGCTGCCCGACCCAACGGGCGGCTGGCTCCTGATCCACCTGGGCATGACCGGCACCCTGCGCGTGCTCGAGACGCCGGTGCCTCCAGGCCCGCACGACCACGTCGACTTCGAGCTCGCCGACGCCGGCGGGGCAGTGGTGACCTTGCGCTACCGCGACCCGCGCCGCTTTGGTGCCGTGCTGTGGCACGCCGGGGATGAAGACGCATTGGCCGAGCACCCGCTGCTGCGCAATCTCGGCATCGAGCCCTTCGACGCGCGCTTCAACGGCGACTGGATGCACACCCGCACGCGCGGCCGTAGCGCCGCCATCAAGACGGTGCTGCTGGCCGGCGACATTGTGGTCGGCGTCGGCAATATCTATTGCTCGGAAAGCCTGTTCCGCGCTGGCATCCGGCCCACCACCGCGGCCGGCCGCATCAGCCGGCCGCGCTATGCGGCGCTGGCCGAGGCCATCCGCGCCACCCTGGCCGATGCCATCTCGCGCGGTGGCAGCACCCTGCGCGATTTCGTCGGCTCCGACGGCCAGAGCGGCTATTTCCAGCTGGAAGCCTTCGTCTACGACCGCGCCGGCCTGCCTTGCCGGGTGTGCGGCACCCCGATCCGCCAGATCGTGCAGGGCCAGCGCTCGACGTTCTACTGCCCAAGCTGCCAGCGCTGACGAGCCCGCCGCAGCGGCCGCCCAAACCGGCTGGTGGAGCGCCTTGCAAGGCATTTCGCAAGGATTTCGAAGTAGGGTGTGCGGCCGCCGATGGCATCCCGCAACACTTGCCGCGCCAGCCGTTGCCACAGCGTGGAAAGTTCCACCGAAATGGGGCAGTTCCCTGTATCGTTCCACCTAAATTTGTGCATTTATGTGCCGTAATAGGCGGTAGCTGCGATGCCGGGAGAGCGCGCGCATTTTGCATTGTCGGGTCGCGCACAAAACAAGACAGAACGATGAACAACACACTGAGCACACAGTTCGAGCAGTACAGCACCTGGCGCGCATCGGTACTGCAATCGGTGGGGGAATTCCAGGACTGGCTGCAAGCCCAGGAGCTGTACGACGCCCAGGCCGACATGCGCGCCCAGCGCATCCGCGGCGTGCTGCGCAGCGACAAGCTCAAGGTCGCCTTCATTGCCGAGTTCTCCCGCGGCAAGAGCGAGCTGATCAACGCGATCTTCTTTGCGGACTTCGGCCGCCGCATCCTGCCGTCGTCGGCGGGCCGGACCACGATGTGTCCGACCGAGCTGATGTACGACGAGAGCAACCCGCCGTCGATCCGTCTGCTGCCGATCGAGACGCGCCTGCACGACGCCTCGACTGCTGACTTCCGCGATGCCGGGAGCCACTGGCTGTCGGTGCCGCTGGATCCGTCGTCGCCCGAGGGCATGCTCGAAGCGTTCCGCCACGTGGTGGAAACCGTGCGCGTGCCCAAGGAAGAGGCCGAGCAGCTCGGCCTGTACAACGACGCCGATCCGGATGCCGCTTTTGCGGTGGACGCCGCGGGCACGGTGGAAGTGTCGAAGTGGCGCCACGCGATCATCAACTTCCCGCATCCGATGCTCAAGCAGGGTCTGGTGATCCTGGATACGCCGGGCCTGAACGCGATCGGTACGGAGCCTGAACTGACGCTGCGCCTGATTCCGGACGCGCACGTGGTCGTGTTCGTGCTCGCGGCCGACGCCGGCGTGACCAAGAGCGACCTGGAGCTGTGGCGCACGCACGTGGGCGGCGGCCAGCGCAAGGGCTGCATCGCCGTGCTCAACAAGGTCGACGGCCTGTGGGACCCGCTCAAGACCGAGCAGGAAATCGAGAGCGAAGTCAGCCGCCAGATCATGACCACGGCGCAGGTGCTCGACATCGACGTCGAGCGCGTGTATCCGGTGTCGGCGCAGAAGGGCCTGCTGGCCAAGGTCAGCCACGACGGTGCGCTGCTCGCGAAGAGCCGTCTGCCGGAGCTGGAGTCGGTGCTGTCCGACCAGCTGATTCCCCAGCGTCGCGAGATCGTCACCGAGCAGGTGCAACTGGCGGTGAAGGACATGGCTGCCGGCGCGCAGCAGCTGCTGCAGATGCGCCGCCGCGACATCGTCGAGCAGCTGTTCGAGCTGCGCGGCCTGCGCGGCAAGAACCACACGATGGTCAAGCACATGCTCACGCGCGTGCAGGGCGAGAAGGAAGAGTTCGAGCAGAGCATCGCCAAGTTCCAGGCGCTGCGCACGGTGTTCGGCCGCCATAGCGCGGAGATCATCAAGAGCGTGCAGCTCAAGCAGATCCGCACGACCATGCGTGAGGCGCGCGAGAAGATGAAGGAGCGCGTGTTCTCGCGCGGCCTGCGCGACGACA
>CAJXMR010000261.1 GCA_913056305.1 uncultured Ralstonia sp.
CCGGCCTAAACGCAACGCTTATCTCAAGGGAGCAACAATGCACAAGAGTCTCAAACATCTGATCGTGGTGGCAGGTTTCGCGCCGCTGTTTGCCTTCGCACAAACCGCTGGTGGCGATGCTGACAAGACGGCTGCCATCAAGGAATTGCTGACGACCATGAACGTCGACCAGGCAATCCGCGGTCAGGGTGAAGTGCTGGAAAACGGTGCCAAGCAGGAAGCCCCGCTGGTGCTGGAACAAGCACTGGTCGAGAACAAGTCGCTCGACGACAAGCAGAAGCAGGCTGCCGTCGACAAGCTGAAGCAGAACGGCGCCGTGCAGCGCATGACCGATGGTGCCGGCAAGGCCTTCGAAACCGATACCTTCCGCAAGGACGCTCTGCAAGCGCACTACGACTCGCTGTCGAAGTACTACACGACGCAACAGATCAAGGATCTGACCACGTTCCTGAAGACCCCGAGCGGCCAAGCGTTCATGACCAACCAGGGCAAGGCGATGCAGGAAGTGTGGGGCAGCGTGATGCAGAAGTACGGTCCGCAAGTCGGCAAGTCCATGCGCGACATGGCTGACAAGGAAATCGGCCTGGCGACCACCGCCAAGAAGGGCAAGTAATCATCGTTGAACCGGCGCGATCCCCGTCGCGCCGTCGATTGATGGATAATGGCTGTTTGGGTTTGCGCCCAGACAGCCATTTTTCTTTTGTCCTTTCGCCCATGAGTCAAGCCGATCTCGCCCTCCAAGCCAGCCAGGCACGTGTCTACAACTTTTCGGCGGGGCCGGCCGTGCTGCCGGCCGAAGTGCTGCAGCAAGCGGCGGAAGAGATGCTCTCCTGGCAGGGCAGCGGCATGAGCGTGATGGAGATGAGCCATCGCGGCCGCGAGTTCGAAAGCATCATGGCGCAGGCCTTTGCTGACCTGCGCGAGTTGCTGGCGGTGCCGGACAACTACGAGATCCTGTTCCTGCAGGGCGGCGCCATCGCCGAGAACGCCATCGTGCCGCTGAACCTGATGCGGCGGTTGTCGGTTGACGGCCCGAAGGCCGACTACGTCGTCACCGGCACCTGGTCGGTCAAGTCGCAGCAGGAAGCGCGCAAGTATGGTCAGGTGAACATCGCCGCGACCAGCGAAGCCGAGCGCTTCCACAAGATTCCGGATGTGTCGACGTGGCAGCTGTCGCACGATGCGGCCTACGTGCACCTGTGCACCAACGAGACCATCGTCGGCGTGGAGTATCAGGAGACGCCGGATGTTGGCCAAGCGCACGGGCGCGTGGTGGTGGCCGACGTGTCGAGCCATATCCTCTCGCGGTCGATCGACTGGAATGGTTACCAAGTCCTGTATGGCGGCGCGCAGAAGAACATCGGCCCGGCCGGCCTGACCATCGCCATCGTGCGCAAGGATTTGCTCGGCCATGCCCACCCGCTGTGCCCATCGGCGTTCAATTGGCGCCTGGTGGCCGAGAATGGCTCGATGTACAACACGCCGCCCACCTATGCGATCTACGTCGCTGGGCTGGTGTTCCAGTGGATCAAGCGCCAGGGCGGCGTCGAGGCGCTGGAGACGCGCAATATCGTCAAGTCGGAGATGCTGTACGACTTCATCGACGCCAGCAGCTTCTACCGCAACGACATCCATCCGTCGTGCCGTTCGCGCATGAACGTGCCGTTCTTCCTCAATGACGAGTCCCGCAACGAGGCGTTCCTGGCGCAGGCGCGCGAGCGTGGGCTGGTGCAGCTCAAGGGCCACAAGTCCGTGGGCGGCATGCGGGCGAGCATCTACAACGCGATGCCGCTGGAAGGTGTGGAGGCGCTGGTCGACTTCATGCGCGATTTCGAGCGGTCGGCCGCCTAAGCGCAGAAGGCACCCGCTCAACCACGGCAGAACATTGCGCGAAGCGCCCGCTTTGCGTGGCAATTTGCAATCCGTTGCCGAACCCGATTCCTACAATGACCAGTCAGTCAGACGATACGAAGCAAAACAAGGACGCCGCACTCGCGGCGGAGCTGGCGCCGTTGCGCACGCAGATCGACGCGATCGACAACCAGCTGCTGAGCCTGCTCTCGGACCGCGCCAAGGTGGCGCAGGAAGTGGGCGAGGTGAAGAAGCGCTATTCGTCGCCGGCGTTCCGGCCGGACCGCGAGCTGCAGGTCATCCGCAAGATGCAGTCGGGCAATGCGGGCCCGCTGCACGACGAGAGCATCGCGGCCATCTGGCGCGAGGTGATGTCGGCGTGCCGCGGCCTGGAGCAGGCGCTGCGCATCGGTTACCTCGGCCCGACGGGTACGTTCACGGAGCAGGCGGTGTTCGCCCACTTCGGGCATGAGATCCAGCCGGTGCCGTGCCCGAGCATCGATGAGGTGTTCCGCGCGGCGGAGTCCGGCACGGTCGATTGCGGCGTGGTGCCGGTCGAGAATTCGACCGAAGGCGTGGTATCGCGCACGCTCGATCTGTTTTTGCAGACGTCGCTGAAGATCAGCGGCGAGATCGCGCTGCGGGTCCACCACAACCTGCTGCACAAGACCGGCGACATGTCGCAGGTGAAAGTGGTGCGCGCGCATGCGCAGGCGCTGGCGCAGTGCCAGCGTTGGCTGAACACGCACTACCCGCACCTGGAGCGCGAGGCGGTGTCGAGCAACGCCGAAGCCGCGCGCGTGGCGGGCGAAGATGAAACCATCGCCGCGCTGGCGAGCGTGCAGGCGGCCAACCGCTACGGCCTGCACGTGGTGCGCGCCAACGTGGAGGACGATCCGCACAACCGCACGCGTTTCGTCGTCATCGGCAACTACGAGACGGAACCGAGCGGACGCGACCAGACCTCGCTGATCCTGTCGGTGCCGAACGAGGCCGGCGCGGTCTACAAGCTGTTGGCGCCGCTGGCCGAGAATGGCGTGTCGATGTGCCGCTTCGAGTCGCGGCCGGCGCGCAGCGGTGCGTGGGAGTACTACTTCTACGTCGACGTGGAAGGCCATCAGCGCGACCCGCAGGTGGCGCGCGCGCTGGAAAAGCTGCACCACGACGCAGCGTATTTCAAGGTGCTGGGGTCCTACCCCTCGGCACGCTAACGGGGACGAGGCAGGCCGGCGCCGGTTTGCGGCGCTCCCGAGGGATTCAGAAGCGCGCCTCGCATGGGCGGGGCGCCGATACCAGAGGAGCACCCCATGTCTTTGCAGTTCGGCCCCGAATATGTCCGCGCCATCGCCCCCTATGTGGCCGGCAAGCCGATTTCCGAAGTCGCGCGCGAGTTCGGTTTGGATGCCGCGCGCATCGTCAAACTGGCGTCCAACGAGAACCCGCTGGGCATGCCGCAATCGGCCAAGTCGGCCATGGCCACGGCCATCGATGAGCTGGCGCGCTACCCGGATGCCAACGGTTTCAGCCTGAAGGCCGCGCTGCACGACAAGTTCGGCGTGCCGGAAGCGTGGATCACGCTCGGCAACGGCAGCAATGACATCCTTGAACTCGCCGCCCGCGCGCTGGTGGCGCCGGGGCAGGGTGTGATCTACGCGCAGCACTCGTTTGCGGTGTATGCGCTGGCCGCGCAGGAAGTCGGCGCGCGCGCCATCGAAGTGCTGGCCCGCGACTACGGCCACGATCTGGACGCGATGGCCGCCGCCATCACGCCGGACACGCGCCTGATCTACATCGCCAACCCGAACAACCCGACCGGCACCTTCCTGCCGGCCGACGCCATCGCTGCGTTCCTCGCCAAGGTGCCGCCGACCGTGGTCGTCGTGTTGGACGAGGCGTACAACGAATTCCTCAAGCCCGAGCAGCAGTACGACTCCGTCGCGTGGGTGCGCCAGTATCCAAACCTGCTGGTGTCGCGCACGTTCTCCAAGGCGTATGGGCTGGCTGGCCTGCGCGTGGGCTACGGCATCGCGCAGCCGCAGCTGACCGATCTGCTCAACCGCATCCGCCAGCCGTTCAACGTCAACAGCCTGGCGCAGGCGGCAGCCGTCGCTGCGCTGAGTGACGCCGAATTCCTGCGCCAATCCGCGGAGCTGAACGCCGCCGGCTACGTGCAGCTGACTGAAGCGTTCGATCGCCTCGGCTTGCAGTACGTGCCGTCGTCGGGCAACTTCGTACTGGTGCGCGTGGGCGACGACACCAGCGCCGGTGCGCGCGTGAACATCGCGCTGCTCAAGCAGGGTGTGATCGTGCGCCCGGTTGGCAACTATGGCCTGCCGCAATGGCTGCGCATCAGCATCGGGCTGCCGGAAGAAAACGCCACCTTCATCGAGGCGCTGGAAGTGGCGCTGGCGCAGGAAAAGGCCGCCGCGTAACTTCTGTCGTGACCCGCGCGGCACCCCGCCCCAGGCATCGGGCGCCGCGCACATCGGGCTACAATGCCGCTTTGCTTTTTTCTGGCAGGGCGGTGTTGTGGCCTCTTCTTTTTCCAGTTCGCGGTTGGTGATCGTTGGCGTCGGCTTGATCGGCGGTTCGCTCGCGCTGGCGTTGCGCCATGCGGGCGTGGTCGGGCATATCGTGGGCGTCGGTCGGTCGGCGGCGTCGCTGGAGACGGCCATCCGCCTGGGCGTGATCGACGAGGCCCTGCCGATGGAAGAGGCCGTGCGGGGCGCCGACATGGTCGTGCTGTGTGCGCCCGTGGCGCAGACGCTGCCACTGCTGCTCGCCATGCAGCCGCACCTCGGCGCGGATGCCATCGTGACGGACGCCGGCAGCACCAAGTCCGACGTCATCATGGCCGCCAAGACGGCGCTGGGCGACCAGGTCAGCCAGTTCGTGCCGGCGCACCCGATTGCGGGCCGTGAGCTGAATGGCGTGGAAGCCGCGTTGGCCGACCTCTATGTCGGCAAAAAGACGGTTCTGTGCCCACTGCAGGAAAATCGCCGCGCCGATGTTGCCCGCGTACAGGCAATGTGGGAAACGGCGGGCGCGTACTGCCACGTGATGTCGGCCGTGCAGCACGATGCCGTCTTCGCTGCCGTCAGCCATCTGCCGCACGTGCTGTCGTACGCGCTGGTCGCGCAGATCATCAACGCCGAAGACGCCGAGCTCAAGCTCGACTTTGCCGGCGGTGGCTTCCGCGATTTCACCCGCATCGCGGCGTCATCGCCGGAGATGTGGCGCGATATCTGCCTGTCGAACCGCGAGGCATTGCTGCGCGAGCTCACCACCTACGAAGCCGTGGTCGGCCGCCTGAAGACGATGATTGCCGAGCGCGACGGCGCTGCGCTCGAACGCGTGTTCCGCCGCGCCAGCGAGGCGCGCCTGGCCTGGCCGCAGCGCGTGGCACCAGTAGATGGTACCGGCGCGCAACCCGAATAACGTTTTAGAACTGACTGGACTCATGAAACACCTCGACGTCGGTCCGCTGAAGGCGGCGCGCGGCACGATCAAGCTGCCGGGCTCGAAGAGCATCTCCAACCGCGTGCTGCTGCTGGCTGCGCTGGCGCAGGGCGAAACCGTCGTGCGCGAGCTGCTGGATTCCGACGACACGCGCGTCATGCTGGCCGCGCTCGACAAGTTGGGCGTGTCGGTAGAGCGGCTGGGTGACAACGATTACCGCGTCACCGGCACCGGCGGCCGTTTCCCGTCCAAATCCGCTGATCTGTTCATGGGCAACGCCGGCACCGCCATCCGCCCGCTGACCGCCGCGCTGGCCCTACAGGGCGGCGAATATACGCTGCACGGCGTGCCGCGCATGCACGAGCGGCCGATCGGCGATCTGGTCGACGGCCTGCGCCAGGTCGGCGCGCGCATCGACTACACCGGCAACGAAGGCTTCCCGCCGCTGGCCATCCACGCCGCGCCGGTCAAGATCGACGCGCCGATCCGCGTGCGCGGCGATGTGTCGAGCCAGTTCCTGAC
>CAJXMR010000262.1 GCA_913056305.1 uncultured Ralstonia sp.
AGGAAGCCGTGTCCAAGGCCATCGGCCTGGGCATGCGCTGGCCGATGACGTGGCGCGCGGTGCAGACGCTCAACCTGCCGTCCGGCCAGCCGGTCGTGCGCTACAGCGGCGAGCTGGCCGACTGGATCGCACAGCGCGGCCTCCATCTCCAGATCAGCGTGACGGACGAGCGCGACTATGCAGTCGCCTTCGCCGTTGCCGAGTTGCAAACGAAACCCACCGCATGAATTCCACCGCCAAGCTGCAAAAGCGCCCCGGCCCGATCGTCCTCGACGTGGCCGGCCTCGAACTCGGTCCGGACGATGTTCGCCGCATTGCCCATCCGCTCACGGGCGGCGTGATCCTGTTCGCGCGCAATTTCGAATCGCGCGCGCAACTGACGGCGCTCACGCGCGCCATCCGCGCCGTGCGCGACGATGTGCTGATCTGCATCGACCACGAAGGCGGCCGCGTGCAGCGCGCCAAGACCGACGGCTTCACGCATTTGCCCGCGATGGGCGCCTTGGGTCAGTTGTGGGATCGCGATGTGCTGGCCGCCACCCGCGCCGCCACCGCCTGCGGCTACGTGCTGGCTGCCGAACTGCGTGCCTGCGACATCGACCTGAGCTTCACGCCCGTGCTCGACCTCGACTACGGCACCAGCAGCGTGATCGGCGACCGCGCGTTCCACCGCGACGCGCGCGTGGTGACGATGCTCGCCAACCACCTGACGCTGGGCCTGCGCCTGGCCGGCATGGCCAACTGCGGCAAGCACTTCCCTGGCCATGGCTACGTCCAGGCCGATTCGCACGTCGCCGTGCCGGTGGATGATCGTCCGCTGCAGGCCATCCTCGACGACGACGCGCAGCCCTACGGCTGGATGGGCCTCGGCCTGCAATCGGTGATGCCGGCGCACGTCATCTACTCGGCGGTCGATCCGAACCCGGCCGGCTTCTCGCGCTTCTGGCTGCAGGACATGCTGCGCGCGCATTACAACTTCGACGGCGTGATCTTCAGCGACGACCTGAGCATGGAAGGCGCGAGCGTCGCCGGTACGGTGGTCGACGGTGCGCGCGCGGCGCTGGCGGCCGGCTGCGACATGGTGCTGATCTGCAATGCGCCGGACAAGGCCGACAAGCTCCTCAACGAGTTGGATGTCACGATGGGCAAGGCCTCGCAGCGGCGCGTGCGCCGGCTGTTCGGCGGCAAGGCGCTGAAGGACTGGTCGAAGCTGTTGCAGCAGTCGGCCTACCGGCAGGCGCTGCGCACGCTGCGTGAGGCGCGATTGATCGCGTAAGGTATCAGCGGGAGGGGCGGGCAGCGGGTCCGTCCGTTTTTCGCAGGCAACAAAAAAGGCAGCGCGAGGCTGCCTTTTTTGTTGATGCGGCGCCAGCTTACTTGGCGCGGCTGCGGTACTCGTCCGTACGCGTGTCGATTTCGATCTTGTCGCCGGTGTTGCAGAACAGCGGCACTTGGATCACGAAATCTGCGTTCTCGTTGATCTGGGCGCCCTTCAGGACCTTGCCCGACGACGTATCGCCCTTGACGGCCGGTTCCGTGTAGATGATTTCACGGACAACCGTGGTCGGCAGTTCCACCGAGATGGCGTTCTCGTTGTAGAAGGTCACTTCCACCTTCATGCCGTCTTGCAGATAGTTCAGCGCGCTGCCCATGGCGGCGGGCTCAACGTTGTATTGCTCGTAGCTGACCGGGTCCATGAACACGTACATCGTGCCGTCGAAGTAGGAGTAATCGGCCTCCTTCTTGTCGAGGATGACCTGGTCCAGCTTGTCGTCGGCGTTGAAGACCCACTCACCGCCTGCGCCCGTCAGCAGGTTCTTGTACTTCATCTTGACGACGGCGCCCGAACGGCCGGAGCGGCTGTACTCGGTCTTGAGCACAACCATCGCCTCGTCCTTCCACATAAACACGTTGCCAGCGCGGAGTTCTTGCGCGATTTTCAAAGCCATTTCACATTTCCTGAGAGTAAGAGGGTTCGATGCGCGCCAAGCAACGAAGCACCGCGCGATACCCTCGTGTCGCGCGAACCAGGTCAGGGCCGGGGCCGCATGTAGATTAGCCCGTTATTTTACCTGTTTTTCGCAAAACGCTACCAAATTCGCGGAGAGATCGCCGAGTTGCATCAAGTTTTGCTCCCACGTGACGGCGCGTGCGCGCAGGCGGGGTGTGATGGCCATCAAGTCAGCCCAGTTGAGTGACGCTGGCGCGCCATTCCAGGCGTGACAGAACGCGACGAGCGCATCGGCGTCCGCTTGGGGTAGGGCGGCCGTGTAGCGCGCCAGAAAGGCGTCCAGCTTGGTGACGTGTACGTCGTCGCTTTGCGGGTAGATGTGCCAGATAAAAGGCTGCAGGGCCCATTGGGCGCGCACGAAGGAGTCTTCGCCGCGCACGAAATTGATGTCGCACGCCCACAGGAGTGGGTCGTAGTGCTCTTGCGGCACAAACGGCACCACGGCGACGGTCAGTTGGCCGCACGTCCAGCGGGCGCCCGCCTTGGCGGCTCCGGCGTTGCCGAGTAGCTCGGCGATCTGCGTAGCCGCCAGGCCCTCGGGCACCAGGCAGATCACCGGCTGGGGCGAGGCTTCCCATTGGGCGACCAGCGTCGGCAGCGCCGGGTTGGCGTACGCGAACAGGCTCACGCGCAAGGCGTCGGGGTTCTCGCGCATCAGGTCGTCCACCCCGAGGCGGTGCCACAGCGCCTGGTGAGCCGTCGGGCTGGCTGTGAACGTCGCGCGCTGCGCGCCGAGGTGCGATTCGCGCAGCACGCCGCCGGTGTTGCGTGCAAAGCCCGGAAAGAAGAAGTGTTTGACCAATGGCAGGCGCGGATGGGGCGATTGCATCGCGTGGTATTCGGCCACCCAGTTTTCTGCGCTCAGGTATTCCAGGTTGATCCAGACCGGCGCCGAGCCTTGAGCTGCTTGCTCGGCCATATGCGTGAGCATCGGCTCCGGGGCAGCGCAGGCGAAGGCCTCGACCACCACGTCATGCGGCGCGGGGTGCGCATCGGCGGCCAGCAACGCGGCCATCTGGGCATCGTCGCCCCAGTGGCGGATGTCGACGCCGGACACGCGCTGCGCATCGGCGGTCACGTCGACGGCGGGGCAGAGCTTCTCGAACGCGCGCAGGTCATCCACCCACAGCCGCACCGTGTGGCCGTGCTCCTGCGTGAGCTGTCGGGCCAGGCGCCAGCACACGCCGATGTCGCCGTAGTTGTCGACGACGCGGCAGAACAGATCCCAGGAGGTGATGGAGCGCATGCGGCAAAGCAGGGAGGAGGATGGGGCGATATTGTAGTCGGCGGCTTGTTCTACACTGACGGCCTCCGAGACCGCGAACACCATGCCGTCCAACCCTACGCCCCCTGACACCCCCGAGACGCCGCAGAGCGCCGACACAGCATCGCCCCAGGCCGCCGAGCCGAGCGAACCTGAGTTCGACGCCAAGGCCCACATCGCGCGCTTGCCGAACCTGCCGGGTGTCTATCGCTACTTTGACGCGCAGGGCAACGTGCTCTACGTAGGCAAGGCGCGCGACCTGAAGAAGCGCGTCTCCAGCTACTTCAACAAGACGCTGCTGTCGCCGCGCATCGCCATGATGGTGGCGAAGATCGCGCGCATCGACACCACCGTCGTGCGCAGCGAGGCCGAGGCGCTGCTGCTCGAGAACAACCTCATCAAGGCACTGGCGCCGCGCTACAACATCCTGTTCCGCGACGACAAGTCGTATCCGTACCTCAAGCTTACGCAGCACGCCTACCCGCGCATGGCGTACTACCGCGGCGCGACGGACCGCAAGCACCAGTACTTCGGCCCGTTCCCGAGTGCGCATGCGGTGCGCGAGAGCATGCAGATCCTGCAGAAGGTGTTCCAGCTGCGCACGTGCGAAGACACCGTCTTCAACAACCGCACGCGCCCCTGCCTGCTGCACCAGATCCACCGCTGTAGCGGCCCGTGCGTGCAGGCGATCCGCCCCGAGGACTACGCCCGTGACGTGGCCAACGCCGCCGGTTTCCTGCAAGGTCGTCAGGACGAGGTCATGCAGACGCTGGAGGACAAGATGCTGCGGCACTCCGCTGCGCTTGAGTTTGAGCAGGCCGCCGCCGTGCGTGACCAGATCGGCGCGCTGTCGACGGTGCTCAAGCAGCAGTCGGTGGAAGAGGTCGGCCACGCGAGCGATATCGACATCCTGGCGGTGGCCATCAAGGGCGGGCACGCGTGCGTCAACCTGGCGATGGTGCGTGGCGGCCGGCATCTGGGCGACAAGGCCTACTTCCCGACGCACGTGGAGGAGGGCGCCGCCATCGTCGGCGAGGATGTGGAAGGCGAGGCCACGGCGGAAGCGCCGCGCGATCCGGAGCGCATGGCCAGCGACATCCTCGAAGCCTTCGTTGCGCAACACTATCTCGACCAGTTCGTGCCGCCGGTGCTGGTGGTCAGCCATCCAATTCATGCGACCGAGCTGATCGACGCTTTGGCCGAGCAGGCCGGGCGCCGGGTGTCGGTCGTGCGCCAGCCGCAGGGCGGGCGCCGTGCGTGGCTGGAGATGGCGGAGAAGGGCGCCGAGCTGTCCTTGATGCGACGGCTCTCCGAGCAAGGCAGCCAGCAAGCCCGCACGCGCGCGCTGGCCGAGACCATCGGCATGGATCTCGAAGACCTCGCCGCGCTGCGCGTCGAATGCTTCGACATCAGCCACACCGCCGGCGAGGCCACGCAGGCCTCGTGCGTGGTCTTCCACAGCCACGCCATGCAGAACGGCGAATACCGCCGCTACAACATCCAGGGCATCACCCCCGGCGACGACTACGCTGCCATGCGCCAGGTGCTCACACGGCGCTACCAGAAGATCGTCGAGCAGGCTGGCGAGGACACGCCCAACATGCCCGCCATCGTGCTGATCGACGGCGGCAAGGGGCAGGTGGAAGTCGCGCGCCAGGTGTTCGAAGAGCTGGGCCTCGACATCGGCCTGCTGGTCGGCGTGGCCAAGGGGGAAGGGCGCAAGGTCGGCCTGGAGACGCTGGTGTTTGCCGACGGCCGGCCGTCATTGGAACTGGGGCAGGGTAGCGCCGCGCTGATGCTGGTCGCGCAGATTCGTGACGAGGCGCACCGCTTCGCCATCACCGGCATGCGCGCCAAGCGCGACAAGACGCGCAACACGTCGCGGCTCGAAGAGATTGAGGGTATCGGCGCCAAGCGGCGGCAGCGATTGCTGGCGCGCTTCGGCGGGTTGCGTGGCGTGGTGGCCGCGAGCGTCGACGAGCTGGCCACGGTGGACGGCATCTCCCAGACCCTGGCCGAAGAAATCTACCGTCAACTGCATTGATCGGCGACAATGCCCCATCTTGCCGCGCCGGCGCATGACTTGGCGCGGCGGTCGCCCTCTCGATTTGCCATGCCTTTCAATTTCCCGATCCTCCTGACCTGGCTGCGTGTGGCCATGATCCCGCTGGTGGTGGGTGTGTTCTACGTGCCGGACACCTGGATGGCGCTGCCCGCCAAGAACCTGACGGCTGCGGTGTTCTTCATTGTCGCGAGCCTGACCGACTGGTTCGACGGTTTTCTGGCGCGTCGCTGGAACCAGACTTCCGCGTTTGGCGCGTTCCTTGATCCGGTGGCCGACAAGCTGATGGTGGCTGCCGCACTGCTGGTGCTGCTGGCGCTGGGTCGCGTGTCGGACATCGTCGCGCTCATCATCATCGGCCGCGAGATCACCATCTCGGCGCTGCGCGAGTGGATGGCGCAGATCGGGGCGTCGAAGAGCGTGGCCGTTAACTTTCTCGGCAAGCTGAAGACGACCTTCCAGATGATCGCGATCCCGCTGCTGC
>CAJXMR010000263.1 GCA_913056305.1 uncultured Ralstonia sp.
ACTTCATGCGCGGCCGCACCTTCGTCAACAAGTTCCTGATCATCGACGAGGCGCAGAACCTCACGCCCAAGCAGATGAAGACGCTGGTCACGCGGGCGGGCCCGGGCACCAAGATCGTCTGCCTGGGGAACATCGCCCAGATCGACACGCCGTACCTGACCGAGGGTTCGTCGGGCCTGACCTACGTGGTGGACCGCTTCAAGGGCTGGAGCCACAGCGGTCACATCACGCTGGCGCGCGGCGAGCGCTCGCGCCTGGCGGATCACGCATCGGACGTGCTGTAAGCGAGACAAGGCGGCAGATGGTCTAGCCGCCAACCGTTGTGCCACAAGGGCCGTGCAACTGCGCGGCCTTTTTCTTGCTTACTCTCAGGTACCCCTTGTTTGAAAGGAGGCCTGATCATGCATGTGCAGCGAAACCCGCAGTCCCGTACGCCCCACAGGCGCTCGACGTGGCCGCTGGTCGCATTGGCGTTGGTGTTGTCCGCAGGCGCGTCTGCCGCGCTTGGCAACATGACGCCGCAGACCGCCGGCCAGATCCGCTACCTCTGCGGCGGCGTCGCACAAGATGAACAACAGGCGCTGAATGCAGAAGCGCGCAACTACAACCTGTCTCTGCTCTTCACGCAGGGCCCGCGCGGTGAATACCTCGCCGATGTCGATGTCCACATCATGCGCGGCGGCAAGGAGGTCGCGAACTTCCGCGCCGATGGCCCGCGCTGCCTGATCAAGGCGCCGCCGGCCAGCTACAACATCATCGCCACGTATGAAGGCGCGACCAAGCGCGTAACGGTGCAGACCGGCAGCACGCATAGCGTTCAACTGCACTGGTAACCGGCGCCGTATCAGGGTCCGCCCAGGCGGACCCGCACCGCGTCTGGCGTTGCGCCTCGCCAACACGCGGTTTGGCTTTCCTGTGCGGGGCGCATAGCATGCGAGCTATCCGGACTTTTCTGATCGCCCATGCTGAACCGGTACGGTTCTTCGCGCGGGGGCACGCAGTGGACAGGCATCACAGTCATCGCGCTGGCCTGCCTGCTGTCCGCCTGCTCCTCCACGCCGCCCCGCTCCACCGCGTCGAGCGGCACACCGGGCCTGCGCACGCGTGGGGCGCCGATCAACGATCCGAGCGCCGGTCTCGAAGAAATCTCCATCGAAGCCATGGCGCTGGTCGGTACGCCGTACCGCTATGGTGGCAACACGCCCGACAGCGGCTTCGACTGCAGCGGCCTGGTGCGCTATGTCGTGCAGCGCGCCGCCTCCGTCAACCTGCCCCGCACGGCGGCCGAGATGGGCCGTCGCGGCACATCGCTCGAGCGCCGCGACGTGGCCTCCGGCGACCTCGTCTTCTTCAACACCACCGGCCAGCCGAACTCGCACGTCGGCATCTACGTCGGGCAGAACCGCTTCGTGCATGCCCCGGCCACCGGTGGCACGGTACGCCTGGAAGACATGACCAAGTCGTACTGGGCGAGCCGCTACATGGGGGCGCGCCGCGTGGTGGCTGTGAGCAACCTGCCGGACCTGCCCGCCTCACCGGTGCCAGCCGCGCCGGGCGTCACCGCGATTGCTGCGGCGCCGGCCGCCCCCGCCCGTTCCATCGACGATGATCCGCTCGGCGCACTGGCTCATGCACGCGGCGCTGCATCAGCCAGCCCGATGCCGATACGCGCCACGGCACCGCTTGCCGCGCCGCCGACGGACGACGATCCGATCGCCCGCTTCGCCACGCAGTAACGCGACGGCGCCAATGCAAAACGCCCACCGGATGGTGGGCGTTTCGTTTGGTTCGGCGGGCGTCCGGCTTAAAGCAGATGCAGACCGACCCACCACGCGATGGCCGCCATGAAGGCCGACGCGGGAATCGTCAAGACCCACGCCCACACGATGTTGCCCGCCACGCCCCAGCGCACCGCCGACGCCTTCTGCGCCGAGCCCACGCCAACGATGGCACCCGTAATGGTGTGCGTGGTCGACACCGGCACACCCAGCGCCGAGGCGAAGAACAGCGTCAGCGCGCCGCCAGTTTCAGCGCAGAAACCGCCCACCGGCTTGAGCTTGGTGATCTTCTGACCCATCGTCCGCACGATGCGCCAGCCACCCAGCAGCGTGCCCAGGCCGATCGCCACATAGCAGCAGACGATGACCCACACGGGCGGCGTGCTCGCCGTGGCCGAAGCGTAGCCGCCGGCAATCAGCAGCATCCAGATGATGCCGATGGTCTTCTGCGCATCGTTGCCGCCATGGCCCAGGCTGTACAGCGACGCCGACAGCAGCTGCAACCGCCGGAACCACCGATCCACCTTGGAAGGCGGCGTGCGGAAGAACAGCCACGACACCGCCACCATCAGGATCGACCCGAGGATGAAGCCCAGCAGCGGCGAAATCAGGATGAACGCGACGGTCTTCAGCAGGCCGCTGGCGACCAGCGAGCCGGTGCCCGACTTGGCTACCGCCGAACCCACCAGCCCGCCAATCAGCGCATGCGACGAGCTCGACGGAATGCCGTAGTACCAGGTGATGACGTTCCACGCGATGGCGCCCACCAGGGCCCCGAAGATGACGTAGTGGTCGACAATGGACGGGTCGATGGTGTCGCGCCCCACCGTGGTGGCCACCTTGAGGTGGAAGATGAAGATGGCGATCACGTTGCAGGCCGCGGCCATCGCCACCGCCTGCTGCGGCTTGAGCACGCCGGTCGACACCACCGTGGCGATGGAGTTGGCCGCATCGTGGAAGCCGTTCATGAAGTCGAAGACGATGGCCAGTGCCACCAGCAGCACGACCACCCAGAGACTGATCTGAAGCGTATGCATGTGGCGTCGTCTCGTCAGGCGTTCTCGAGCACGATGCCTTCGATGATGTTGGCCACATCCTCGCAACGGTCGGTGACGCTCTCCAGTTGTTCGTAGATCGCCTTGAGCTTGATCAGCAGCTTGATGTCGTTCTCGGTGCGGAACAGCTTGGCCATGGCGGCACGCATCACGCGGTCGGCCTCGGACTCGAGGCGGTCGATCTCCTGCGCGATGGTCAGGATCTTGCGGCCGTTGTTCATGTCGTCGAGCAGCGCCACCGCCTTGCGGACTTCCTCGCAGCAGGCCACGCAGATGGTGGCGAGCTGGCGCGCTTCGTCCGTGACGTTGGTCACGTCATACAGCGAAATCGTCAGCGACACATCCTCCATCAGGTCGAGGATGTCATCCATGGTGGTGATCAGCTTGTGGATCTCGTCGCGATCCAGCGGCGTGATGAAGGTCTTGTGCAGCAGCTCGACCGTGTCATGCGTGATGCGGTCGGCCTTCTTCTCGATGTTCTGCACGTTGCGCGCATGCATTTCAGCATTGGGCAAGTCGTTGACCAGCTCCTTGAGCGCGTGGGCCGCCTTGACGGCGCACTCGGCGTGCTCATTGAAGTATTCGAAAAACTTGCCTTCGGTGGGCATGAAGCGACCGAACATGATGATCCTTGGAAACGGGAAACGCGAAAACGGGTAAGACAACGCCGGCCAAATCGGCCGGCGCTGTCATCAAGGTGCAATATTTTACCGGAGCAACCGGTGCGCCGAGGGTGCAACCTTGTGGCGCATAACAGACGGACAAGCCCGACAGGGTGTCAGGTGTCGTTGTCGAAGAAGGCGTTGCCGCCGGTGAAATTGTCGAACTTCGTGTATTCGCCCAGGAACGTCAGGCGAACCGTACCGATCGGGCCGTTACGCTGCTTACCGATGATGATTTCGGCGGTGCCCTTGTCCTGAGAATCCGGGTTGTAAACCTGGTCGCGATAGATGAACAGAATCACGTCGGCATCCTGTTCGATAGCGCCGGATTCCCGCAAGTCGGACATCACCGGGCGCTTGTTCGGGCGCTGTTCCAGGCTTCGGTTCAGCTGCGACAGCGCGATCACCGGGCAATTCAACTCCTTGGCCAAACCCTTGAGCGAACGCGAGATTTCCGAGATTTCGGTCGCGCGGTTTTCACCGTTGCCTGAACCCGACATCAGCTGAATGTAGTCGATGACGATCAGGCCAAGCTGCCCACACTGACGCGCCAGCCGGCGCGAGCGCGCGCGCAACTCCATTGGGTTGAGCGCAGGTGTTTCATCGATGAAGAGCTGCGCGTCATTCATCTTCTGGATGGCGTGCGTCAGGCGCGGCCAGTCCTCATCAAGCAGGCGGCCCGTACGCAGGCGATGCTGATCCAGCCGACCGACCGAACCCAGCATACGCATGGCGAGCTGCGTGCCCGCCATTTCCATCGAGAACACCGCCACCGGCAGGCCCTGCTCCACCGCCACATGCTCGCCGATGTTCAGCGAGAAGGCGGTTTTACCCATCGACGGACGACCCGCCACGATGATCAGGTCACCGCCCTGCATACCGCTGGTCATGCGGTCGAGGTCAACGAAACCCGTGGGCACACCGGTGATATCGCTCTGGTTGTCGCGGTGGTATAGCTCGTCGATGCGCTCGACCACCTGCGTCAGCAGCGGCTGGATCTCCAGGAAGCCCTTCTGCCCGCGCGCACCCTCTTCGGCGATCGCAAACACCTTGGATTCGGCCTCGTCCAGCAGTTGGCGCACGTCGCGGCCCTGCGGATTGAAGGCGCCGGCGGAAATCTCGTCGGCAATCGTCACCATTTGGCGCAGCACGCCGCGGTCGCGAACGATTTCGGCATAGCGCCGGATGTTGGCCGCGCTCGGCGTGTTCTGCGCCAGCGCATTCAAGTAGGCCAGACCACCCACCTCTTCCGCCTTGCCCGCTACCTGCAGTTGCTCGTACACCGTGATCACGTCGGCCGGCTTGGCCTGCGAGATCAGCTTGCCGATGTTGTGGAAGATCAGCCGGTGGTCGTAGCGGTAGAAATCGTGCTCGTTGATGAAATCGGCGATGCGATCCCAGGCGGCATTGTCCAGCAGCAGCCCCCCGAGCACCGATTGTTCGGCCTCGATGGAGTGCGGCGGCACCTTGAGGGAATCGAGCTGGGGATCGGAGGGCGCGTTCATGGCGCGATTATAGCGGCGCTGCTCGGTCTTCAATCGGGGCCCCTGAGACAAACAACAGACAAAAGACAACAAAAAAGGCAGAGACTTTCGTCCCTGCCTTCTTCACTCGCGCCGGCCGGTTACCCGATCGCCGCGAGGTGCAGCCTACGTGCTTAGGCGGCCTCGCCCAGCACCGACACGTTCACGTCGACTGCCACATCGGTGTGCAGCGACACGACGACAGCGTGGTCGCCCACGGTCTTCAGCGGGCCGTTCGGCAGGCGCACTTGCGCCTTCTCGACCTGGAAGCCTTGCTTGACCAGCGCGTCAGCGATGTCGTGGTTGGTAACGGAGCCGAACAGGCGACCGTCCACACCCGCCTTTTGCGACAGTTGCAGCGTCAGGCCGTTCAGCTTCTCGCCTTCGGCTTGGGCAGCAGCCAGCTTTTCAGCGGCCAGCTTTTCCAGCTCGGCGCGGCGTGCTTCGAATTCCTTGATCGCCGAAGCCGTGGCACGGCGGGCTTGCTTGTTCGGGATCAGGAAGTTACGTGCGTAACCGTCCTTCACGCGCACCACGTCGCCCAGGTTGCCCAGGTTGACGACCTTCTCGAGCAGAATAATTTGCATTGTGTGTTCTCCTTATTCGCGTCGATTAGTGCTTGTGCTGATCGGTGTACGGCATCAGCGCGAGGAAACGCGCACGCTTGATGGCCGTATCGAGCTGGCGCTGGTAGTGCGAGCGCGTGCCGGTCAGGCGGGCCGGGGTGATCTTGCCGTTCTCGCCGATGAAGTCC
>CAJXMR010000264.1 GCA_913056305.1 uncultured Ralstonia sp.
TCCCCCGGCACCTCGAAGCCTTCGCTGGTGATGCGGATGGCGTTGTAGATGGCGGGCAGATTCTGCTCCTCGAACTCCACGTCCACCACCGGGCCGATGACTTGCACCACCTTGCCCACGTTCTTGTACTCGCTGGGGTTCATGTCTGTCTCCTAGGGCTTTGCGTGACTCGTGATTCGTGACTCGAAACTCGTGCCGCCGAGGCTTGAAGCGACCGCCCCAGGGCGCTCAAGAGTTGACTCACGGATCGGCACAATTGATTCACCGTATCTAATTCTTGTGCGTTCATGTAACTCAAATCTTTGCTCAAAAGAGAGAAGTACCGCGTTTCCTCGGCCTCCCCGTTGGCGATCCGCAGGCTCCGCAAGAGCTCCTTGGTGGTTCGCCGTCCATAGCCCTCTGCGATGTTCGCCGCCACAGAACTGGAAGCGCGGCGCAACTGCGAAATCAGGCCAAAACGCTCGTCTGGAGGAAACGCCCTTGTCAGTCGATAGCTGAGCAAAGTGAGTTCGTGGGCTTTCCGCCAAACTTCCAAGTCCTCGAAGCTTTTGATTTTCACAAGTCACGAAACACAAGTCACGAGTTACGTCACAATGCTGCGGCGCCGCTGACAATCTCAATCAGCTCGCGCGTAATCTGGGCTTGGCGCACCTTGTTCATGTGCAGGGTGAGCCGGTCGATCATCTCCGACGCGTTGGTGGTGGCCGCATCCATGGCGGTCATGCGGGCGGCGTGCTCGGCGCGGTGGGTGCGACGGTGGCCAGCGCCGGCGGCCTCGTCAACGGTGGCAGCGGCGGCGGCTCGGCCAACCCGCTTGCACCGGTGACCAGCGCGCTCGGCGGCGGCGCCCTGGGTGGCAGCAACCCGCTCGCACCCATCACGAACGCGCTGTCGGGCGCGGCCGGCGGCGGCAACCCGCTCGCCCCGATCACGAATGCGCTGGGCGGCGTCACGAACGCCGCCGGCGGCTCAGGCAGCAATCCGCTGTCGACCCTGACCGGCGTGCTGGGCACCCATTGATCCCCGCGACCCAGCCACGGTTCACCCCACCCCATTATTTTTTTGACTGACCAGGAGACCACACCATGCAACGTACCCCCCACACCCTCACGCGCCTGCTCGGCGGACTGGCACTCGCACTGGCCGCCGGCGGCGCCTTCGCGCAGGATGTCTCGCCCGCCGGCATCTGGAAGACCATCGACGACGCCACCGGCAAGCCCAAGGGCGAAGTGAAGATCGTCGAACAGGACGGCGTGTTCTCTGGCAAGGTCACCAACATCCTGAAGGAAGAAGACCGCGCCAAGACCTGCACCAAGTGCTCGGACGACCGCAAGGACCAGCCGATCGTCGGCCTGACCATCCTCAAGGACCTGAAGAAGACCGGCGACAACGAATGGACGGGCGGCAACATCCTCGACCCGGAAAACGGCAAGGTCTACAGCGCCAAGATGTCGCTCGCCGAAGACGGCAAGAAGCTGAACGTGCGCGGGTTCCTGGGCATCAGCCTGCTGGGCCGCACGCAGACCTGGGTGCGCGAATAACGCCCCCTCGGTCTTCAGCTGCGCAACGCGCGGCGGCGCTCGCAAGCGAGCGCCGTCACTTCGGGCGCCGGTGCAAAACCGGCGCCTTCTTTTTTCTCGGTCGCACCTGACCGACCCCCTCCTTGATCGCCCGGTACGCGCCCCATCAGGCAGCCAGGCCCGGCACGTTCCCCAGCGCAGGCCAGCTCCGGCCAAACGCGGGCATCCCCCCCCCAGACGGGCGGCGTTTTCCAGTACGCCGCATGGTGCTATGCTGCGCGCCAGAGGAACCCATACACACAAACGTTGAAATTGCCATGCCCGAGCGCAACCGGCCGCCTTTCCGGGGCCCTTTAGGCGCGTCTGCGGGGTCGACCACCAGCGCCCACGCCGGAGCAGGAGACACTCCCGGCAGCGAGCGCGAGCCGATGTCCGGCGCCCGCCCCGATGCCGTGCGTGATGCCGCCGCACAGGATCTCGCCAGCGATACCGCGCTGTGGCGCTACGCGCTGGCGGCGGAAACCGGCGGCCGCGCGCCACACCCCGACGCCGCCCTGCGTGACGACCAATCGATCCTGCGCATCCTGCGCCGGCCCGACGGCCTGCGCTTGCTGCGGCAAGGATTGCGCAGCGCCTTTCCTGGCGCCGCGTTGCGCCTGACCACCTTCTGGCCCGACGAACAACCGCACGCCTACCAGGCCCGCGCCGAAGCGCGCCCGGCTGAATTCGGTGACCTGCTGGTGCTGTTTCGCCTGCGCGGCGCCGTGCCTACGCTCGATTGCCGCGCGCTGTTCCTCACCGCCCGTCGTATCGACCAGCCCGACGACGCGCTGGACAAGCACCACGCCCTGCCACAGATCGGCCTGTACGAAGGCTGGCCAGACTTCAACGTGTACGCACGCTCGCCGCTCAAGACGCGCAACGCCACATTCCTCGGCAAGTTCGATCTCTCGGCCGAACTGGAGCCGCTGCGCCGCATCGGCCGCGACCAGCGGCAATGGCGCTACCTGACGCCGTGCACGGGCCTCACCGCCTACGCGCAGTGGCCGGGCATCCGTCCGTCCTCCCCGCTGATGTGGCGCTGGCCGTCGGGCCCGCAGGCCGGCGGTACGCGTCCGGCCACCGGGTCGTTCACCGGACTGCTGCGCCAGCTCGCCCGCCCCGAAGGCCCGGGCGAAGACTGCTCCGCCGGCACCGAGGTGCCGACCTGGGGCCGCCTCATCAACAAGCTGCTCGACCACAGCTGGGAAATGGCGCCCGCGCATGCGCTCAAGAGCGGCAACATTGCCCCGCTGGCGTTCTGGACCCGGCTGCGCGGCTTCCTGACGGCGGAATACCTGCTCGGCATGCATTCGCTGCAGAAAGGCTTCAGCACGTCGCTACAGTTCGAGATGGCCAACGGCCTGCAGGACATCGCCCGCGACGACTGGACGGCCACCACCGGCTTCGACCCCGAAGACCTGGACGTCCCGGGCGTGCGCGGCACGCTGCAGCGCATTGCGGCCTCCAAGCTGGCGGTGTTTGGCATGAGCGCGGAAGACCCCTCGCCGCAAGCCGCACCGCGCCAGCCGCCGCGCAGCATCAACACGCGCACCGACGGTGAACGCGAAGGCCAGCGCGTGCTGCTGATCGACGTGATCCGCCCGAGCGCCGCCGCGCTGTAAGCCACTCCGCAAGACAAACCCCGCCCGCCGCCGACCATGCCATGCATGATCGGCGGCGGGCGGCTATGCTGTCGCGTTGCCTTGCCGCTTCCCGTCTTCCATGTCTGCCAGCCGTTCTCCCGCTTCGTCTTCCCCCTGGGTTCCCGTTCTTGCGCTGATCGGCTCGATGGCCTCGGTCTGCGTCGGCAACTCGTTTGCCAAAACGCTGTTTCCGGCGCTGGGCGCGGCGGGCACGGTCACGTACCGGGTCACCATCGGGGCGGCGATCCTGCTGGCGTTCTGGCGGCCGTGGCGCCTGCATCTGTCGCGGCAGGACGCCGGCAAGATCGCGCTGTACGGCGTCACGCTGGCGAGCATGAACCTGCTCTTCTACCTCTCGCTCGGGCGGCTGCCGATCGGCATTGCCATCGCCATCGAGTTCACCGGGCCGCTGGTGCTGGCGGTGGCGCTGTCGCGGCGCGTGCTCGATTTCGTGTGGATCGGGCTGGCGGTGGTGGGGCTCTTGATTCTGACGGTGGGCGGCCAGGCGGTCGGGCGGATCGACTCCGTGGGTGCCGCCTACGCGCTGGCCGCGGGCGTGTGCTGGGCGCTGTATATCCTGACCGGGAAGAACGTGGGCGGACTGCCGGCGGGCCAGGCCACGTCGCTCGGCATGGTCGTGGGCGCACTGTTTGCGCTGCCGTTCGGGGTGGCGCAGGCGGGGTCGGCGCTGCTGTCGCCGTCGCTGATGCTGGCGGGGCTCGGCATCGGCTTGCTGTCGAGCGCCGTGCCCTATTCGCTGGAGATGGTGGCGCTCAAGCATCTGTCGGGCCGCACCTTCAGCGTGCTGCTGAGCCTGGAGCCAGCCATCGGCGCGCTGGCCGGAGCGGCGGTGCTGCATGAGCAGCTCTCCGGCCGGCAGTGGGTGGCGATCGTGGCGATCATCGCGGCATCGGCCGGGTGCGCGCTGACGGCGCGCAGCCCGAAGGCTGCGGACGCGCACTGAGGCATGCCCGCGCTGCTGGCAGCCTAGCCGGCAAACCGCGCAATGGCTTGCAACACCGCCATGCGTGTCTGCACATAGACCATGCCTTTCCAGTCCGGCGCATCGCAGTAGAACGCGTCGCGCAGGGTCTGGTGGATGCCGGCGGCCTGAGCGGCGCCGCGCTCCGGATTGCGATGCAGCCAATGATCGGCCCGCAGCGCCTGCAGCACCGCCATCAGGGGGAGCGTGCCGAACTCCAGCGTGACACTGGTCTTTTCGACGGCGGGGAGCAACTGATACGCCATCCCCGGCAGCTCACCCTTGACCACTGACGACACTGAACCCGCCGCGGCGATTGGCCGGACATCCGCGCCCCAGGTGCGGATGGCGCGCTCCAGTTCGGCCGGGTCGGCGCTGGTGAAGATCTTTTCGCCGTGGCCGTACGGACCGAGACCGGTGTGCAGATCAATCCAGACCAGGCGCGACATCCCCGCCGCATGCCGCGACACGATCTCGCGCATCTGCAGGGTGCTCCAGCATGGGCCGGCGCCGCCGTAGAACATGCCGTCCGGCACGCGGTATTGGCCCATTGTCGCGGCGTCTTGCAGAGCTTTTTCGCCGTGCGTGGTCATGTAGTGCTGCAACGCAGCCTGGTCGGCTGCACTGGGCGGCCAGGTTTGCGGCAGCAGCAGCGGATCGACATCGAGATAGGCGGGATTGGCCGCCGACGCCTCGGCAAAGTCGACGCTGTTGCGGTTCAGGTCGACGTTGTCTTCATTGACGCGGCGCAGATGCGCAAACCCGTATGGGTTGACCGCGTGCACCAGCAGCAGCGCCACCTTGGCCGCTGCCAGCCGCGCGAACAGGTCGTCGTCGTGCAGCAGGCCGATCTGGCAGCCCGAGCCGCAGAAGCCCTCGACGCCATGGACGCCGGAGGTGACGATCAGCAGTGTCTCGGCCTGTGCTGGCGTGAACAGTGCGGTGTCGATGGACAGCGGTTCACCGGCCGGCCCGACCGCTTGCGGATGGATCAGGCGCTCGCCGCTCAGCGCGCGCGCCTCGGCGGCCGCCAGGAACTTGCCGCGCGCCTCATCGTAGGTCTGCGAGAAAAGGGCTTCGACGGTCATGGCGGCTCCGGATGACATGGTTGTCGCAGAGTGCCACGCCGGTCTCACCCCGCACAATCGCACCGACAAGAATTTGCAGGCCCAAATGCAAACAGGCGACGCATCGTGCGTCGCCTGTCTACGTCATGCCGATTCGAGCGGAACGCTCAGATCAATCCCACGACAGCGCACCGCCGGTCTGATACTCGAGCACGCGCGTCTCGAAGAAGTTGCGTTCCTTCTTCAGGTCGATCATCTCGCTCATCCACGGGAACGGGTTTTCCTCGTTCTGGAACAGCGCTTCCAGGCCGATCTGCTGGCAGCGGCGGTTGCAGATGAAGCGCAGGTAGCCCTTGAACATCGGCGCGTTCAGGCCCAGCACGCCGCGCGGCATGGTGTCTTCTGCGTAGCGGTATTCCAGGTCGACGGCCTTCTTGAACAGCTCCGTGATCTCGGCCTTGAACTCGG
>CAJXMR010000265.1 GCA_913056305.1 uncultured Ralstonia sp.
CCGGCGCAGCAGGTTGGGGATGCGGAAGGCGACGTTGAAGGCGTCGGTGTAGACCGAGGCGCCGAAGGCGCGGGCGATCAGCGTTTCGCGGATGAGGCCGGTGATGCGCGAGAGCATCGTCAGGCCGCTGATCGTGGCGAGGGTTTTGAGCAGATTCAAGATGAATGCTTGGTTGGGCGCCGCCCCTTGGCAAGCGATGGGGCGATCGGTCAGACCGGCGACGCCATGCGGGGTTCGCGGCTGGCGTAACGGTGTGGCGCAATTGCGGCCGTATTATAGGGACCGCCCCGCCACATGCCTAAAAGTGCAGCACAGGTCGCAATGCAACGCCGTCCGGGCGATTTCACAACACGGTTTGCATCCGGGCTGGAAATCTGCGTATAATTGCCGTTTCTCACGCATTCGCGCGCTTCGGCCTTCCGTGTCTCCCGGGGCGCTTGCAACAGTTTTCTTCAGGAAATTTTCCATGGCAAACACCGCACAAGCACGCAAGCGCGCACGCCAAGCCGTCGTTCTGAACGCGCACAACTCGGCACTGCGCTCGCGTCTGCGCACCGCCATCAAGGCCGTTCGCAAGGCCATCGACGGTGGCGACAAGGCAGCCGCTGCCGAAGTGTTCAAGAAGGCCCAGAGCACGATCGACAGCATTGCTGACAAGAAGATGGTCCACAAGAACAAGGCTGCACGCGCCAAGTCGCGTCTGTCCGCTGCCATCAAGGCAATGGCTGCCTAAGTTCGGGTGATGCCGGCCTGGCCGGCATGGCGTGACAATCGATCGTCGCGCACCGACATGATAAAAGCCTGTCTTCGGACAGGCTTTTTGCTTTTGGCGCGCCGGATTGCACACGGCGCGTGGTCAATGCGGACTCAATTTTTTGCCGGCGCGCCAGCTTCCGGCAGGATGCAGGCTTCCACCAGCTGCAGGTTGTTGTCGTGCGCGAAGTTCAGCACGAAGTCCAGCGCCTTGGGTTCGATCTCGCGCAGGCGCTCGTCGACGAAGACGCTCCTGATGCCACCCGACATGACGGGGCGCACGTAAGGGGAGTAGGTGAAGCGGGGGTCTCCGGTGTCACCCTCGGGGCGGAACTGCGCCATGACACCGCACAGCCGGTCGGCCCAGTCGCTCGGGCGGAAGGTTTTTCCGTCACGGGTGACGCCCTGGATAAAGAATTGGCGAGGGTTGGCTGCCATGGACTGCGTGGGGCTGTGGAGATTTGCAAACGGCTTCGACCGCGCGGGTGCCGCAACGTTCGAGTGGGGTGCACTTGTGGTGCGATGATGCGCTGGCCTGGTTGCGGGCTCGTGAATCGGCTGAACTGATGTTCGGCGCCGGTTTGCGGGCAGTTGGGGCCTCCAGGACAGCCAGTATTATATCTTATATAAGACTTTCATCCGCCTTTCAGCGGCGCCTTTGTGCTAGCCAAGGATGCTCCGGGGCGAAACTCGCCAAACTGGCGGCGATCCCGTATGATGGATTGAATCGACATCAGGCAAGGCGGCTAGGGCGGCGCGGAATGGTCACTACCATGGAGCGCCATCTGCGGGCCGCCTTCGTTGTTTTATGAACCCACCAAGCTCGATCAAGCACTACCTGCAGTTCAAGGACTTTTCGCTGGAAGAGTACGAGTACCTGCTGGACCGTTCCAAGATCCTCAAGGCCAAGTTCAAGAACTACGAGACATGGCACCCGCTGCACGACCGCACGCTGGCCATGATCTTCGAGAAGAATTCCACGCGGACGCGCCTCTCGTTCGAAGCCGGCATCCATCAGCTCGGCGGCCATGCGGTCTTCCTCAACACGCGTGACTCCCAGCTCGGGCGCGGCGAGCCGATCGAAGACGCGGCGCAGGTCATCTCCCGCATGACCGACATCATCATGATCCGCACCTTCGGGCAGGAGATCATCGAGCGCTTTGCCGCGCATTCGCGCGTGCCGGTCATCAACGGGCTGACCAACGAATACCACCCGTGCCAGGTGCTGGCCGACATCTTCACCTTCATCGAGCTGCGTGGCCCGATCCAGGGCAAGACCGTCACCTGGGTTGGGGACGCCAACAACATGGCGTACACCTGGATCCAGGCGGCCGAGATCCTCGGCTTCAATTTCCATTTCTCCGCGCCCAAGGGCTACCAGCTCGATCCGGCCATGGTGGCCGATTCCAGCCGCCCGTTCGTCCACGTCTTCGAGAACCCGCTGGAAGCCTGCGCAGGCGCCCACCTCGTGACCACCGACGTGTGGACCAGCATGGGTTACGAGGCCGAGAACGAAGCGCGCAAGAAGGCCTTCGGCGACTGGATGGTGACCGAGGCGATGATGCAGCGCGCGCAGCCCGATGCGCTGTTCATGCACTGCCTGCCTGCTCACCGCGGCGAGGAGGTCGAGGCGGCCGTCATCGACGGCAAGCAGAGCGTGGTGTGGGAAGAGGCCGAGAATCGCCTGCACGTGCAGAAGGCGCTGATGGAATACCTGCTCTGCGGCCGGTATTGAGATCCGCTTGATCAGACTCGAAGCGGGTCTGAGGCCATGAAAAAAGGCCGCTCCGATTGACGTCGGAGCGGCCTTTTTTTGCCTTGAAGCGGCGTGGCAGCCGTTATTTCTTGTCGCCGCCGAGCTGGGGCAGCGCGGTGCTGGTGCCCAGGGACAGCAGGCCGGCCTTGGAGTAGATGGCCAGCTTGTCGCGGGTGTCCATCAGGTCCAGGTTGCGCATGGTCAGTTGGCCGATGCGGTCGGCCGGGCTGAACGGTGCGTCCTCGACCTTTTCCATCGACAGGCGCTCGGGCGCGTAGGTCAGGTTGTCCGACTCGGTGTTCAGGATCGAGTAGTCGTTGCCGCGGCGCAGCTCCAGCGTCACGGTGCCGGTCACGGCGCGGGCCACCCAGCGCTGTGCGGTTTCGCGCAGCATGATGGCCTGCGGGTCGAACCAGCGGCCCTGGTACAGCAGGCGGCCCAGGCGCAGGCCGTTGATGCGGTACTGCTCGATGGTGTCTTCGTTGTGGATGCCGGTGACCAGGCGCTCATAGGCGATGTGCAGCAGCGCCATGCCGGGGGCTTCGTAGATGCCGCGGCTCTTGGCTTCGATGATGCGGTTTTCGATCTGGTCGCTCATGCCCAGGCCGTGGCGGCCGCCGATGCGGTTCAGCTCGAGGAACATTTCCACCGGGTCGGCGATTTCGCGGCCGTTGACGGCTACAGGGCGGCCTTCGTCGAAGGTGATCGACACTTCCTCGGCCTTGACCTCGACTTCCGGCTTCCAGAACGCCACGCCCATGATCGGGTTGACGATGCGGATGCCGCTGTTCAGGTGCTCCAGATCCTTGGCCTCGTGGGTGGCGCCCAGCATGTTGGAATCGGTGGAGTAGGCCTTTTCGGCGCTCATCTTGTAGCCGAAGCCTTCCTTCGTCATGAACGCCGACATCTCGGCGCGACCGCCCAGCTCGTCGATGAAGGTCTGGTCCAGCCAGGGCTTGTAGATCTTCAAGGCCGGGTTGGTCAGCAGGCCGTAGCGGTAGAAGCGCTCGATGTCGTTGCCCTTGAAGGTCGAGCCGTCGCCCCAGATGTTGACGTCGTCTTCCTTCATGGCGGCCACCAGCATGGTGCCGGTCACGGCGCGGCCCAGCGGCGTGGTGTTGAAGTAGGTGATGCCGCCGGTCGAGATGTGGAAGGCGCCGGCCTGGATGGCGGCGATGCCTTCATTCGCCAGCTGGGCGCGGCAGTCGATCAGGCGAGCCTTCTCTGCACCGTACTCCATCGCCTTGCGCGGGATGGCATCGTAGTCTTCCTCGTCGGGCTGGCCGAGATTGGCGGTGTAGGCATAGGGCAGGGCGCCCTTGTTCTTCATCCAGCGCAGGGCCGCGCTGGTGTCCAGGCCACCGGAGAAGGCAATGCCGACCTTCTGGCCGACGGGAACGTGTTGCAGGATGGTTTCCATAATCTTTCTCTTCAGTCTTTCAGTTCTTGGAACCTGTTCAGGATCCGTAGCGAGCGGCCCGAGGTTGAGTCGAGAAACGCAGCCGTACATGGGTACGGCGAGTATCGCAGGCTCAAGATCGGGTCGCGCAGTAGGATCATGGACAGGTTCAGGCGTAGTGGCAGATGTAGTGGTAGGCCTCGGTCACGCGAATATCGAACTTGGAGTTGGCGGGAACCTGGAAGCTTTCACCCGGGCCGGAGGTCTTCCATTCGCCGCTGCCGTCGAGCTTGTATTCGCACGCACCGCCCACGCATTCCATGATCTCGGCGGCGGCCGTGCCGAAGGTCAGCGTGGCCGGCAGCACCACGCCCACGGACTTCTTGGTGCCGTCAGGCAGGGTAAAGCCATGGCTGACGCACTTGCCGTCAAAGTACACATTGGCTTTGGTGGTCAGGCGGACGCCGTCGATGGTTTCGGTGGTCATGAAAGGGAACGCAAAAGGTGTGGTCTAGGGTCGAACCTGCCATTTTAGGCCAAAGAACCCGCCCAAAGGACGATCGGTCAGATCACCACCGGTTCCGGCTCGATGCGCACCCCAAAGCGCGCATGGACGGTGTCCTGGATCTCGCGCGCCAGCGTCATCAGTTGGACAGCGCTGCCGCCGCCCCGGTGCACCAGCACCAGCGCCTGTTTCTCATACACGCCCACCGCGCCGCCTTCCCCGGATGTGCGGCCCTTGAAGCCGCACTGGTCGATCAGCCAGCCGGCGGCGAGCTTGTAGCTGCCGTCCGGTTGCACGTAGCCGACCAGATTGGGGAAACGCTCGGCCAACGCATCGCGCGTGGCGGCATCGACGATGGGGTTCTTGAAGAAGCTGCCCGCGTTGCCGATCTCGGCGGGGTCCGGCAGCTTGCGGCGGCGGATGGTGACCACCGCGTCGAAGATGTCCTGCGCGGTCGGCGTGGCGATGTTCTGTGCGGCCAGCTCGCGTGCCAGCTCAGCGTAGTGCGTGTCGGGCTGCCAGTCGGCGGGCAGCGCAAAGGTCACCTCGGTGATGATGAAGCGATTTGCGCCGGCACGCTTGAAGAGGCTGTCGCGATAGCCGAAGGCGCAATCGGCGGCATTGAGCGTGACGAACTCGCCGGCGTGGCGGTCGTACGCGCGCAGCGAGTGGAAACGATCCTTGATCTCGATGCCGTACGCGCCGATGTTCTGGATGGGCGCCGCGCCCACCGTGCCCGGGATCAGCGCGAGGTTTTCCAGCCCAGGCAAGCCGTTGGCGACGGTGTGCGCGACCAGGCCGTGCCACGATTCGCCGCCACCGGCGGTGACGGTGTGCACGTCGCGACCATCGAGCGTGGCCTGGCCGGTGGTGATGCCCGGGATCTCCATCAGCAGCACCAGGCCATCGAAATCGCGCGTGAGCACGACGTTGCTGCCGCCGCCCAGCACCAGCACGGGCAGGCCCTGCACGCGCGGGTCGGCCAGCGCGGCGGGGATGTCTTCCGGCGTGCGCACGTGCGCGGCGTAGCGGGCGGCGGCCTCAAAACGGAACGTGTTGTGCCGGCCTAGGGGATAATGCGTATCGAGCAACGCCATGGCGCAGGTGTGGCTGGGAAAGCTGGAATTATAAGAGCCATGGCGTGTGGTGCCCCCGGATGGGGATGCCGCAGGAACCCGGATTCAAGTCTGCAAGGAGAACACGATGCCGTCGTTTGACGTGGTATGCGAAGCCAACATGGTGGAAGTGAAGAACGCCGTGGAACAGGCCAACAAAGAGATTTCGACGCGATTCGACTTCAAGGGCTC
>CAJXMR010000266.1 GCA_913056305.1 uncultured Ralstonia sp.
GCCCTGCGATGCTCGCCGTACCCATGTACGGCTGCGCTTCTCGGGCCAACCTCGGACCGCTCGCTACGGATCCTGAACGGGTTCTAAACCCTGTTCGCCCAGCTTTGCGGGGGCGAAACACAAAGGCCCGCGCTCGGAATGGCGCGGGCCTTTTGTTTTGCGCGTTCGCAGCGCGGCCTACTGCATATGCTGCCCGCCGTTGATGGCCAGATTGGCCCCTGTGATGAACGCCGCATCGTCCGTACACAGGAAGGCCACCAGCGCCGCCACCTCGTCCGGGCGCCCGAGCCGGCCCACCGGAATCTGCGGCAGGATGCGCTGCTCCATGATGTCGGCCGGCACATCGGCCGTCATGCGCGTGGCGAGGTAGCCGGGCGACACCGTGTTCACCGTCACGCCCTTGGCCGCGCACTCCAGCGCCAGCGCCTTGGTGAAGCCGTGGATGCCGGCCTTGGCCGCCGCGTAGTTGGTCTGCCCGAACTGCCCCTTGGAGCCGTTGACTGACGAGATGTTGACGATGCGCCCCCAGCCGCGCTCCAGCATGCCGTCGTACAGCGGCTTGGTCATGTTGAAGAGCGAATCGAGGTCGGTGGTCAGCACGCGCTTCCACGCGTCGTGGGTCATGCGCTTGAAGGTCATGTCGTGCGTGATGCCGGCGTTGTTGACGAGGATGTCGACCGGGCCGGTCTGTTCGACGACCTGCGCGACGCACTGGTGGCAGGCGTCGTAGTTGCCCACGTCCACGCAGAACGCGGCGAACGCGCGCCCGGCGGCGGCTTGTGTCGCCAGCCAGGTGGGCATCTGCTGGTTGGCCTGGGAATAGGTGACCGCCACGCGGTGCCCGTGGTCGTGCAGGCGCATGGCGATGGCCTCGCCCAGGCCGCCCATGCCGCCGGTGATGAGTGCGGTGCGGCTAGTCGTCATGGCGGCCTCCCGGCGTGCAAGGCAGGAGGGTCGCCGACAAGGCGTGCGTTCGGCGCAGGCTCGGCATGCGCGGGCGCGCGATACCGCGGGGCAGGTCGTGAGGCAGTGGCATGGTCTCTCCTTCTGGCTGGCCGTCGTCGGGCGTGCGCACAGGCTTGGGCGTCGCCGATGCAACGGCTCAACGCAGTCTAGGCAGGCGCGAGCGGGTTCGCTTCACGCATTGCAGCAGGGCGCAGCACGCAATCGTTTTCTGCTTCGCCGCAGCTCGGGCAAGGCCTGGGTTGGTACCGCTGACGGATTGCAAAAAAAAATGCACGCCGTGGGCGGGCGTGCATTTCCGGTCACCAGATGGGGCTTGTCGGAGGTTCAGCTCACCGACCGTACCGTGCCGAGCATGTCGTGCAGCTCATGGCACATCATCGCCAGGAAGACGACCAGGCCGAGGTAGTACACCGTGAAGGTCAGGCGTGATTCGTTGGAGATGCTGTAGTACGCCCGGTTTTCCGGCGCGTGCGGATCGTAGCGCCACGCCTTCATCAGCTGCGGGATCGCCAGCACCGCCACCAGGATCAGGATCGGGCTCGGCCGCCAGAGGAACATCGCCACCAGCACCGGCACGCCCAGGAACCAGATGCGCGGCGACAGCACGGCGGTCACGCGCCCGCCATCGAACGGCGACAGCGGAATCAGGTTGAACAGGTTCAGGAAGCAGCCCGCGTAGGCCAGTGCCAGCAGCAGCTGGCTGTCGGTGTAGCGCGCGAGGCCGTAACACAGCATCGCGCCGACGGTGCCCGCCACCGGGCCGGCCAGGCCGATGTGGGCCTCGGTCTCGACGTCCATCGGCTGGTCCTTCAGCTCGATCCACGCGCCCACGAACGGGATGAAGGTGGGCGCACCCACCGCCAGCCCACGCTGGCGCGCCGCCACGTAGTGGCCCATCTCGTGGATGAACAGCAGCACCACGAAGCCCACCGCATAGCGCCAGCCGAACACGAAGGCATACGCCACCACCGACAGCAGCATGGTGCCGCCGGTGGTCAGCAGCTTGCCGAACTTCAGGCCCGTGAACAGCAGGATCAGCAGCTTGGCCACGATGTCACGCTTTCGATTTGTTCTTGAAGAACCTGGCGATGGCCGCGCCAAAGCCCGCCACCGCCAGGAGCGCTACCTTGGCAAACTTGGCCACGAACGCGGCGATCACGGCCAACAGCCCGAGCTTCTTGGCCGCGATGCCGCCTACCAGCGCGGCCAGGCCGTACTCGGCCACCTTGTCGGTCTTCGAATTGAAATCTGCATAGCGCTTGCCGTCCTTGAAGTCGAGATCGGCCAGCAGCTTCTGCACGACGGGCTTGTCGGTGTCGACGTGGTCGCGGCCGGTGATCAGGTTCAGGCTGATGTAGCCGTCGCGGCCCAGCGCGTAGGTGTTGTAGTTGACCGATTCCGGCTCGTTGGCGGGCTGGCCCTTGGAGCGCGCGGCCATCGACCAGATCAGGCGGTGCGTGGCGGCGTCGTAGTGCGGGCGCTCGACCCAGCCCTGGATCTCCAGCGCGGGGATGCCGCGCTTCTCGCGCTCTTCATTGGCGGCGGCGGTGCCTTCCTTGAGCGATTTGTAGAGATCGTCGACGTTCCAGTCGCGCGCGTCGTCGTCCTTGATATAGCCGGCGGCTTCGTACTTGGCTTCGATCACCCATTCCGCATCGCCGGTCGGCAGGATGAGGCCGAGCGTGTCGGTGTCGTCGCCGTTGCCCATGGCGTGCATCAGCTGGCCGGCGGCCGGTTGCGGAATGAAGATCTGGTTGGCGCCGACCTTGAGCGTGGCCTGGTCGCGCAGCGGGACGGCGATGGGGCCGCGCTGTGCGGCGGCTTCAGCGGCTGCCCATGCCTGCTTCATTTCCTGTTCCGGCGTGTTGGCCGCCGGCGTGCTCGCCTGCTGCGCGTGCGCGGCGGCGGTGACCGCCAGCAACGACGCGCAGGCGAGGGCGCCCGCCCATGCACGCGTGGTGCGCTGAATTCCCATGTTCATGCTGCTTCTCCCGGAGAGTTCTTGGTATTGGTCTTGGCTCGTGACCGGCCAATCGATTGGGGCTGGCCGATTGGTCGCAAGCATAGCGGGCGCGCGGCGCCAGCCTGTTAATGGACGTTAATGCAGCCGGGGCGAGCCGGGATTCGCGCCAGGCGCAATGCTCCGCACGTGATAGTCGGTATGCCCTGCGCAGGTCGTGCCGGACAACCCGCGCGGCGCCGGGTTTTTCTAGACTGCCTCTTCTTCGCACACACACACAACAACGAGGAGGGAGACATGGAACTGGACCACATCCTGAAGCGCACCGAGCGCGGCGCACACGAGCTGCAGGCGCGCAGCGGCCAGCTGACGTCGCGCCAGCGCGCGATCCTGCTGCTGGTCAACGGCGAGCGCACGGCGAGCGTCATCCTGGCGCAACTGCACAGCGCCGGCCCCGATGCCGACGACATCGCGCGCCTGCTGACCGAGGGCTACGTGCAAGGCCAGGCGCCAGCCAAAGCCGCGCCGCCGGCGCCCAAGCCGGCTACCGCCGCACCGGCCGCACCGGTCGCACCGCGTCACGTGCGGCAGGCGGCCATCGCCGACTGGCGCCTGGGGCAGGCCGGCGCGTTCTCGGCGCTGCAGCGCTACCTCGAGGAAGGGCCGGAGGCGCCGCGCGATTTCCTCAACGGGCTGGCCGCGCCGTTGTATGCGGCGCTCTCGACCTGCCGCAGCGAGGCCTCCGCGCATGCAGTGGTGTCGCTCCTGGAGGCGCGGCTCGACGCGGCGGGCTGGAACGTGACGGAGACGTCCTAGGTGTAAACACCAAAATTCGCTTTGTTTCTCATTCAACGGGAATCGCACGTTGAAGATTTGAGAAATCCGTCGCATTCTCCGTCGCAATTCAACGCGACGGAGCCCCGCGATGCTCGAGCCCGGTTCAGCACATCCCGCAGCACCACCGACCGCCGGTGCGGACCGCGTGCTGATGGTGCTCGCCACCATCGCGCGCCATGGCCGCCCGGTGGCCGCGCGTGAGCTGGTCGAGCTGACTGGCCTGCCGCAGAGCACGCTGTACCGCCAGGTGGCGATGCTCAAGCGCTGGGGCTTCGTGCTCGAATCGGCCGGCACCTATGCGCCGGGGCCGATCAGCCTGCAACTCGCACTCGGCTTCGACCACGCCTCGCACCTGGTGCAGGAGGCGCGCATCGGCATGGCCAAATTGGTGGCCGAGTCGGGTGAATCGGTCGGGCTGGTGGTGGCCGTCAAGGACCAGGCCGTGTGCCTGGAGATGGTCGAGAGCCAGCAATCGCTGCGCTGCTCGTTCGAGAAGGGGCGCGGCGTGCCGCTGCTGGCCGGCGCCTCCGCCAAATCGTTGCTGGCCTTCATGCCGCCCACCGCGGCGCGCGCCATCCTCGCCGACCTGCTCGCCGTCGATCCGGACCAGCAGGCGCAACTGCAAACCGAACTTGCCGACATTCGCGCCGCCGGCTATGCGCTGTCCGAAGGCGAGGTCGACCCCGGCGTGTGGGGCGTGAGCGTGCCGGTGTTCCGGCTGCCCGGCCACGCGCTCGGCTCGATTACGCTGATGGCGCCCGCCACGCGCGTGCGCGGCAAGGAACAACGCCTGATCGAGATGACGGTGGCTGCGGCCGCATCCATCTCGGCCCGGCTGCAGGACATCTGATTTCAGTTTTTTCCACCCCACACGTACACACAGGAGACCACTCATGGGGAATCGCCGTCGTTTCATGCTGGCTTGCGCCGCTGCACTTTGCGCTGCGGCTTCTTTCGCCCACGTTGCGCATGCTGCGGGCGAGCCGCTGCGCGTGGCCACCGACGCGACCTTCGCGCCGATGGAGTTTGTCGAGAACGGCAAGCGCACCGGGTTTGATGTGGACCTGATCGAGGCGCTGGCCCGCACCATGGGACGCCCGGTCGAGTGGACCGACATCGACTTCAAGGGCCTCGTGCCGGGGCTGATCTCGCGCCGCTTCGACGTGGCCATCTCGGGCATCTACATCACCGAGGAGCGCAAGAAGGTGGTGGACTTCACGGTGCCGTACTACCACGGCGGCCTGGTCGCGCTGGTCAAGCAGGGCAACACGAGCGTCAAGACGCCGGCTGATTTGAACGGCAAGAAGGTGAGCGTGCAGGTGGGCACCAAGTCGGTCAACTACCTGAAGGACAACTACCCGAAGGTCGACCGCGTGGAGGTCGAGAAGAACCAGGAGATGTTCAACCTGGTCGAGATCGGCCGTGCCGATGCAGCCGTCACCGGCCGACCCGCCGCACAGTACTACGTGCGTGCGCGCCCGGGCCTGCGTGTGGTCGAGCCCGCGCTGACCACCGAGGAATACGGCATCGCCGTGCGCCGTGATCAGCCCGAACTGACCAAGGCCCTGAACGCCGCGCTCGACAAGATCAAGGCCGACGGCACCTACGACCAGATCCTCAAGAAGTGGTTTGGCGCCGCCGCCAAGTAACGACGCACGGACACGCTGATGGAACTCGATTTCTCTCCTGTCGCGGCGGGGTTGCCCGACATCCTGCGCGGGGCGCTCGTCACCGTGGAGGTGACGGCCGCCGCGCTGGTGCTCGGCTGCGTGCTGGGCCTGCTGGTTGGCATCGGCCGGCTGAACCCGCGCCGGCGCTTCATCTACAGCATTTGTACCGCCTACGTGACGTTCATCCGCGGCACGCCGCTGCTGGTGCAGCTCTTCCTGCTGTTCTTCGGGCTGCCGCAGTTCG
>CAJXMR010000267.1 GCA_913056305.1 uncultured Ralstonia sp.
CCACCACCGCAAACACGGTGATGATCATGCTCTGCCCCATCAGCGGCGAGATCTGAATGACCGGGGCGGCCAGCACGCCGGCAAACGCCGCCAGCGCCACGCCAAAGCCGTAGGTGAGCGTGACCATCAGCGGCACGTTCACGCCGAAGGCTTCGACCAGCTTGGGGTTCTCGGTGCCGGCGCGCAGGTAGGCGCCCAGCTTGGTCTTCTCGATCATGAACCAGGTGGCGAAGCACACCGTCAGCGAGGCCACCACCACCCACGCGCGATAGTTGGGCAGCACCATGAAACCGAGGTCGGTGGCGCCCTGCAGCGCCTCAGGCGCCGAATACGGCAGGCCCGACACGCCGTAGATCGCGCGGAACACGCCCTCGATCACGAGCGTGACGCCCAGCGTCAGCAGCAGGCCGTAGAGATGATCCAGCTTGTAGATGAAGCGCAACATGGTGCGCTCGATCACCACGCCCACCAGCCCGATAGCCAAGGGCGACACCACCAGCATCACCCAGTACGGCAACTCGAGGTAGGACAGGCCCATCCACGTGAGCACCGCGCCCAGCATGAACAGCGCCCCGTGCGCGAAATTGATGACGTTGAGCAGCCCGAAGATGACCGCAAGGCCCAGGCTCAACATCGCATAGAAGGAACCGTTGACCAGACCCAGCAGCAGCTGGCTGAGCATGGCCGGTAGCGGAACGCCAAAGATTTCCATCGCGGTCAGGTAAGAGACACTAAGACACCAACACAACGTAGACCGCGCCGCCACCCACGCGGGCAGCGGCGCCGGATTGCTTACAGACTTACTTCTTCCACAGCGCGCACTTCGACTCGGCTTGCGTTGCAAAGGCCTGGTCACCCGGGATGGTCGCCACAACCTTCATGTAGTCCCACGGCTTCTTCGATTCGGCCGGGGTCTTCACCTGCAGCAGGTACATGTCGTGGATGCCGCGGCCGTCCTGGCGGATGGTGCCCTTGGTGTAGAAGTCGTCGATCTTCATCTTCTTGAGCTGGGCGATCACCTTGTCCGGATCGTCCGTGCCGGCGGCGGCCACCGCCTTGATGTAGTTCGACACCGCCGAGTAGTCGGCCGCCTGCAGGCTGCTCGGCATCTTCTTCATCTTCATGAAGTAGCGGTTGGCGAACTTGCGGCTGGCGTCGTTCATGTCCCAGTACCAGCTGTCCGTCATCAGCAGGCCTTCAGCCGTCTGCAGGCCAACGCTGTGCACGTCGTTGATGAACATCAGCAGGCCGGCGATCTTCATCGACTTGGTGATGCCGAATTCCTTGGCCGCCTTGATCGAGTTGATGGTGTCGCCGCCGGCGTTGGCCAGGCCCAGGATCTGCGCCTTGGACGACTGCGCCTGCAGCAGGTACGACGAGAAGTCCGACGCCGACAGCGGATGCTTGACCGAGCCCACCACCGTACCGCCGTTGGCCTTGACCACGGCCGCGGTGTCGTTCTCCAGCGAGTGACCGAAGGCGTAGTCGGCGGTCAGGAAGAACCACGACTTGCCGCCCTGCTTGACCACCGCGCTGCCGGTGCCCTTGGCCAGCGCCACCGTGTCATACGCGTAGTGGATCGTGTACGGCGTGCATTCCTCGTTGGTCAGGCGCGCGGTGCCGGCACCGATGGCGATGAAGGGACGCTTCTTCTCGGCGGCCACCTTGCTCATCGCCAGCGAGGTGGCGGAGTTGGTGCCGCCCAGCAGCATGTCGATGCCCTGCTGGTCCATCCACTCGCGCGCCTTGGAGGCGGCGATGTCGGCCTTGTTCTGGTGGTCGGCCGTGACCAGTTCGATCGGCTTGCCGAGCACCTTGCCGCCCGCATCCTCGATCGCCATCTTGACCGCCTCGACGCCGCCTTGGCCGTCGATGTCGGCATACAGGCCGGAGAGGTCGGTGATGTAGCCGATCTTCACCTTGTCGCCGCTCACCTGGGCGTGGGCGCTGAACGCCGCAATGCCCAGCCCTGCCGCCATCAGTGCACCAGCCAGCTTCTTGAGTGTCATGGTCTTGTCTCCTGTGTCGTACGGCACGGCGGATCACGCCGCGCAAAGGTCCTGCAAATCGATCAAACGCCGAGCAATTCGTGCAGCACCGGCATCTTGTCCTGCAACTGCGCCGCCTCGAAACGCTCGACGATGCGGCCGTGTTCCATCACATAGAAGCGATCGGCCAGCGGCGCGGCAAAGCGGAAGTTCTGCTCCACCATCACCACCGTGTAGCCGCGCTTCTTGAGCATCAGGATCATGCGGGCCAGCGCCTGCACGATCACCGGCGCGAGCCCTTCGGAAATCTCATCGAGCAGCAGCAGGTTGGCGCCGGTGCGCAGGATGCGCCCGACCGCCAGCATCTGCTGCTCGCCGCCCGACAGGCGCGTGCCCTGGCTCTGGCGGCGCTCTTTCAGGTTGGGGAACATCTCGTAGATCTCGGCCACGCTCATACCCGCGTTGCCGCTCTTGGCGACCTGGCCCTTCAGCACCGGCGGCAGCATCAGGTTCTCTTCGCACGACAGGCTGGAGAAGATGCCGCGCTCTTCCGGGCAGTAGCCGATGCCGCAGTGGGCGATCTTGTGCGTGGGCAGGTCGATGGTCTCGACGCCCTGGCCGCTCGTGTCGTGCACGACGATCGAACCCTTGCGCGTGCCGACCAGGCCCATGATGGCGCGCAGCGTGGTGGTGCGGCCCGCGCCGTTGCGGCCGAGCAGCGTGACGACCTCGCCGCGGTTCACGGTCAGGTCGACGCCATGCAGGATGTGCGATTCGCCGTACCAGGCGTGCAGGTCCTTGATCTGGAGCGCGGGCGTGCTCATGCAATGTTCTCGTGTGTTCGGGTCAAGCGTTCGCTTGCGTTCATGAGGCGGCGCGCGGCCGCATCGAAAGACCGGTCAGCGCCGGTTAGTGGCCTTCCAGCGCCGCGTCGGCGGTGCCCATATAGGCTTCCATCACCTGCGGGTTCTTCGAGACGTCTTCGTACGGGCCCTCGGCCAGGATCTGGCCGCGCTGCAGCACCGTGATCTTGTCAGCGATGGACGACACCACGTTCATGTTGTGCTCGACCATCAGGATCGTGCGCCCTTGCGCTACGCGTTGAATGAGCGCCGTCACGCGATCGACGTCTTCGTGGCCCATGCCCTGCGTGGGCTCGTCGAGCAGCATCAGCTCCGGCTCCATCGCCAGCGTGGTGGCGATCTCCAGCGCGCGCTTGCGGCCGTAGGGCAACTCCACCGTCACGGTGTTCGCAAACTGCGTGAGGTCGACCTGCTCCAGCAGCTCCATCGCGCGGTCGTTCAGCACGTTGAGCGATTGCTCGCTGCGCCAGAACGCATAGGCCGTACCGAGCTGGCGCTGCAGCCCGACGCGAACGTTTTCCATCACCGACAGGTGCGGAAACACGGCAGAGATCTGGAACGAGCGGATCACGCCCCGGCGGGCGATCTGGGCCGGCTTCTCGGACGTGATGTCGACACCGTTGAACAGGATGGTGCCGCGCGTGGGCACCAGGAATTTGGTCAGCAGGTTGAAGCAGGTGGTCTTGCCCGCGCCGTTCGGGCCGATGAGCGCGTGGATCGACCCGCGCCGCACCCGCAGGTTGACGTCGGACACAGCGGTGAAGCCCTTGAAGGCCTTCGTGAGTCCGCGCGTTTCGAGAATGATGTCCTGCGCCATGATTCCCTGCTGTCTCCCGCCTATTTTTGGTGCGGATGATTGTCATCGGGTGCTGCGTCGCAATACATCGGGGTTTGTACCGAGGCGCCTGAGCCCTCGCTTACAACCGGCAAACCCGCGCCAGCATTGGCTTCGCAGCCCGTCGATGGGGTTACGTAGAGTTACGTATCGGACAGATACGGATTGTCTATGAATATGACGCCGGTGTCATGTTGCAGCGTTGTGACAGCCGCTCAGGCCGCCACCGCCTCACCCCGTGCCCGCGCCTTGCGCGCCGCCACGATCATCTCCGCCGCCTTCTCCGCGATCATGATCGTCGGCGAGTTGGTGTTGCCCGAGGTGATGGTCGGCATGACGGACGCATCCGCCACGCGCAGGCCCTCGATGCCGCGCACGCGCAGCTGCGCGTCGACCACTGCGTTGGCGTCATCCGCGCGACCCATGCGGCAGGTGCCGACCGGGTGGAAGATGGTGGTGCCGATGTCGCCGGCGGCACGGGCGAGTTGCTCATCGCTCTGCACGGCAGCACCAGGCAGATACTCCTCGGGCCGGTACTTCGCCAGTGCCGGCTGCGACACGATGCGGCGCGTCAAGCGCAGCGAATCGGCGGCGACCTTGCGGTCTTCCTCCGTCGACAAATAGTTGGGCGCGATGACCGGCGCCGCAAACGGATCGGCCGAGGCGATATGCACCGCGCCGCGCGAGGTCGGCCGCAGGTTGCACACGCTGGCGGTGAAGGCATTGAACGCGTGCAGCGGCTCGCCAAACTTGTCCAGCGAAAGCGGCTGCACGTGGTACTCGACATCGGGCCGCGTGACCGACGGATTCGAGCGCGCGAACACCCCCAGCTGCGACGGCGCCATGCTCATCGGCCCGCTCTGGTTGAAGGCGTACTGCATGCCGATCAGTGCCTTGCCCCACCAGTGCGCCGCGCGCGTGTTCAGCGTCGGCACACCGTGGACCTTGACCACGCTGCGCAGCTGCAGATGATCCTGCAGGTTCTCGCCGACGCCCGGCAGCGCGTGCCGCACCGTCATGCCCAGCGCCTGCAGCCGCTCCGGCTGGCCGATGCCCGACAGCTCCAGCAACTGCGGTGAATTCACCGCGCCGGCCGAGAGCACCACCTCCTCGCGCGCGGCCACGGTGTAGTCCCGTCCCGCCCCGCGATACATCACGCCCGTGCAGCGCTTGCCGTCAAACGTGAGCGTGCGCACCTGCGCCCCGGTGACGATGGTCAGGTTCGGCCGCTCCGATGCCGGCCGCAGGAAACCCTTGGCCGTGCTCCAGCGGATGCCGCGCTTCTGGTTGACCTCGAAATAGCCGACGCCGAAGTTGTCGCCGCGGTTGAAGTCATTCGTGCGCGGGATGCCGGCCTGCACCGCCGCCTCGATGAAGGTTTCCAGCACCTCCCAGTGCAAGCGCTGCGGCTCGACGCGCCATTCGCCGTCGGCGCCGTGCCATGCGTTGGTGCCGCCGTGGTGGTTCTCGGAGGCCTTGAAGAGCGGCAGCACGGCGTCCCACCTCCACGAATCATCGCCGGTGAGGGCGGCCCAGCCGTCATAGTCTTCACGCTGGCCGCGCATATAGATCATGCCGTTGATCGACGAGCAGCCGCCCAGCACGCGGCCGCGTGGGTAGCCGAGGGAGCGGCCATTCAGGCCCGGTTCTGCGCGCGTGCGGTAGAGCCAATCGGTGCGCGGGTTGCCGATGCAGTACAGGTAGCCGACGGGGATGTGGATCCAGTGGTAGTCGTCTTTGCCGCCTGCCTCGAGCAGGAGCACGGAGACGTCCGGGTCGCGCGTCAGGCGGTTGGCCAGGACGCAGCCGGCGGAGCCTGCGCCGATGATGATGTAGTCGTAGGTTTCCATGTCTCCGTGCTCTTCTCTGATGTGCTGGTTTTTGTTTTTGTACTTTTGGTGCATCCCTTGTTTCATCCCCTGCCGGGGCTGACTCACTTTCTTTGTCTTGC
>CAJXMR010000268.1 GCA_913056305.1 uncultured Ralstonia sp.
TGTCCATCGGCACGCCGAGCTGCTTGCCGGTGGCGGTGACGCTGCTCTTGGCGGCGTCCACCTGGGCGATGGCCGGAATCGCGCCAAACGACAGCGCGGCGATCGACAGCGCGCCGGCGGCGATCAGGGCGAGGGCGCGGGGGCGCGCAAAACGTTTCATCATCAGACTCCTTCAGTCAGGCCGGATCGTGCCGGCGGTCTTGGTCGGGATGGAGAAGCTTGGGCGCCGGCAACGGGCCAGCGCATTGAACAAACAGGATCAGCGCAGGAACGGCAGCATGCGGCGCAGCGTGCCGTCACGGTCGATGACGTGGTGCTTGAGCGCGGCCAGCACGTGCAGCACGACGATGGTGGCCATGGTCCAGTTCAGCCACTCGTGCGCCTCGTGGAAGAGGTCCTTGAGCATGTCGCTCTTGTCGAACGGCATCGGCAGCGCCCACAGGCCCAGGTAGACCACCTTGATGCCGGCGGCCACGCTCAGCAGGTAGCCGGTGAGCGGCACCGCCAGGATCAGCAGGTACAGCACGACGTGCGCGGCTTCGGCGGCCTTGTGTTGCCACGCCGGCATGCCTGCCACCGGGGCCGGGGCACGATGCGTCAGGCGCCACAGCACGCGCAGCACCGCGAAGATCAGCACCGTGATGCCGATCCACTTGTGATACGAGTACAGCTTGAGCTTGGTCGGCGTGAAGCCGGGGATGTCGGTCATGTACAGACCGAGTCCGAACGCGGCGAAGATCAGCAGCGCGATGATCCAGTGCAGCGCGATGGCGGGCTTGCCATAAGCGCCGTCATCGGCGGCAGGGGCACGGACGGCGAGATTCGGTTGGGCGGCTTGCGACATCGATTCCCTCGGGGTTGGAGACGCTCATCGGCGGCGCCTGTCGGTAAGACCGCTCCGCTGAATGAATGTGCATTATTTGCGCGTTCCGACCGGGCAAGTCGGCCCGAAGTTCACGAAGCGATTCAAATTTTTTGATTGACAAGGCAGCTTGATGTCCATGGCGGAACAGAGCGTTCTGCAGTGCGCACCAAACAAAACGGCCCGCTCCGTGATCCAGGAGCGGGCCGTTTTTCTGACCACACCAGCAAATTTTCGCAATATCAGCCGATACGGCGCGCCAGGTCTGCCGCCTTGCCGATATAGCTGCCCGGCGTCATGTCCAGCAGCAGCTTGCGCGCGTCTTCCGGAATCGCCAGCGTGGCGATGAAGTCACGCAGCGCCTCGCGCGAGATGCCCTTGCCGCGCGTCAGCTCCTTGAGCTGCTCATACGGGTTGGCGATGCCATAGCGGCGCATCACGGTCTGCACCGGCTCGGCCAGCACTTCCCAGCAGGCGTCCAGGTCTTCGGCCAGGCGGGCGGGGTTGGTTTCCAGCTTGCCCAGGCCGCGCAGGCAGGCGTCGTAGGCGAGCAGGCTGTAGCCGAAGGCCACGCCGACGTTGCGCAGCACGGTCGAATCCGTCAGGTCGCGCTGCCAGCGCGAGACCGGCAGCTTCTCCGACAGGTGGCGCAGCACCGCGTTGGCCAGGCCGACGTTGCCTTCGGAGTTCTCGAAGTCGATCGGGTTGACCTTGTGCGGCATGGTCGACGAGCCGATCTCGCCGGCCTTGGTCTTCTGCTTGAAGTAGCCCTGCGAGATGTAGCCCCAGACGTCGCGGTCCAGGTCCAGGATGATGGTGTTGGCGCGCGCCACGGCGTCGAACAGCTCGGCCATGTAGTCGTGCGGCTCGATCTGGATGGTGTACGGGTTGAACGTGAGGCCGAGTCGGCTTTCGATCACGTTCTTCGAGAAGGCTTCCCAGTCCAGCGACGGGTAGGCCGACAGATGCGCGTTGTAGTTGCCCACCGCGCCGTTCATCTTGCCCAGCAGCTCGACCGCCTCGATGCGGCGGATGGCGCGGTCCAGGCGCGCCGCCACGTTGGCCATTTCCTTGCCCAGCGTGGTCGGGCTGGCCGGCTGGCCGTGCGTGCGGGAGAGCATCGGCACGTCGGCGTTGAGGTGGGCCAACTCGACCAGGCGGGCCTGCACGCGGCGCAGCGTCGGCACGACCACCGTGTCGCGCGCGCCCTTGAGCATCATGCCGTGCGAGGTATTGTTGATGTCTTCCGAAGTGCAGGCGAAGTGGATGAACTCGCTGGCGGCTTCCAGTTCGGCATTCCCCTTTACGCGCTCCTTCATCCAGTACTCGACGGCCTTCACGTCGTGGTTGGTGACGGCCTCGATCTCCTTGATGCGGGCGGCGTCGGCCTCGACAAAGTTCTCGACCAGCGCCAGCAGCGCACGCTCGGCGTCATCGGAAAAGCGCGGGATCTCGGCCAGGCCGGCCTGCGACAGGGCGATCAGCCAGTGCACCTCCACCTTCACGCGGTGGCGCATGAAGGCGGCTTCCGACAGCCACTCGCGCAGCGGATCGGCCTTGGCGGCATAGCGGCCATCGATGGGAGACAGGGCAGTCAGAGCAGACAAAGCAGCGGGCGACGACATGGCAGGTGGGAAAAAATGTGAAGGGAATCTCAATCCGGACAACCCGGACGCGGCATCGCGCGTTGAATCGGAGGCGCCCAAGCGCACCCGTAGCGAACCCGCGATTTTACCATCCGGCACACCCTTTCCATGCCTCTTGCGGGCACTGGCAAGCCTCCGTTTGGATGAAGGATCCGATAACGCACACGGAGAAGTGCGCAGCTATACTTCCGCCTCCAACATGACATGCCTATGAAACTGATCGGATCCCACGCCAGCCCCTACACCCGCAAGGTCCGCGTGGTGTTGGCGGAAAAGAAAATCGACTACCAGTTCGTGCTGGAGAACGTGTGGGGCGCCGACACGCAGATCCACGAATTCAACCCGCTCGGCAAGGTGCCGTGCCTGGTGATGGATGACGGCGGCGCCCTGTTCGATTCGCGCGTGATTGCCGAATACGCCGACACGCTGTCGCCGGTGGCGCGCCTGATTCCGCCCGCCGGCCGCGAGCGCGTGGAGGTGCGCTGCTGGGAAGCCCTGGCCGACGGCCTGCTCGATGCCGCCGTCGCCCTGCGCGTGGAAGATACCCAGCGCACGCCCGAGCAACGCAGCGACGCTTGGATCGCGCGCCAGCAGCGCAAGATCGATGAAGCACTCAAGGCCATGGCGCAAGGCCTGGGCGAGAAAACCTGGTGCAACGGCAACCACATGACCCTGGCCGACATCGCCGTCGGCTGCGCGCTCGCCTATCTGGACTTCCGCCAGCCGCAACTCGACTGGCGCGCGCGGCACCACAACCTGGCCGCGTTCTATGCGCGCATGGAGAAGCGACCGAGCTTCACGGAAACCCAGCCGCAGTAGGCGGCGCCCGCCTTAGGCGGCGGCCGGGGCGAACCGGTCGGCCCGTGCCATCGGCCAGTAGCGCTCGTAGAGCTGATAGCGGTAGCGCCCGGCCAGCAGGTCGCCGGGCTCCAGATACTTCAGCAGTGTGGAAAGCAACTGCACCTCGTTGCCCGACACACGCCGCACGATGTGGTGCGCGCAGAATTCCACCGGATGCTGCAGGCCGGCCGCCTGCGTCAGCTCCAGCAGCGCATGCAGCGTGTGCGCGTGGTACTGGTGCACGCGCTCGGCCTTGTCCGGCACCACCAGCGCCTTCTGGCGCGATTTGTCCTGCGTGGCCACGCCGGTCGGGCAACGGTCGGTGTGGCACTTCTGCGCCTGGATGCAACCCAGCGCGAACATGAAGCCGCGCGCCGCGTTGCACCAGTCGGCACCCATCGCCAGCGTACGCGCCACGTCGAAGGCGGTCACGATCTTGCCCGACGCGCCGATCTTGATCTTGTCGCGCAGGTTGGCGCCCACCAGCGTGTTGTGCACCAGCAGCAGCCCTTCCTGCAGTGGCGTCCCCACATGGTCGGTAAATTCCAGCGGCGCCGCACCCGTGCCACCCTCGGCCCCGTCGACGACGATGAAGTCCGGCAGGATGCCCGACTCCAGCATCGCCTTGACGATGCCGAAGAACTCCCACGGGTGGCCGATGCACAGCTTGAAGCCCGTCGGCTTGCCACCCGACAGCGTGCGCAGGCGGTCAACAAACTGCAGCAGCCCCAGCGGCGTCGAGAACTCCGAATGCGCCGCCGGCGAGATGCAGGCCTGCCCGATCGGCACACCGCGCGTGGCGGCAATCTCCGGCGTGACCTTGGCAGCCGGCAGCACGCCGCCGTGACCCGGCTTGGCGCCCTGCGACAGCCAGTACTTGATGCGCTCTTCCTTGAGCACCAAGCGCTTGGGATGGTCCTTGGCCACCATCGGGTCGAAAGTGCCGAGTCTCTCGATGAAGCGGCCGTCCCGCGGGGACCGCGAGTCCGCCAGAACGATGCGGTAGAACGGGCGCTTCTTGGCGCCGCCCCGGGACAATCTGATTCTCAATGACATGTCGGTGTGCTTCTCCTGTTTTCCATTGGCGACATTCGGGTTGTCTATAGCGGCATATCAGTGGGGCAAGAGGCCGGCCATGGGGTGGCGCATCAGGCCCTTCATACCCAACTTGGCGATCTTCTTCATCATCCGGTTGGTGTCCTTGTACTGCTTGATCAGCCGGTTGATGTCCTGAACGGTGGTGCCCGAGCCTTGGGCGATGCGGCGTTTGCGCGACCCGTTCAAGAGCTTGGCGTTTCGCCGCTCGGCCGCGGTCATGGAATCGATGATGGCGGCCTGGGTGACGAGGACGCGGTCATCGACCCGGCGGCCGGCCAGTTGCGCCTTCATCCGTCCGGCGCCGGGCAGCATCCCCAACATGCTCTCGATGCCGCCCATCTTGCCGAGCTGGCGCAACTGGTCGCGCATGTCGTTGAGATCGAAGGCGCCTTTCTTCATCTTGGCGGCGAGCTTCTCGGCCGCTTCCACCTCGATGGTCTCGGCCGCCTTCTCGACCAGCGTCACCACGTCGCCCATGCCGAGGATGCGCGAGGCGATGCGCTCGGGATGGAACTCCTCGAGCGCGTCCAGCCCCTCGCCGACCCCGATCAGCTTGATCGGACAGCCGGTGACGGCACGCGCGCTCAGCGCCGCGCCGCCGCGCGCATCGCCATCGACGCGGGTCAGCACGATGCCGGTCAGCTTGATGCGTTCATCGAACTGCTTGGCAACGTTGACGGCGTCCTGGCCGATCATGGCGTCGGCGACGAGCAGGGTCTCGGCCGGATTCACGATGTCGCGCAACTGCGCCGCCTCGTCCATCAGCGCCTCATCGACATGAAGACGTCCGGCGGTGTCGATGATAACCACGTCGAAACCCTCGAGCTCGGTGTTCAGGAACTCTTCTACGCTAACGATACGCAGCTCGATCGGTGGGTGACCCCGAGGGATGGCGTGCAGCGCCCGCTCCAAGAAAAACAATTCATCCTCGTAAGGAGTCGTGCGCGGATCGCCGTTGACCGCCAGCACCCGCACACCGCGGACGATATCGATCACGAAGGACGCCGAGTCATCGACGTCGAAATCGTCGTCCCCGTCCGCGTCGGTGACCAACCGCACGGTACCGACATAGACGCCAGGACTGCCAAAGTCGTGCGTCAACGTCTTTTCCTCGATGCCGCGGGCGGCAAT
>CAJXMR010000269.1 GCA_913056305.1 uncultured Ralstonia sp.
CACATGGCCCAGCACTTGCAATGCTGCGCCGACCGCGTGCGCCCCGAAGCGCCCGAGGATTTCGACCTGCGTTCGGTCCTGGGCCCGCGCGGCGGCGACGTTTAAGCCGGAGATTTGCCGTATCAGGCGAGCCGGCCCGACAGAGGCCAGCCGCCACCAGCCGGACGCCGTCCGGCTCACCACCCCAAGGAGACTTTATGGCTAGCACCATCGCCGCCCCCACGGCGGATCTGACCAACGAGCGCGTGGCGTACGGGCGGCTGCTCGCCCTCGGCCTGCAACATGTATTGGTGATGTATGCAGGCACCGTGGCAGTGCCCCTGATCGTGGGCGGCGCACTGCATCTGCCCAAGGAGCAGCTCGCCTTCCTGATCAACGCCGACCTGCTCGCCGCAGGGCTGGCGACGCTGATCCAGGCGTTTGGCCTGTGGAAATTCGGCATCCGCATGCCGGTGATGATGGGCGTGACCTTCGCCTCCGTCGGCCCGATGATCGCCATCGGGTCCGACCCCACCATCGGCCTGCTGGGCATCTATGGCGCGGTGATCGCAGCGGGCCTGTTCGGCATCCTCGTCGCACCACTGATGGGGCGCGTGCTGGGCCTCTTCCCGCCAGTCGTGACGGGCACCGTCATCACACTGATCGGCGTGTCCCTGATGGGCGTGGCCATCAACTGGGCAGGCGGCGGCCAACCGACCAAGAAGGTGGTCGTCGACGGCGTGCTGCAGACTGTGCCGAACCTGGATTACGGCAACCTAGCGGGCCTAGGCATCGCGCTGGCGGTGCTGGTGATCATCCTGCTGCTGACCAAGTACGGTCGCGGCCTGATTGGCAACATCGCGGTGCTGCTGGGCATCGTGATCGGCACGCTCATCGCCATGGCCTTCGGCAAGGTCAGCTTTGCCGGCGTGACCGATGCTGACTGGGTCGCCGTCATTACCCCGCTGCACTTCGGCATGCCCACCTTCCACTTCGGCGCCATCGCCTCGATGTGCGTGGTGATGATGATCACGCTGGTGGAATCGACCGGCATGTTCCTGGCCCTGGCCGAGATCACCGGCAAGAAGCTCACGCATGACGACCTCACCCGCGGCCTACGCGCCGATGGCCTGGGCACCGTGATCGGCGGTGTGTTCAACACCTTCCCCTACACCTCGTTCTCGCAGAACGTCGGCCTGGTGACCGTGACGGGCGTGCGCTCGCGCTACGTGGCGGCCATGGGTGGCGTGATCCTGATCCTGCTGGGCCTGTTCCCGAAGATGGCGCACATCGTCGCCTCGGTGCCCTCCTTCGTGCTGGGCGGCGCGGGCATCGTGATGTTCGGCATGGTGGCCGCCACGGGCGTGCGCATTCTGGGTTCGATCGACTTCAACAAGTACCGCCACAACCTGTTCATCGTGGCGATTGCGATCGGCTTCGGCATGATCCCGACGCTGGCGCCGACCTTCTTCCAGTACCTGCCGCACTGGCTGGAGCCGGTCACGCACAGCGGCATCGTGCTGGGCACGCTGGTGGCGGTCATCCTGAACCTCTACTACAACGGCATGCAGTCGACCGAACACGCCATGCGCGCGGCCGCAGCCACCACGCACGGCACGGAGTAATCGCATGACTGAGCACACGACCGGCGGCCTCACCTCCGCCGACCCGCTGCTGATCGCCCGCCACGCCGATGTGCTGGTCACGATGGACGCGCAACGCCGCGAGATCGCCGACGGCGCCCTGGTGGCGCGCGGCGGCGTGATCGAGTGGGTGGGTGCCACCGCGGACCTGCCGCCGCAGTATCGCGATGCGATCGGCCAGCCCAACGTGCGTGTGATGGAGCTGCGCGACCACGTGGTCACGCCCGGCTTCGTCAACACGCACCACCACATGTACCAGAGCCTGACGCGCGCCCTGCCCGCCGCGCAGGATGCCGAGCTGTTCGGCTGGCTGACCAACCTGTATCCGGTGTGGGCGGGTCTCACGCCGGAGATGGTGCGCGTGTCGACGCTCACGGCGATGGCTGAACTGCTGCTGTCGGGCTGCACCACCTCCAGCGACCACCTCTACCTGTACCCCAACGGCAGCCGCCTCGACGACTCCATCGAAGCCGCGCACCAGATCGGCATGCGCTTTCACGCCGCGCGCGGCAGCATGAGCGTCGGCCGCAGCCAGGGCGGCCTGCCGCCGGACCGCGTGGTCGAAGGCGAAGAGGCCATCCTGACCGAGACGCGCCGCCTGATCGAAACCTGGCACGACGCCGATCGCCATTCCATGCTGCGCGTGGTGGTGGCGCCGTGCTCGCCGTTCTCCGTCTCGCGTGATCTGATGCGCGAATCGGCCAAGCTCGCGCGCAGCTATGGCGTGTCGATGCACACCCACCTGGCCGAGAACGACAACGACATCGCCTACTCGCGCGAGAAGTTCGGCATGACGCCGGCCGAGTATGCGGAAGACCTCGGCTGGGTCGGCCACGATGTCTGGCACGCGCACTGCGTGAAGCTCGACGCGCATGGCATCGACGTGTTCGCGCGCACCGGCACTGGCGTGGCGCACTGCCCGTGCTCGAACATGCGCCTCGCCTCGGGCATCGCCCCAATCCGCACCATGCGCGATGCCGGCGTGCCGGTCGGCCTGGGCGTGGACGGCAGCGCGTCGAACGACGGCGCTCACATGCTCGGCGAGACCCGCCAGGCCATGCTGCTCGCCCGCGTCGGCTTCGGCCCGGCGGCGATGAGCGCGCGCGAGGCGCTGGAAATCGCCACGCTCGGCGGCGCCCGCGTGCTGAATCGCGACGACATCGGCGCGCTGGCGCCGGGCATGTCGGCCGACTTTGTCAGCTTCGACCGCCACCAGGTCGGGTTGGCCGGCGCCGACCATGACCCGGTCGCCGCGCTGGTGTTCTGCGCCCCGTCCAACGTGGCGCACAGCGTGATCAACGGGCGCGTGGTGGTGGAAGATGGCCGCCTGACCACGCTGGAGTTGGACGCCCATCTCACGATTCACCGGAGGCTTGCGCTGGAACTGGCGCAGGCTGCCCGGGCAGTCCCGGCCTGACGCGATGGAGCCTTGCCTGTTTCATGACATCGCCCACGCACCCGTGGCGTTCCCACAAAAGCGGGAACCCAGTGTCTTTCTAGCCGCTGGGGCCGCGCGTTTGCGGGAACAACATCCATCCGTGATGTCGTGAATTTGGAAGGACTCATTCCATTGTCCGACCGGTGTTGTATGAAGTCTCCTCGATCTCAAGAAACCATGATCAACAATAACTATCCGCGCGATCTCATCGGTTACGGCAAGAACCCGCCCGACGCCAAGTGGCCCGGCGGCGCGCGCGTGGCCCTGCAGTTCGTCCTCAACTACGAAGAAGGCGGCGAGAACTGCGTGCTGCACGGCGACGCGGGCTCCGAACAGTTCCTCTCCGAGATCATCGGCGCGGCCGCCTACCCCGCCCGCCATATGAGCATGGAGGGCATCTACGAATACGGCTCGCGCGCGGGCGTCTGGCGCATCCTGCGCGAGTTCGAAAAGCGCGGCCTGCCGATGACGATCTTCGGCGTGTCAATGGCCCTGCAACGCCATCCGGACGTGACGCAAGCCTTTGTCGATCTCGGCCACGAGATCGCCTGCCATGGCTGGCGCTGGATCCACTACCAGAACGTGGACGAAGCCACCGAGCGCGAGCACATGCGCATCGGCGTCGAGATCATCCGCGAGCTGACCGGCAACGCGCCGCTGGGCTGGTACACCGGCCGCGACAGCCCCAACACGCGCCGCCTGGTGGTCGAGCACGGCGGCTTCGCCTACGACGCCGACTACTACGGCGACGACCTGCCCTTCTGGACCGAGGTCGAAACCTCGTCCGGCGAGCACAAGCCGCACCTGGTGGTGCCCTACACGCTCGACACCAACGACATGCGCTTCGCCAGCCCGCAGGGCTTCAACACGGCCGACCACTTCTACCAGTACCTGAAGGACGCCTTCGACGTGCTGTACGAGGAAGGTGACCCCAACGGCCTGGCGCAGCCGAAGATGCTGTCGATCGGCATGCACTGCCGCCTGCTGGGCCGCCCGGGCCGCTTCCGCGCACTGCAGCGCTTTCTCGACTACGTGCAATCGCACGACAAGGTGTGGATCTGCCGCCGTATCGACATCGCGCAGCACTGGATCCAGCACCACCCCTACGACAAGCAACCGACTCTGAGTACCACCGCATGAGCCAGACCACGTATTCCCTCGCCCAACTTAATGCCATGGACGCCGTGCAGTTCGTGCAGGCCCTGGGCGGCATCTACGAGCACTCGCCGTGGGTGGCCGAGCAGGCTGCCGCGCAGCGCCCGTTCGCCTCGACCGAGGCGTTGACCGCTGCCATGCGCCACGCTGTGGACGCTGCTGGCGAGGCACCGCAACTGAAGCTCGTGCGCGCTCACCCGGAGCTGGCCGGCAAGGCCGCCGTGCGCGGTGAGCTAACCGCCGAATCGACGCGCGAGCAGGCCGGTGCCGGCTTGGACCAGTGCTCGCCGGAAGAATTCGCGCGCCTGCAGAGTCTCAACACCCGCTACAACGAGAAGTTCGGCTTCCCGTTCATCCTGGCGGTGCGCGGCTATGACCGCCACGGCATCATCGACGCCTTCGCCAAGCGCGTGGACAACGACCATGCCACCGAACTGCGCGCGTCGCTGGAGCAGATTCACCGCATCGCGGGCTTCCGCCTGCACGATTTGATTTCAGGTTAATCAGCACGAAAACGCCGCTGGCGCGGCGCCCTCGGGCGCCGCCCGGCATGGAGCCTGACCGGCCGGCCCGCGACCGCATCATCGAATGCGGCGCAACCCAGCGGCAACAAAACCATCAACAGAGGAGATAGAGCAATGCAGTGGAATGTCTTGCGCGGCACGGCCGCATTCACCGTAGCGACCGCAGCCCTTTTCATGGGGGCAGCAGATGCGGGTGCGGTGGAATGGAGCGATACCTCGATCGGCTATCGCTACGGCACACAATTCGCAGAACCGTTTGTGGGCGACGGTATTCACAAGAACATTTTCAACTTCACGCACGCCAGCGGATACAAGTACGGCACCAACTACTTGAACGTCGATCTGCTGGAATCGGACAGCAAGGACAGCAACGCACAGGAAGCCTATGTCACGTATCGCCATACGCTCGACATCGGCAAAGTTCTCGACAAGAATCTCGGCGCCGGGCCGATCCGCGGCTATGGCCTGACCGCCGGCTTTGACTGGAACACCAAGAACGATACGGGCTATGCGTCGAAGAAACGCATGCTGGTGGTAGGGCCGACGATGATGATGGATGTCCCGGGCTTCCTGAACATCAGTCTGCTGATGCTGTGGGAGAGCAACCAGCCGATTGGGGTAACGAGCCGCTACCACTACAAGGCGCACCCGATGCTCAACGCGGCATGGGGCATTCCCATCGGCTCGACGGGCCTGTCCTTTGAGGGGTATGCCAACTACATCGCGGCAAAGGGCACGAACGAATTCGGTGGCTCGACTTCGCCAGAACTGAATATCGATGCCATGGTGATGTACGACCTGGGCACGCC
>CAJXMR010000270.1 GCA_913056305.1 uncultured Ralstonia sp.
ACCAAGACCATCATCGCGATGGCCCGCGCGCTGAACATGACGGTCACGGCCGAAGGGGTGGAAACGCCCGAGCAGAGCGCCTTCCTGGCCGCGCATGCGTGCGACGAGGTGCAGGGTTTCCTGTTCGGCCGGCCGCTCGAAGTGCCGGCCATGGAAAGCTTGCTGGGCTCAATGAGCCGCGCGCGGGCATAAAAAAAAACGGACCATCCTGGTCCGTTCTTCGTTGGCGATCAGGCCGATCAGCGCGTGGTCACGTTGCCCACCAGGCCGCCCAGCGCCGCACCGCCAAGGGTCGCGCCAGGGCCGCCAATCAGCGCCGCGCCGGCCAAGCCCCCTACCCCCGCGCCGATGGCGGTATTGCGCTGGCGTGCCGTCATATCGGCACAGCCAGCCGTCGTCAGTAGCATTGCGCTCGCAAGCAAAACAGTCAGCACCCGGGTCATGTTGTTCTCCTTCGTCGTCAAGGTCGCGATACCGTCATCGCATGCCCGGCAGTCTGGTCGAAGCGACCGGCCCATGCTGTATCGCTTTGTAATCAAACGTTTCTGAGGCGGCCCGTTACAACCATGACAGTTCGTGCCGAATCCCCGAGCAGGACCCATCCAAGCGCGTCGCGACGCGGGTCGGACCACCTTTCCCACAGACTTATCCACACGTTCTGTGCATAACCCGCCGGAGCGGAAAACGTTGGCGCGACAACGGGCTTGACGGGTTCACACAAATGTGTCGACAACGCAAAACAGATGCGCCGGGCCAGAGTTATCCACACCGGGCACAACCGTTACATCGTGCAACAAACCCTTGCGCGTCAAGCGCTTGCGGCACGTTTCGCAAGCGGTTTGGCCATTGCTGTGGACAAGTTGTGGGCGGGCTACGCGTGCGCCTGTGGGGCGGCCATTCATCTTTCGATCTGTGCAGCGGTCGCACAGATCCTGTTTCGCGCGTGTCGTAGTGAGGGCGTTGCGCGATCGATAGACTGCGCTCCACTTCATTCCAAACAGGAGCCCGTCATGTCTCACGTCCTTCGCACGAACGCCCCCGCGTCACTGGTCGCACATCGCGCTGCAAGCCTGCGCCTCCCGCACTTCATGAAGACCCTGGCGATCGGGCTATCACTGGTGGCCACCACGATCGCCACTGCGTCCGCTGCACAAGCCGGCCCGCATCCGACCATCCGCGCCATGGCGGGCGCCAAGGCCCTGGACCATCTCGACCCGAAGACGACCGCGCTCGTCATCATCGACTTCCAGCAGGAGTACTTCACGGGCACGATGCCGATTCCCGATGGCAAGACAGCGCTGGCAAACGCCCAGCGGTTGATCGCGTTTGCGGACAAGGCCGGCCTGCCGGTGTTCCAGGTCCAGCACGTCACGCCCGCAGGGTCGGCGGTGTTCGCGACCGATGGCGACACCGTTGCGTTCCAACCCGGCATGGCGCCACGCCCGCGCGACACGGTGCTGCAGAAGAACACGGTGAGCGTGTTCGCCAGCACCGATCTAGACCAGCGCCTGAAAGCCGCCAACATCAAGACCCTCGTCATTGCCGGCCTGATGACGCATGCCTGCGTCGCCGGCGCTGCGCGCGATGCGGTGCCGCTGGGCTACCAGGTGGTGGTAGCATCGGACGCCTCGGCAACCCGCGCCATTGCACGCGCCAATGGCGACACGATCGACAAGGACAGCCTGCATCGCGCTGCGCTGGCGGAGATCGAAGACACCTTCGGCGACGTGATGACCACGTCGGAAATCACGCACCTGCCATTGCGCTGAACCCAGCGTTCTATTGATGCCCCCAGGGCCGTCACGCTCACCATGGACCAACTGCTTGCCATGCGCGTCTTCTGCAGCATCGTCGAGACGCAGGGGTTTTCCGCTGCGGCCGAACGGCTGGACAGCACGCATTCCACGGTGTCGCGACAACTGAAGCAGCTCGAGGCGACCCTGGGCGTGCAGCTGCTCAACCGCAACACGCGGCGCTTTGCGCTGACGGCGGCGGGAGAGCGCTACTACGCGGCCAGTCTCGACATCCTGAAGCGGGTCGAATCGGCCACGCAGGCCATGGCGGGAGAACACGAGCGGGTCGCAGGCCTGCTGCGCATCAGCGTGCCGCTCGCGATCGGCACGCTAGAGCTGCAGGACTGGCTGCCGACCCTCCAGACACGCTACCCGGACCTCCAGCTCGAACTGTCGTGCAGCGACCAGATGGTCGACCTCGTCGCCGAGGGGTTCGATCTTGCCTTGCGCATCAGCGGCCCCTTGAGCGACAGCAGCCTCGTCGCCCGAACCCTGACCACGTCCGACATCGTGCTGGTCGCCTCACCCGCCTATCTGGCGCGACACGGCCTGCCGCGCAACGCCCGCGATCTCGATCAGCATGCGCTGCTGACGTTCTCGGGCACACAACCCGCGGCGCAATGGCTGCTGCAACCCGCCAAGGGCGAGCCGACCCGCGTTGCCCTGCGCGGCAAGCTGACCACGGATGCGATCACCGCGCTGTATTCCGCCGCGCTGGCTGGGGTGGGCATTGCCGCCTTCACGCGGCATACCGTGCTGTCGGACCTGGCGCGCGGGCATCTGGTGCACGTGCTGCCCAACTACACGCTTGGGCAGCGCATCTACTCGGCGCTCTATCCGCAGACCCGGCACGTGGCGCCCAAGGTGCGCGCGTTCATCGACTACATGGGCGAGCACTACCGCGGGCGGTAGTTGCCGTCAGCCCGCCAGATCGGCGGGCGTGTCGACATCGCGCACGGTGCCCGCGTCATCCGTGTCGATGCGGATGAGCGTGGCGGGATCGATCAATCGGCGCGCGCCCTCATCGCCGTCGAGCCTGGTCAGGCCCGTGAAGAAATCCGCGCCGAAGCCGATCGGATGGCCGCGCTGTCCCGCATGAAACGGCGCGACGCAATGATGTGCATCGAGCGCTTGCGCGACCTGGACGATGGTCGCGGGCGCGATCCATGGCATGTCGGCCAGGGCGATGATCCAGCCACCGGCCTCAGGGCGCGCGGCCACACCGGCAGCCAGGCTGGCGCCCATGCCGCGCGCGGCGCCAACGCATCGCAGGACATCGCAGCCGGTTTCGGCCAGCAGCGTCGCGAGGCGCTCCACCTCCGCGCCATGCGTGGCGGTGGCAGGCACCACGGCGACCACGTCGCCCAACGCCTGCCGCAGATGCCGCGCGGCCTGCACGGCCACGGGCGTGCCATCCGGCAGCGTGGCCAGCAGCTTGTTGGCCACGCCGGCCGGGTCAAACCGGCTGCCGCGGCCCGCGGCCAGCAACACCCCAACAACGGGCCGCTTGTGCATCAGACCACCTCGGTCTTGAGCGTGACTTCCACGTTGTTGCGCGTGGCGTTCGAGTACGGACACACCTCGTGCGCCTTCGCCACCAGCGTCTCCGCGTCAGCCTTGGGCAAGCCGCCGATGCGCGCCGTCAGCCCCACCTTCAGGCCAAAGCCGCCTTCCGGCCGCGTACCGATGCCCACGTCGCAATGGATCTCGACGCTGCTCGGATTCAGCTTGAGCAGGCTCTTGGCGACGAAATCGCACGCCGAGCCGAAGCACGCGGCGTAGCCCGCAGCAAACAGGTCTTCCGGCGTGGTCGTGTTGGGCTTGCCGGGGCCGCCCATCGATTTAGGGATCGACAGGTCGTGCGAGACCTGGCCGTCGTCGGTTTGCGTGTGGCCGTTGCGGCCACCCCTGGCGGTGGCGTGGGCGGTGTACAGGATGTTCAATGCCATGACGTGCTCCTCCGGTGGTTGGACAACTGGACAACACAAGCGCGGACGCAAGAAGCGGTCCGCTGAACAAGAAAGCCGGCACACATTGCTGCATGCCGGCTTGAACAGCTTCACATATCGACGATGACTACACGGTGTCGAACGGCAGCTTACGCTGGCGCTTACCGGTCAGCGCGAAGACCGCGTTGGCCACGGCCGGTGCGATCGGCGGCGTGCCGGGTTCGCCCAGGCCCGTCGGGTTGTCTTCCGACGGCACGAAGAACACGTTCACCGGCGGTGCGTCCGGCATGCGCACGGGCGGGTAGTCGGGGAAGTTGCTGTTCTTGGTGGCGCCGTTCTCGATCTCGATGGCAAAGCCCGGGGCGATCATCGCCAGCCCGAACACGCAGGCGCCCTGGATCTGCGCTTCCGCGCCCATCGGGTTGACCACGCGGTTGGCATGCACGCCGGCCGTGACGCGGTGCACGCGCGGCTTGCCCTGGTCGATCGACACCTCCACCACATACGCCACCACCGACTCGAACGACGCGTGCATCGCCACGCCCCAAGCCTGGCCCTTGGGCAGCTTGCGCTTGCCGTAGCCGGACTTGTCGACCGCCAACTGCAGCGCAGCGCGATGCCGGGCGTGCTCCTTGTCGGTAAAGCGCGCCAGCCGGAAGGCGACCGGGTCTTGCTTGGCGGCATGCGCCACCTCGTCGACCATGGTCTCCATCACGAAGGCTGTGTGCGTATGGCCGACCGAGCGCCACCACAGCACCGGCACGTTCACGTCGGGGTGATGCACCGTCAGCTGCAGCGGGAAGCTGTAGTCGTTCTCGATCACGCCTTCGACCATGGTGCTGTCCACACCGTTCTTGACCATGAAGGACTCGAACGGCGTGCCCTTGAGGATCGACTGGCCGACGATGGTGTGATCCCAGCCAACGACCTTGCCGCCGTTGTCGACGCCCACATCGACGCGATGGAAGTGCATCGGGCGGTAGTAGCCGCCGCGGATGTCGTCCTCGCGGCTCCAGATCGTCTTGACCGGGCCCGCGTGGCCCGCCGCCGCATACGCCTTGGCGACGTTGGCGGCCTCGACCACGTAGTCCGACGTGGTGATCGCGCGCCGGCCGAAGCCGCCGCCGGCCATCATCGTGTTCAGCTCGACCTTCTCCGGCGCCACGCCCAGCACCTTGGCAATCGCGCCCTGGTCGATGGTCTGGAACTGCGAGCCGACCCACACCTTGGCACCACTGATCTTGCCGCCTTCGTTCTGCACGTCGATCGTACAGTTGAGCGGCTCCATCGGCGCATGCGCGAGGTAGGGGAACTCGTAGTCGGCCTGGATGCGCTTGGGCGCGGACTGGATCGCGCTCACATCGGTGGCCTTGGCCACCGTGCCGGGCTGGCCGGCGAGCTTCTTGTATTCCTCCATCAGCGCGAGCGTGGACACCTTCGAACCGGCGTCTTCCCACGTGACCTGCAGCGCATCGCGGCCCTGCTTGGCGGGCCAGTAGCCGTCGGCGATGACGGCCACGCCCGTGCCCCCGCGATCGGTCGGGATCTGCAGCACGTCGATCACACCCTTCACGGCCTTGGCCGCCGCCGCGTCGTACTTGGCCACCTTGCCACCAAAGCGCGGCGGGCGGGCGAGCACCGCCACTTTCATGTTCGGCAGGCGCGTATCGAGACTGAACTTCATCGAGCCATCGAGCTTCGCGCGCGCGTCCAGGCGCGGCGTGGGCTTGCCGACAATACGGAACTGCGACGGGTTCTTCAGCGTGACCTGCGCCGGCACCGGCAGCGCCATCGCGGCCTG
>CAJXMR010000271.1 GCA_913056305.1 uncultured Ralstonia sp.
GCAATGCCTTCGATCACGCCGATGATGTCGGCGATCTTCTTGCTGCTGTCGTTGATGCCCGACATCGTCGCGATGACGCGGCCCACCACCTCGCCGCCCTTGACCGCAATGTCGGAGGCGTTGCCGGCCAGCTGGCGGGCCTGACGGGCGTTGTCGGCGTTCTGCTTCACGATGGAGGTCAGCTCCTCCATGCTGGAAGCGGTTTCTTCCAGCGAGCTCGCCTGCTCTTCGGTACGCTGCGACAAGTCCAGGTTGCCGGCGGCGATCTGCTTGGTGGCGCTGGCGATCGAATCGCTGCCACCGCGCATCGTCTCGATGGTGCGGATCAGCCCGCGCTGCATGTCCTGCAGGCCGCGCGTGAGCGCGCCCATCTCATCCTGGCTGGTGACGACAATGTGCTCGGTCAGGTTGCCGCGCGAGATCTCGCCAAAGTGGCCGAGCATGCGCGACAGCGGCGCCGAGATCGCGCGGTGCAGACCCAACGCGCAGAACACCGCCGCGGCAATCCCCACCCCGATCGCGATGATGATCAGCCACAGGAACTGCTGCGAACGCGCCACCGCCGCATCGTAGCCGGCCTTGGCCTGTTCGGTCTGGCTGCGGTCCAGCGCTTCCACCGCGCCCGACAGCGACACGAACAGCGGCGGGATCACGGTCATCACCGCCTTGTCGACGGCGGCGACGTCATGGGCGCGCAGCGCGGCAATCAGCGGTTCGATGCCATCGCGGAACAGCGTCGCGCGTTTGGTTTCGACATCGTTCGCCAGGCGAGCTTCGTCCGCGCTCATCGGCAGGGCCTTGTATTGCTTCCAGGCGTCCTCCGATTTGGTGCGGTAGGCACCAGCCTTGTCGACGATGGCCGGTACGTCGGCAGCATCCGGATGGAACACTGCGCGGTCCAGCGTGGTACGCACGATGGCGGCGTTCAACTGCGCCTTGCCCACCAGCGAGGTCGATGCCAGCTGGTTGCTGTAGATTTCCTTGATGGTCGCGTCAGAGGCGCGCATGCCGACCACGCCGATGGTGCCGATGATGGCCAGCAGCACGGCGAGCAGCACCAGGGCGGCGTTGAGTCGGAAGCGGATGGAGAGTCGGTTCAGCATGGGAGTCGGAGCGGGTTGTCGCTCCGGCTATATCGGCCGGCCCGTCCGATTCCTGAAGTCGGGCGGAGCACTCCCATGCCACGCGGGCTTAGTGGGTGCTTAGTACGGCACCGCCACGCCGTTGTCGATACGGGCCCGATCGCCGATGCGCAGGCCGTTGGGGTTGTTTTGCGTGAGCGTGACCATGGAGTTGTCCGCCAGGCGCACTACCACGCGGTAGGTTTGACCGACCGTCGTGTTGCTCTCGACTGCGTTGCCGGCCAGCGCACCCGCCACCGCCCCGCCGATGGTCGCGACGGTGTTGCCGCGCCCGCCGCCAACCTGATGGCCGAGCAGGCCGCCGACCACGCCGCCCAGCACGGCACCCACCCCCGTCGGCGAGCCCTGCACCGGCACGGCGTCGATGCGGTCGACCACGCCATATTGGTTGCTGGCCGGTGCCTGGTAGGCCGGCGCGCCGTTATAGCCACCCACATTCGACGCCGGCGGATAGCCCGGCGCGGCGTAGCCCGGATACGGCTGCGGTGCTGGTTGCGGCGGGTTCTGGTCCATATAGCCGCCGTTGGAGCCTGGGTTGTTGCCCGCGTTGTAGCCGCTGTCGGCGCCGTTGCCGTACCCGTTGGTATAGGGCTGGCCGCTGATGGTGGTGCCATAGCCGCTGTTGTAGCCGGTGCTGCTGCCTGCGGCGTAGCCGGCGCCATAGCCCGCGCCGTAACCGGGGTACGGCGCGCTCACGCAGCCCGTCATCCCGGCGGCTACACCTGCCAGGACGGCCACGGCCGTCCAACGCCCCACCCGGCTCGTCCGGCTGCTGTGCGCCGCCTTGTTTGTCGCTTGCATGATTGATCCCGTCGTTGTGGTGAGGCGTCTGGGCTGGATCGTCGATCGGTCCGCAGCCGCGCCCCTTGCCACAAAGTCTATGTCGCTCCCGCGCGGGCCCGTGCAACCAAAACCGCTCAAAGGTAACGGCGTGTAACCGCACGCGCGGCAAGGCGATCAGCACCGTGCCGGCCCCCGGCGCTATCATCTTCAGGCGCCGCGCACGGCACTTCGAAGACGCGGCTTGGCCCCTCTCCTCCTCACCATGCAACCGACGCTGCTGATCCTGATTGCGATGGCGCCCGACCACCTGGCGCGCATCGGCCAACACTTCCACGTCCTCTACGCCCCCACCCGTGCCGAGCGCGATGCAACCATCGCCCGCGACGGGCATGCCGTGCGCGTGGTGCTGACCAACGGCTCGACCGGCCTCACCGCCGCCGAGATCGCCGCCATGCCCGAACTGGAACTGGCCAGCGCACTGGGCGCCGGCTACGAGAACATCGACGTGGAGGCCGCCCGCGCGCGCGGCGTGGTGGTCGCCAACGGCGCGGGCACCAATGACGCCTGCGTGGCCGACCATGCCATCGGTCTGTTGCTGGCCACCGTGCGCGGCATCCCCAAGCTGGACAAGCTGACGCGCGACGGCGTCTGGCGCGACGGCCTCCCGCTGCAGCCGGGTGTCTGGGGCAAGCGGCTGGGCATCGTCGGCCTGGGCACCATCGGCCTGCAGATCGCGCGCCGTGCCGCCGGCTTCGACATGCAGATCGGCTATCACAACCGCAAGCCGCGCGAAGGCGTGCCCTACCGCTTTTTCGATGGTTTGAAGGACATGGCCGCGTGGGCGGATTTCCTGATCGTCGCCACGCCGGGCGGCGCGCAGACGAAGCACCTGATCAACCAGGACATCCTGGCAGCGTTGGGGCCGAACGGATATGTGGTGAACATTGCGCGCGGCAGCGTGGTCGACACGGCGGCGCTGGAGGCGGCCATCCGCGCGGGCAAGCTGGGCGGTGCGGGGCTGGATGTGTATGAGAGCGAGCCCAAGCCGCCAGCGGGTTTGCTGGACCTGGAGCAGGTCGTGCTGACACCGCACATTGCCGGCTGGTCGCCGGAGTCGGTGCAGGCGACGGTGGATCGCTTCCTGGAGAACGCCCGCCTGCATCGGGCGGGCGAGGCGGTGGTGTCCCCGGTCTAAGCCTGCGCCTCGACCGGGGATCGGCCCATTACGACGTCGGCCGCTTCATCTGGCACGACGTCGGCTGGGCCGCCACATGCGGCTCAAGCGTGACATCGGTGCGCCAGCCGTAGCCGGTGTTTTCCTGGTCGTACTTGATCTTCTTGCCATCGGCCTTGACCCAGGTGGTGACGTACAGCGCCTGCTGGGCCTGGTGATCGGTCTTTCGCATCTCGACCGGGCCGTTCAGGCTGTCAACCGACATCCCTTCCATCACCTTGGCCACCTTGGCGGGCTCGGCCGAGCCGCTGGTCTTGATGGCCTTGGCCAGGAAGGCCATGCCGGTGTACACGTCGGCGTTGAAGAAATCGTCGTTGTACTTCTTCTTGAAGCCGTCGAGCACGGCGTTGACCTTCGGGTTGCCGTCGTTCGGCGCGAAATAGCTGATGACCTTCACGCGGTCCGCACCGGACGCACCCATCGCAGTCGGCACGCCAGTGGTACCGGCGTAGTAGGTGTAGAAGTTGGTGTTCAGGCCCGCATCCTTGGCCGAGCGGATCAGCAGGGCCAGGTCGCTGCCCCAGTTGCCGGTGACGACCGTATCGGCGCCCGCGGCGCGGATCTTGGCCACATACGGCGAGAAGTCCTTCACCTGCGCCAGCGGATGCAGGTCTTCGCCCACGACCTGGATGTCCGGACGCTTGCGCTTCAGGTATTCCTTGGCCGCGCGCGCCACCTGGTGGCCGAACGAGTAGTTCTGGTTGAGCAGGTAGACCTTCTTGATGTTGGCATCCTTGGCCAGGTAGCTGGTCAGGGCTTCCATCTTCATGTCGGAGTTGGCGTCCAGGCGAAAGTGCCAGTAGTTGCACTTGTTGTTGGTCATATCCGGATCGACCGCGGCGTAGTTGAGATAGAGGATCTCCTTGCCCGGGTTGCGATCGTTGTACTTGGCAATCGCCTCCTGCAGCGCCATGCCCACGCTGGAGCCGTCGCCCTGCGCGACGTAGCGGATGCCCTGGTCGGTGATCTGCTTGAGCTGCGTCAGGCTCTCTTGCACCGAGACCTTGTTGTCGAAGCCGACCACTTCGAACTTGGTGCCGTTGCCGCTCCAGTTCTGCTGGTTGGCCAGGTCGGCCGCGTATTGCCAGCTGCGCAGCTGGTTCTGGCCCAGCGCACCCATCAGCCCGGACAGCGGGTCGATCCAGGCGATCTTGACGGTCTCGGCGTGCGCGACGGGCGCGCAGAACGCGCCAGCAACCGCCGCCGCGCCCAGCGCGAGTCGGAATGCCTTCATGCAAATGTCTCCTGATGTCTTTATCGTTGGACGCCGTGCAGAAGGCATCGTCGAGCATGGTTCTTGCAGAAAGCCACAAACCGAGGCTTGTGGCAGCTCGATCCTTCCATACACAAACGTATGTGCATGGTAGGAGCGCGTTCGTTGACATGTCAACCCGCGCAAACCTGGGGCCCTCGGCGTGCCTTAAGCGCTGGACAGCGCGGCGTGCGTGGATAGAATCCGCCTTCATCTCCACGCCGCACGAGGTGCGCATGCCCTCCCCGCTGATCGACGAACACGACGCGCCTGCCGTCGACGCTCAAGCCGCCGCTCCATCAGTGCCGCGTGCGCAGCTCACGCCCGATGACTGGATCCGCGCGGCCACCGACCTGCTCGTCACCAAGAGCATCGACGCCGTGCGCGTGGACGTGCTCGCCAAGCAGTTGGACGTGACGCGCGGCAGCTTCTACTGGCACTTCAAGAACCGCGACGACCTGCTGCACCAGGTGCTGCAGGACTGGAGCGAGCGCACCCGCGTGGGCCCCAAACTCGAGCGGCAGAACGCTTCGGTGCAGGGTCTGGTGCGCGACCTGCTGGCGCTGCCGTTTCGCGGCCGCACCGCGCGCCGCACAGCGCTGATCGAATTCGCCATCCGCGCCTGGGCCCGCCGCGACCCGATGGCGCAGGAGGCCGTCGACGCCGTGGACGAGCATCGCATCGACTACTACGTCCAGCACTTCCAGGCGATCGGCTTCGCACGCAAGGAAGCCAAGACGCGCGCCTTCATGCTCTACGCCTACCAGCTCTCCGAGGCGCTGCTGTGGAACCATGGCAGCAAGCCCGACAAGGACGCCCGCCGCCGCTTCTTTGAAGACACGCTGCTGGCCGGCGCGCCCGAAGCGTAGGCGTCGCCACTTGACCTGTGCCAAGTGGGCACAATGCGCCTCGCATATACTGCGCGCTGCCTTTTCCCGTTCTGCCGGAGACATCCATGCCTGACGCGACGTACGACAACCAGAACATCTTCGCCAAGATCCTGCGCGGCGAGCTGCCCTGCATCAAGGTGTACGAAGACGACCACACCGTCGCCTTCATGGACATCATGCCGCAGGCCGA
>CAJXMR010000272.1 GCA_913056305.1 uncultured Ralstonia sp.
GCCAGGCCCCACTCGCGGTTGATGATGAGCTGGATGGCCAGCGCGCGCCGCACCGATTCCGCCGTGGGCGTGGTGATGGCCTCGTCGTAGGCATTCGTGTGCAGGCTGTTGCAGTTGTCGTAGATGGCGATCAGCGCCTGCAGCGTGGTGCGGATGTCGTTGAAGGCGATCTCCTGCGCGTGCAGCGAGCGGCCCGAGGTCTGCACGTGGTACTTCAGCTTCTGGCTGCGCTCGTTCGCGCTGTACTTGTCGCGCATCGTCACCGCCCAGATGCGGCGCGCGACGCGGCCCAGCACGCTGTACTCCGGGTCCATGCCGTTGGAGAAGAAGAACGATAGGTTCGGCGCAAAGTCGTCGATATGCATGCCGCGCGCGAGGTACGCCTCCACATAGGTGAAGCCGTTGGCGAGCGTGAAGGCGAGCTGCGAGATCGGGTTCGCCCCGGCCTCGGCAATGTGGTAGCCCGAGATCGACACCGAGTAGAAATTGCGCACCTGGTGGTGCACGAAATATTCCTGGATGTCGCCCATCACCTTGAGCGAGAACTCGGTCGAGAAGATGCAGGTGTTCTGGCCCTGGTCTTCCTTGAGGATGTCGGCCTGGACCGTGCCACGCACGTTCTGCAGCACCCACGCGCGGATCTTCGCCTCCTCACCCTCGGTCGGCTCGCGGCCGTTGTCGGCGCGGAACTTGGCGAGGTTCTGGTCGACGGCGGTGTTCATGAACATCGCCAGGATGGTCGGCGCCGGGCCGTTGATCGTCATCGAGACGGAGGTGGCGGGGCTGGTCAGGTCGAAGCCGTCGTACAGCACCTCCATGTCGTCCAACGTGGCGATGGACACGCCCGAGTTGCCGACCTTGCCGTAGATGTCCGGGCGCAGGTCCGGGTCTTCGCCGTACAGCGTGACGGAGTCGAACGCGGTGGACAGGCGCTTGGCATCCATGCCGGCGGAGACGAGCTTGAAGCGGCGGTTGGTGCGGAAGGCGTCGCCCTCGCCCGCGAACATGCGGGTCGGGTCTTCATTCTCGCGCTTGAAGGCGAACACGCCGGCGGTGTAGGGGAAGCTGCCCGGCACGTTCTCGCGCATCAGCCAGCGCAGCACTTCGCCATCGTCTTCAAACGGCGGCAGCACGACCTTGCGGATGGTGGTGCCGGAGAGCGTCGTGTGCGTGAGCTGCGTGCGGATCTCCCGGTCTCGGATCTTCACGACGTACTCGTCGCCGGAATACGCGCGGCGCAGGTCGGGCCACATGGCGAGCAGCTTGCGTTCGGTGGCGCCGAGCTGCGTGTCGCGCTCGGCGGCTTGCGTGTCGAGGGCGGTCAGCGCATCGCCGGTGGTGCCGGCCGCTTCCAGCATGCGACGGCTGGCCCGCAGCTGCTGGCGCTCGCGCGCGAGGCGGCTTTGCGCGTCGACACGGCGGTGGTAGCCGCGCACGGTGTCGGCCAGCTCGGCCAGGTAGCGCACGCGCGCGGGCGGCACGATGGCGTCGTGGCTGGTGGAGCAAGGGCCGGCCGGGCGCGGCAGCGTACGGTCCGCCAATGCCATGCCGCGTTCAGCCAGCCGATCGGCCAGTGCGTGGTACAGCGCCGTCACGCCGTCATCGTTGAAATGCGAGGCCTGCGTGCCGAACACCGGCATGTCTTCCGGCTTCGCATGCCATTGCTCGCGGTTGCGCTGCACCTGCTTGGACACGTCGCGCCACGCGTCCTGCGCGCCCTTGCGGTCGAACTTGTTGATCGCCACCAGGTCGGCAAAATCGAGCATGTCGATCTTCTCCAGCTGGCTGGCCGCGCCAAACTCGGGCGTCATCACGTACAGCGACAGATCGACGTGCGGCACGATGGCCGCATCGCCCTGGCCGATGCCCGAAGTCTCGACGATGATGAGGTCGAAGCCGCCCGCGCGGCACGCCGCAATCGCATCGGGCAGCGCGTCGGAAATCTCGCTGCTGGCCTCGCGTGTGGCGAGCGAGCGTACGAAGAGGTTCGGATGGTTGATCGCGTTCATGCGGATGCGATCGCCCAGCAGCGCCCCGCCCGACTTGCGCCGCGACGGGTCGATCGAGATCACGGCAATGCGCAGGCGGTCCTGCTGGTCGAGGCGGAAGCGGCGGATCAGCTCATCCGTGAGCGATGACTTGCCCGCGCCACCCGTGCCCGTGATGCCGAGCACCGGCGTATGCACGGCCGCCGCGCGATCGTGCACGGCCTGCCGCAATGCCGGATCAACGCGGCCCGATTCCAGCGCGGTGATCAGTTGCGCCAGCGCGCGCCGATCCCCGTTGGCCACGGGCTCCAGCGTGGTCGGCGCATAGGCGGAGAGATCGAGATCGCAGCGCCGCACCATGTCGGCAATCATGCCGGCCAGGCCCATGCGCTGACCGTCTTCGGGGCTGTAGATGCGCGCCACGCCGTAGTCCTGCAGCGCGCGGATCTCCGCCGGCACGATCACGCCGCCGCCGCCGCCGAACACCTGGATGTGCTCGCCGCCGCGCGCGCGCAACGCGTCGATCATGTACTTGAAGTATTCGACGTGGCCGCCCTGGTAGCTGGAGACCGCGATGCCCTGCACGTCTTCCTGCAAGGCAGCGTTGACCACCTCGTCCACCGAGCGGTTGTGGCCGAGATGGATCACCTCGCAGCCCATCGACTGCAGGATGCGCCGCATGATGTTGATCGACGCATCGTGGCCGTCGAACAGCGACGCGGCCGTGACGAAGCGAACCTTGTAGCGCGGCGCGACGGGCTCGCTGGCCGGGGTCGGTTCGGCCGCGCGGGCGGCGGAAAGATCGGTCATGTCTCCACCTTCGAAAGAGTGGGCGCCGGCGTTGGAGGTTTTGTGCGCCGCACAATGCGCGGCGTGCCGGTCGGTCGTCGTGGAGACAGTATTTTCGGGCGTGACGTAAACGTCAACCAGTCAAACGCCACGGCAACGGCGATCCCGACGGGCGCTTTTGGATGCCCATTGGGGAAGCCTCTACAGTGATCCGATCGCCACGCGCGGGGCGCATGAAAGCAACATCCGCCCCGGATCGGGGTGATGCCTAGCTTGCACACAATCAATACAAATCGCTACAGTTCGGCTTTGGCCGGCACCGCTGCTGGCCTCGGGGGGCACCAACCATGTCACGCCGCGCAACGCTGCGCTGGTATTTGATCGCCTTGCTGGCGTGGCCCCTGCACGCCCTTGCGTGGGATTACACCCCGGGCGGCATCCCCGGCCTGGTGGGTGTGCTCGGCTTCCTGACGGTGCAGGCGCAGGCGCTCGACCGCGCCATCCAGCGCTACCCGGGGCAACGCGAAGACCTGATCCGCGCCCGCACCCAATTCGACGACACGTTCCCGCAGGCATTGGCCCACACGCGCCGCCTGATCGCCGGCATTCCGCTGGCCGATGACGAGCGCCAGCTGCTGATCGAGCGCGTGCTCGACGTGCACCAGTCGAGTGTGGCGATTGCCACCCAGACCGAACAGACCGCGCAGGCGCTGGCCCAGCGCGTGAGTGTGCGCGCACAAGGCGAGCTCGACCGGGCCACGCTGCAGACCCTGCTGGCAGTGGTCTACGACGACCGCCCGGGCGATGAGCTGGGCAGCCGCTTCACCCAGGGCGTCACGCTGGCCGACTGGCCGAACGCGCGCGGCGCCGGCCTGGCGTTGCGCCTGCCGTTCTCGTGGGAGCGCGTACCACCTGCTGCGCCACGCAAGCCCGACCCGGGCCGCGTGGCGATCGGCGCCTGGGCCAACCAGGGCGGCGCGGGGCTGTCGCGCATCGAACTGCTGGTGCGCCCGCACGATGGCGAGCTCGAACCGGTGCCCGAGAGCCGCGAGCCGCGCTGGCTGCGCGAATCGGTACGGCAAACAGTGTCGCTGCCGTGTCGGCTGATCGGCTGGGGCACGCAGCCGTTCGGCGGACGCACGGGCGTGTGGGCCAGCTATATCGGCGAGGCGCCGGGCCCGCGCGTGCCGCACGCCACGGGCAATACGCTGGTCGGCCGCGTGTTTATCCTGCCGGCGGACGGCGCCCTGCTGATGCTGCATATGCAATCGCCCGCCGCCTCGCCCGAGCAGGCCAGCGTGGTGCGCCAGCGCTACGAGCCGCTGTGGAACGCGATTGCCGCGTCCTTTGCCCTGACTGCCGCCAAGGCCGCCCAGGCTGAAGGCGAGTCCAAGTAACGCACCAATCCTGCGCGCACGCGCCCCAACGCGCACCGAATACGCGCAAGCACGCACCGAATTTGGGCGATAAGGTAGCCGTCACCTGACTGCCTGCGGCCCACCCCACCTCCGCACGGCGTTGGTGCCTGACGCACCGAATGTGCGCCAGCATGGAACGGATTTTGCGTTTGTCGACGCTTTTTGCGTCATTTGTGGGCATGCGGCACCACAAGGACGCACCCTCCCATCCGCACGACAACCGCCATGAACACCATAAAAACCGGGGGCGACGCGCTCTTCATCCTGCTGGGCGCCATCATGGTGCTGGCCATGCACGCCGGCTTCGCCTTCCTTGAGCTGGGCACCGTCCGCAAGAAGAACCAGGTCAATGCGCTGGTGAAGATCCTGGTCGACTTTGCCGTGTCCACCATCGCGTACTTCTTCATCGGGTATTCGATCGCCTATGGCGTCAACTTCTTCACGGGCGCCGACGTGCTCGCCCAGCAGAACGGCTACGAACTGGTGAAGTTCTTCTTCCTGCTGACCTTCGCGGCGGCGATTCCCGCCATCATCTCGGGCGGCATTGCCGAGCGCTCGCGCTTCGAGCCGCAACTGGCGGCGACCTTCGTGCTGGTCGGCTTCGTCTATCCGTTCTTCGAGGGCATCGCTTGGAACGAGCGCTTTGGCATCCAGCACTGGCTGCAGGCGGCCACGGGCGCCGAGTTCCACGACTTTGCCGGCTCGGTGGTGGTGCATGCGGTGGGTGGCTGGATCGCGCTGCCGGCGGTGCTGCTGCTGGGCGCGCGCCACGGCCGCTACAAGGACGACGGCCGCGTCGCCGCGCATCCGCCGTCGAACATCCCGTTCCTGGCCGCGGGCGCGTGGGTGCTGGCAGTGGGCTGGTTCGGCTTTAACGTGATGAGCGCGCAGACGCTGGACAAGATGAGCGGCCTGGTCGCCCTCAACTCGCTGATGGCCATGGTGGGCGGCACGCTCACCGCGTGGTGGGCCGGCAAGAATGACCCCGGCTTCTCGTATAACGGCCCGCTGGCTGGCCTGGTGGCAGTGTGCGCGGGCTCCGACGTGATGCATCCGCTGGGGGCGCTGGCCACCGGCGGCATGGCTGGCGTGCTGTTCGTGTGGATGTTCACGCGCGTGCAGAACGTCTGGCGCATCGACGACGTGCTGGGCGTGTGGCCGCTGCATGGGTTGTGCGGCGCCTGGGGCGGCATCGCGGCCGGCATCTTCGGCCTGAAAGCGCTGGGCGGCCTGGGCGGCGTGTCGTTCTGGGCGCAGGTGGCGGGCACGGCCGGCGGCAT
>CAJXMR010000273.1 GCA_913056305.1 uncultured Ralstonia sp.
AGCACGCCCACCACCAGGTAGGCCAGCATCGGCGGCAATTGCAGCATGCGGAACAACACCACGCCGATCACGGCGGCGGCCAACAACACGAGGGTGAGTTCCAGCGGCGAGTGCATGCGACGCGAAAAACCAGGCGACAGGGTTGGAAAACAGGAGGCGGCGCCCCAGGTATCGGAACGGTGCGTGCAGCAAACGACACGCAGCACCTTTGCAAGACCGATGCCAGGACTGATACCGGAAGGCCAGGAACGCGACACGCGAGACGCCGTAGTGTAGAAACCGCAGCGTGGCGACGGGATGAAAGGATGGTCGGAAGCAGGATGCTGCGGCGCAGCAAGGCGGTGCGCCCGCACGCTCCGCCACTCCCCCGCAAGCCAAGCCCCAGCGCGCTGTGGGCGACTGGGGCCGGTATCAATCGTTGTTATACTTCGCCGCCATGATAGCGAATTTCAATCCGGATCGAGCGCTTGCGCTGGCGCAGCAGACCTTCGACATCGAAGCGCAAGCCGTGCTCGGCCTCAAATCCCAGGTGTCCGCCGACTTTGCGCGCGCGGTCGAGATGGTGCTCGGCTGCACCGGCCGTGTGGTCGTGTCCGGCATGGGCAAGTCCGGTCACATTGCGCGCAAGATTGCGGCCACGCTGGCCTCGACCGGCACGCCGGCCTTCTTCGTGCACCCGGCCGAAGCCAGCCATGGCGACCTCGGCATGGTCACGCGCGACGACGTCTTCATCGGCTTCTCCAATTCCGGCGAAGTGTCGGAGTTGAACGCCATCCTGCCGCTGGTCAAGCGCCTGGGTGCCAAGCTGATCGCCGTGACGGGCAACCCGCAGTCCTCGCTCGGCACGCACGCCGACATCGTGCTGAACTCGCACGTCGACGTCGAAGCCTGCCCGCTCAACCTCGCGCCGACCGCCAGCACCACCGCGCAGATGGCGCTGGGCGACGCGCTGGCCGTGGCCGTGCTCGACGCGCGCGGCTTCGGCGCCGATGACTTTGCCCGCTCGCACCCGGGCGGCTCGCTCGGCCGCAAGCTGCTCACCCACGTGCGCGACGTCATGCGCGCGGGCGACGCCGTGCCGCGCGTGCTGGAAGACACGCCGCTGTCCCAGGCGCTGATGGAAATCACGCGCAAGGGCATGGCGATGACGGCCGTGGTCGACGCGCAAGGCCGCGCCGTGGGCGTCTTCACCGACGGCGACCTGCGCCGCCTGCTGGAAACCCCGCGCGACTGGCGCACCGTGCCCATCGCCGACGTCATGCACCACAACCCGCGTTCGGTCGGCCCGGACCAGCTCGCCGTCGAGGCCGTCGAAGTGATGGAAACGCACCGCATTAACCAGCTCCTGGTGGTCGATGCCGCCGGCATGCTGGTGGGCGCGCTACACATCCACGACCTCACGCGCGCCAAGGTCATCTGACCCCCGCTGATGTCCGCCCCGCCCGATTCTCCCGTCCACAGCAACATCGACGCGCGCTTTCCGCAGGCGATGGAACGCGCCGCGCGCGTGCGCCTGATGATCTTCGACGTGGACGGCGTGCTCACCGACGGCCGCCTGCTGGTCGGCCCCGAGGGCGAGATCAGCAAGGCCTTCGACACGCTCGACGGCCACGGCATCAAGCTGCTGGCCCAGGCAGGCGTCACGCCGGCCATCATTACCGGGCGGCAGTCCGAGATCGTCGCCTGGCGCGCCGGGGAACTCGGCATCGAGCATCTGTACCAAGGCGTTGCCGACAAGCGCGAAGCCTTTGCCCATCTGCTTGCCGCCACGGCATTGCTGCCCGCCGACGCCGGCTACATGGGCGACGACTGGCCCGACCTGCCCGTGATCGTGCAGGTGGGCTTTGCCGCCTGCCCCGCCCAGGCCCACGCCGAGGTGCGCGGCCGCTGCCACTACGTTGCGCAAGCGGCCGGTGGGCGTGGCGCGGTGCGCGAAGTCGCCGACCTGATCCTCAAGGCACAGGGCGCCTACGACGCACTGCTCGCGCGCGCGCTGTCGGCACCCGACTCCCCATAAACCATGGCCAGCGAACGCACCCAACACATCATGGCGACCCTGCTGCAGATCATGCTGCGCGGGCTGCCGATCCTGCTGATGGCGCTGGTGTGCGGCGTGACCTTCCTGCTGGTGCAGGTCAACACGCCGCAAACCGACGAGACCGCAACCCGCCCCAAGCGCCACACCGCCGACTACACCATGGACGGCATCTCGGCCACCGCGCTGGACGAGACCGGCGTCACCAAATACCGCTTCACCGGCGTCCACATGAATCATTACGAGGACGACCTGACCTACGACGTCACGTACCCGGCGCTGCGGGTCTACGCCCCCGACCGACCGCAGGTCACCGCCCGCGCCGATCTGGGCAAGATGAACGGCGAAGGCACCATCATCGATCTGTACGACAACGCCAAGGTCGTGCGCGCCCAGGGCCCCGACGCCCACCAGGACCCGCTGATGACCGCCAATTCGACCTACTTCCAGGTCCTGCTCAACGACGACGTGGTGCGCACCGACAAACCGGTCGAGCTGCATCGCGGGCCGTCGATCATGAACGCCAACGGCCTCGTCTTCAATAACGTGACGCGCCAAGTACAATTGCAGGGCAATGTGCGCGGCCGAATCGAAGGGCTGGGGGCGCCGAAGCAGTAAACTTGCGCTCCGGCCCTCAGATCACGCCCTCGACCGCGCTTCTCTCCGATCCGACTTCCATGACCGATTCCCTCCGCGTTGCCGGCCTTGCCCCGCTGGCCCTGATTGCCGCGCTGCTGCTGCCGGCCCTGCCCGCGCACGCCGAACGCGCCGACCGCGACAAGCCGCTGGTGCTCGAAGCCGACAACGCCAGCTACGACGACGTGAAGCAGGTCTACCATCTGACCGGCAATGTGGTGCTGACCAAGGGCACCATGGTGCTGCGCTCGGACGCCGCCGAGCTGCGCACCGACCCGGAGGGCTACAACTACGCCATCGCCACCGCCAAGCCCGGCAACCTCGCGTTCATCCGCCAGAAGCGCGACAACGTCGACGAGTACATCCAGGGCTACGGCGAGCGCATCGAATACGACGGCAAGCAGGAGATCTCCAAGCTGATCAACCGCGCCCGCATGGAACGCCTGCAGGGCGCCACGCAGCTCGACGAGATCCGCGGCGCGGTCATCACGTATGACGGCCAGAAGGAGTTCTACACGGCGTCCGGCGGCGCGGACAATGCCACGGCGGCCAACCCGTCGGGCCGTGTGCGCGCCGTCCTCGCGCCGCGCAGCAGCGCGCCGGCAGCGTCGCCAGCACCGGCCCCTGCGGCGCCGTCCACGCCCGCCGCCAAACCCTGATCCGCTCCGCCCGTCTTTCTCGTTTCGCCTATGTCCGCCACCACCCTCGCCCCCAAGTCCGCCGCGCCGCAGGCCGCCATCTCCAGCACGCTGGTGGTGCGTCACCTGAAGAAGCGCTATGGCACGCGTACGGTGGTCAAGGACGTGTCGCTCGACGTCAAGAGCGGCGAGGTGGTCGGCCTGCTCGGCCCCAATGGCGCAGGCAAGACCACGTCGTTCTACATGATCGTGGGGCTGGTCGCGCTGGACGCCGGCGACATCGTGCTCGACGGCGAGCACATCAGCGGCCTGCCGATCCACCAGCGCGCGCGCATGGGCCTGTCGTACCTGCCGCAGGAAGCCTCGGTGTTCCGCAAGCTCAACGTGCAGGAGAACATCCGCGCCGTGCTCGAGCTGCAGGAGCAGGACGGCAAGCCGCTCTCGCAAGACGCGGTCAACCGCCGCCTGGACACGCTGCTCGACGACCTGCAGATCGCCCACCTGCGCGACAACCCCGCGCTGTCGCTGTCGGGCGGCGAGCGCCGCCGCGTGGAAATTGCCCGGGCACTGGCCTCGTCGCCGCGCTTCATCCTGCTCGATGAACCGTTTGCCGGCGTGGACCCGATCGCCGTGGGCGAGATCCAACGCATCGTCAGCTTCCTGAAAGACCGCAACATCGGCGTGCTGATCACCGATCACAACGTGCGCGAAACGCTGGGCATCTGCGATCACGCCTACATCATCAGCGAAGGCGCGGTGCTGGCCGCCGGTAGCCCCGCGCAGATCATCGAGAACGAAGACGTGCGCAAGGTCTACCTGGGCGACAACTTCCGCATGTGACAAACGCCATCGCCTAGTCCATACGGACGTCGCAACGGCGCACCTTAAAGCAAAATCCGTTCCATCGATCGACTGTTGGGCATAGAATAGCCCGCATGAAACAGTCGCTCCAGCTCCGCCTTTCTCAACACCTGGCGCTCACGCCGCAACTGCAGCAGTCGATCCGCCTGCTGCAGCTGTCGACCATCGAGCTGCAGCAGGAAGTCGAGCAGGCGCTGACTGAAAACCCGCTGCTGGAGCGGGAGAACGAGTGGCTGGATACCTCCGCACGCATCGGCGCGGATGGCTCCGTCAACGCACTGCAGAGCAGCAGCGCCACCCCGCTGCCGACCGAATCCCCGCCGCCGTCGCCCAATGGCGCCGACAGCAACGACACCTCCGAATCCTCGTTCGACAACGGATCCGATTTCGACAGCGACTACGGTTCCGACCGCTCCGACTGGAGCCTCGACGACTTCGCCCGCAAGCCGCAATCCGACGAAGACGATCGCGCGCCACTGCAGTTGCGCGAAGCCGAGCAAAGCCTGCGCGAATTCCTCATGGAACAACTCGCGCCGCTCAAGCTCTCGATGCGCGACAAGGGCCTCGTCATCTTCCTGATCGAATCGCTCGACGACGAAGGTTATCTGTCGGGCACGCTCGACGAAATCCTCGCAGATCTGCCGGCCGAACTCGAAGTCGAACTCGACGAACTGCAAGCCGCGCTGCGCATGCTGCAGAGCTTTGATCCGCCCGGCATTGGCGCGCGCTCAGCGGCCGAATGCCTGTCGTTGCAATTGCATCGGCTCGATTCGCCAGCGAAAGGGCTGGCGCTCATCATCGTTAATCAGCATCTCGAACTGCTGGCCGCGCGCGACTACACGCGCTTGAAGAAGGCATTGTGCGTCGACGAACCCACACTGAAAGCTGCGCATGAGCTGATTCGTTCACTGGCACCGTTTCCGGGTCATGCATTCGGCCGCGCCGAAGCGGATTTCGTGGTGCCCGACGTGATTGTGCGCAAGACAAGCGCAGGCTGGATGGCGCAACTGAACCCCGACGTCATGCCGCGGCTGCGCATCAACGACATGTACGCGCAGATCCTGCGCAGCAGCCGCGGTGAATCGGGCGCTGCCAATCTGCAGCAGAAGCTGCAGGAAGCACGTTGGCTGATCAAGAACATCCAGCAGCGCTTCGATACGATCCTGCGTGTCTCGCAAGCGATTGTCGAGCGTCAAAAGAGCTTCTTCACGCACGGCGAAATCGCCATGCGCCCCTTGGTTTTGCGGGAAATAGCCGATA
>CAJXMR010000274.1 GCA_913056305.1 uncultured Ralstonia sp.
CTGCGCGAAGACGGGTACGAGACCATCATGGTCAACTGCAACCCGGAAACCGTCTCGACCGACTACGACACCTCCGACCGCCTGTACTTCGAGCCCGTCACGCTGGAAGACGTGCTCGAGATCGTCGACAAGGAGAAGCCGGTCGGCGTGATCGTGCAATACGGCGGCCAGACCCCGCTGAAGCTCGCGCTCGACCTGGAAGCCAACGGCGTGCCCATCATCGGCACCTCGCCGGACATGATCGATGCGGCCGAAGACCGCGAGCGCTTCCAGAAGCTGCTGCAGGAACTCGGCCTGCGCCAGCCGCCCAACCGCACCGCGCGCGCCGAAGAGCAAGCGCTGCGCCTGGCCGAAGAGATCGGCTATCCGCTGGTGGTGCGCCCGTCGTACGTGCTGGGTGGCCGCGCGATGGAAATCGTGCACGAGCCGCGTGAGCTGGAGCGCTACATGCGCGAGGCCGTGAAGGTGTCGAACGACAGCCCCGTGCTGCTCGACCGCTTCCTGAACGACGCCATCGAATGCGACGTCGATTGCCTGTCGGACGGCAAGCGCGTCTTCATCGGCGGCGTGATGGAGCACATCGAGCAGGCTGGCGTGCACTCGGGCGACTCCGCTTGCTCGCTGCCGCCGTACTCGCTGTCGCAAGCCACCGTCGATGAGCTGAAGCGCCAGACCGCCGCCATGGCCAAGGCCCTGAACGTGATCGGCCTGATGAACGTGCAGTTCGCCATCCAGCAGAAGGGCGGCGAAGACATCGTCTATGTGCTGGAAGTGAACCCGCGTGCGTCGCGTACCGTGCCGTACGTGTCGAAGGCGACCAGCATCTCGCTGGCCAAGGTGGCGGCGCGCTGCATGGCCGGCCAGTCGCTGGATTCGCAGGGCATCGAGACCGAAATCGTGCCGGCGTACTACAGCGTCAAGGAAGCCGTGTTCCCGTTCAACAAGTTCCCGGGCGTCGACCCGGTGCTCGGACCGGAAATGCGCTCCACCGGCGAGGTGATGGGCGTCGGCAAGACCTTTGGCGAGGCGCTGTTCAAGAGCCAGCTCGCCGCCGGTTCGCGCCTGCCCGAGAAGGGCACCGTGCTGATGACGGTCAAGGACAGCGACAAGCCGGCAGCGGTGGAAGTCGCCCGCGCGCTGCATACGCTGGGCTACCCGATTGTGGCGACGCGCGGCACGGCCTCGGCCATCGAAGCCGCCGGCATTCCGGTCCGCGTGATCAACAAGGTGAAGGAAGGCCGTCCGCACATCGTCGATATGATCAAGAGCAATGAGATCGCGCTCGTGTTCACGACGGTCGACGAAACGCGTACCGCGATTGCCGATTCGCGCTCCATCCGCCAGGCGGCGCTGGCTCAGCGCGTGACGTACTACACCACCATCGCCGGCGCCCGCGCTGCGGTGGAGGGTCTGAAGCACATGCAGAACCTGGACGTGTATGACCTCCAGGGCCTGCACGCCAGTCTCTAAGGCCCGCGGCAGACTTCGCGGCGCGGCATAGCGTCGCGGCAGAACCTCCCCGGTGGCGGCAGTTGCCGCCACCGGACGGTTCGCCTACACTACAGCGTCCGTGTCAAAACAACGACAGCCGCCGTCAGGCGGGTGTGCGCTACGCGCCCTCCCGCTTCGCAGCGGCTGATTTTTTTGTGATTCCGAATTACTCAACATGAGCACCATTCCGATTACCAAGCGCGGTGCCGAGATGCTGAAAGACGAACTCCAACGTCTGAAGACCAAGGAGCGTCCGTCCGTCGTCACCGCCATCGCCGAGGCACGTGCCCAGGGCGACCTGTCTGAAAACGCAGACTACGATGCCGCCAAGGAGCGCCAGGGCTTTATCGAAGGCCGCATCCTGGAGATCGAATCCAAGCTGGCGGCGGCACAGGTCATCGACCCGTCCTCGCTCGACGCCGAAGGCCGCGTCGTCTTCGGTGCCACTATCGACCTCGAAGACCTGGATTCGGGCAAGCCGGTCACGTACCAGATTGTCGGCGACGATGAGGCCGATCTCGATACCGGCAAGATCTCGATCAGCTCGCCGATCGCCCGTGCGCTGATCGGCAAGCTCGAAGGCGACGTCGCCACCGTGGTCGCCCCGGGTGGCGAGCGCGAGTACGAAGTCCTGGCGGTCAAGTACCTCTAATCCTGATCGGGAACGATTCCCCATGCCACAGCGCTTCTTCCAGTTGCTCGCCACGGTATGGTGCGGATCGCTCTGGACCATCGGCTACATCGTCGCTCCGACGCTGTTTGCCATGCTGGAAGACCGCCAGCTGGCCGGTTCGATTGCCGGCCGCTTGTTTCACGCTGAGGCGTGGATCGGCCTGGCGGCGGGTTGCCTGCTGTTGCTGGCGGCCACGGCGTTGGTCCGGCGCGGGCAGGCGGCTTACAAGTCGCTGCGTTGGCTGGTGTTGGGGATGCTGCTGTGCGTGCTGGTTGGCTATTTTGGTCTGCAGCCGTTCATGGCGTCGCTGCGGGCCCAGGCGGATGCGCTGGGCGTGGCGGTGGGCGATTCGCCATACCGCGCGCAGTTCGGCATGCTGCATGGCGTGTCCAGCGTGTTCTATCTGGTGGAAAGCTTGCTCGGCTTGGCGTTGATCTGGAAGAGCGCTGGGGCTCGGCAGCCCGCCTGAGGCCCCCAAAAAAAGACCGGCTGGATGGCCGGTCGTTTTGTATCAGGCAAGTCCGGAATCAGGACAGTGCCTTCTTCTTCTGGCTGGCTTGGCGCGGCTTGGCCCGCTTGACGTTGCCACCGGCCGTGACGCGCTCGTTGCCGAGCACGCTCAGGCGGACCGGCTTGGGGCGTCGCATGCTGTTCGGATTCGGCTTGCGCACCGTCACGGAGCGCGGGCCGGCGCCGATGGTGGTCTTGCGCGGCGGACGGATGTCCTGCGGCTGGTTTTCCTTGAGATAAGCCGGGCCTTCGCGCCAGATCACCAGCAGCTTGCCGATGTGCTGCACGGGCGCGGCCTGCAGGCGGGCGCAGATGGTGTCGTAGAGTTCGATGCGCGCCTCGCGGTCATCGCCGAAGACGCGGATCTTGATCAGCCCGTGGGCCGCCAGCGAGCGGTCGATCTCGGCCAGGACGGCCTTGGTGAGGCCCTCCGCACCGATGATGACGACCGGATTCAATGCATGCGCTTCCGAGCGCAGTTCCGATCGTTGGGCAGGGGTGAGGGTGAGGGCGGGCATAAATGAGGGCGGGATCGCGCAAATGGACAAACGGCGCGTATTATCCGCCAAAATCAGCCCTAGCCGCCATTTTTAGGCGGCGTGGCAATCAATTCGATGGCAAAGAACAAGTTCAACCAGTCGTGGCTGCACGACCATATCAACGATCCGTACGTGAAGCTGGCGCAGCGCGAGGGCTACCGCGCGCGCGCCGCCTACAAGCTCAAGGAGATCGACGAGCAGGACAAGCTGATCAAGCCCGGCCAGGTCATCGTCGACCTGGGTGCGGCGCCCGGCAGCTGGAGCCAGTACGCGCGCAACAAGCTGGCCGCCTCGCCGCGCGCCAAGGACGGCCGCATCGACGGGGCCATCGTGGCGATCGACATCCTACCGATGGAGCCGGTGGCCGACGTCACCTTTATCCAGGGTGACTTCCGCGAGGAAGAGGTCTTCCAGCAACTGGAAACAATCGTGCTGGAAGCGACCGGCGGCGGCAAAGTCGACCTTGTTTTGTCGGATATGGCCCCCAATCTCTCTGGTGTGGCGTCGGCGGACGCCGCGCGTATGGAGCACATCGCCGAGCTGGCCGTGGAATTTGCCGAGGCGCACCTGAAACCTGAGGGCGCGCTGCTGATCAAATGTTTTCACGGTAGCGGCTATAGTCAGATCGTCGAGTTGTTCAAGCGCCATTTCAAGATCGTGGCGCCGCGCAAGCCCAAGGCCTCCCGCGACAAGTCTTCCGAGACCTTCCTGCTGGGCCGCCAGCTCAAGCATCCGCGCTGACGGACGTTACACAGGGAAGGGCCCGGTGACTGGGTGGCCGGTGGCCTTGCGGGCAATCAACCCGCGGCGGTGTCCGTGCATTACAATGCCAAGCATCCCGTCAAGGCATTTCTAAAGGAGTCTCGCCTTGAATAACAACTGGTTTCAGAAGGCGGCCATCTGGCTGGTGATTGCCTTGGTGCTGTTCACCGTCTTCAAGCAGTTCGACAAGCCCCGCGCCCAAGAGGGTGTGACGTACTCGCAATTCATGGACGATGCGAAGGCCGGCAAGGTCAAGCGTGTTGAAGTCCAGGGGCGCAACCTGCTGGTCACGCCCAACGAAGGCACGAAGTATTCCATCGTCTCGCCGGGCGACATCTGGATGGTCGGCGACCTGATGAAGTACGGCGTGCAGGTGACCGGCAAGGCGGAAGAAGAGCAGAGTGTGCTGCTGACGGTGCTTGGTTACCTCGGCCCGACGCTGCTGATCATCGTGTTCTGGTTCTACATGATGCGGCAGATGCAGGGCGGCGGGAAAGGCGGCGCCTTCTCGTTCGGCAAATCGCGCGCGCGCCTGATCGACGAGAACAACAACACCGTCACGTTTGCTGACGTGGCTGGCTGTGACGAATCGAAGGAAGAAGTCGTCGAACTGGTCGACTTCCTGAAAGATCCTCAGAAATTCCAGAAGCTGGGCGGGCGCATCCCGCGTGGCGTGCTGCTGGTGGGCCCTCCGGGTACCGGTAAGACGCTGCTGGCACGCGCCATCGCTGGTGAGGCCAAGGTGCCGTTCTTCAGCATCTCCGGCTCGGACTTCGTTGAAATGTTCGTCGGCGTGGGCGCGGCCCGCGTGCGCGACATGTTCGAGAACGCCAAGAAGCAGGCGCCGTGCATCGTCTTCATCGACGAAATCGACGCAGTCGGGCGCCACCGTGGCGCCGGCATGGGCGGCGGCAACGACGAGCGCGAGCAGACCCTGAACCAGATGCTGGTCGAGATGGACGGCTTCGAGGCCAACTCGGGCGTTATCGTGATCGCCGCGACCAACCGTGCCGACGTGCTCGACAAGGCGCTGCTGCGTCCGGGCCGCTTCGACCGCCAGGTCTACGTGGGCCTGCCGGACATCCGCGGCCGCGAGCAGATCCTGAAGGTGCACATGCGCAAGGTGCCGATCGGCAACGACGTCGATGCGTCGGTGCTGGCGCGCGGCACGCCGGGCTTCTCGGGTGCCGACCTGGCCAACCTGGTCAACGAGGCTGCACTGTTTGCCGCCCGCCGCAACAAGCGCGTGGTCGACATGCAGGATTTCGAAGACGCGAAGGACAAGATCTACATGGGTCCGGAGCGCAAGTCGGCCGTGATCCGCGAAGAAGAGCGCAAGGCCACGGCATACCACGAGTCGGGCCATGCGGTGGTCGCCAAGCTGCTGCCGAAGGCCGACCCGGTGCACAAGGTCACGATCATGCCGCGCGGCTGGGC
>CAJXMR010000275.1 GCA_913056305.1 uncultured Ralstonia sp.
AACGTGCCGGAAGACTACGTGCACCGCATCGGCCGCACGGGCCGCGCGGGTGCGCAGGGCGAGGCGATCTCGCTGGTCTGCGTGGATGAGCACGGCCTGCTGCGCGACATCGAACGCCTGATCAAGCGCGAGCTGCCGCGCACGGTGCTGGAAGGCTTCGAGCCGGACCCGACCATCGCGGCGGAGCCGATTCCGAACGGCCGCAACAACGCCCGTGGCGGGCGCCCGGGTGGCGGCCGTGGTCAGCAGCAACCGCGTCAGGCCAACGGCAATGCCGCGCCGCGCGAGCCGCGTGCTCCACGTGAGCCCCGCGAACCGCGCCGCGAGTCGAGCGGCAACGGTCAGGGACAGAGCCAAGGTCAAGGCCAAGGCCAGGGTCGCAATGGCGGTGGCCGTCAGCGCCAGGCGCAAGGCCAGCGTGACGGCCAGGCTGCACCGAAGCCGCGCAACGGTAACGGCGGCGGCAACGGTCAATCGCATGCCCGCGGCCAACGTCAGGGCAATGGCAGCAGCCAAGGCAACGGCAACGGGCAGGGCGGTCAGCGCCGCGCTTCCAACACGCAATCGGCACAACCGGCCAAGGTGGCACAGCCTGCCAAGCAGCCGTTCAATGGCCTGTTCGCCAAGGCGGCGGCGCTGCTCGGCGGCCGTAAGGGCTGACGCCCATGCACGACGACGGCCAACCGGCATCGGCGGGCGCCAATGAGGCGCCGTACGACGGCCTGACGCCCGACAGCATCCTCGATGCGCTGGCGCAGGTCGGCCTGATGCCGGACGGCCGCATGTTTGCGCTCAACAGCTACGAGAACCGCGTCTATCAAGCCGGTGTGGAAGACAGCGCGCCGGTGGTGGTCAAGTTCTACCGCCCGGGCCGCTGGAACGACGCGCAGATCGTCGAGGAACACGCCTTCACCGCCGAGCTGGCGGCGGCTGAGATTCCGGTGGTCGCGCCGCTGCAGATCGATGACCGCACGCTGCACGCGTTCGAGCGCTGGCACTTCGCGGTCTTCCCGCGCTGCGCCGGCCGCGTGCCCGCCATCGACCGCGACGACACGCTCGAATGGATGGGCCGCTTCCTCGGTCGCATCCACGCCGTGGGCGCGCAGCGGCCGTTCATGGCGCGGCCCGCGCTCGATATCGACACCTTCGGCGTGCAATCGCGCGACTGGCTGCTCGAACACGATTTCATCCCGCCCGACCTGCTGCCCGCCTGGCGCAGCGTGGCCGATGCCGCGCTCGACGGCGTGCGCCGCTGCTACGACCGCGCGGGCGACGTCTCGCTGCTGCGCCTGCATGGCGACTGCCACGCCTCCAACGTCCTCTGGATCGAAGAGGCTGACGCGCTCAAGACCGATCCGATGCGCACTGCCGGCCCGCACTTCGTCGATTTCGACGACAGCCGCACCGGCCCCGCCGTGCAGGACCTGTGGATGCTGCTCTCGGGCGATCGCGCGTCGATGCAATCGCAGCTCGCCAGCGTGCTGGCCGGCTACGAAGACTTCTGCGAATTCGACGCGCGCGAGCTGTATCTGGTGGAGGCCTTGCGCACACTGCGCCTGCTGCACTACAGCGCATGGCTGGCGCGTCGCTGGAACGATCCCGCGTTCCCCGCTGCGTTCCCGTGGTTCAACACGCAACGCTACTGGCAGGACCGGGTGCTGGAGTTGCGCGAGCAGATCGCGCTGTTGGACGAACCGCCGCTCTGGTGAAACCGAGCGGCGGTTTTTCTTTGGACGCGTGAGGACGCTTTAGGCAAACTTGCCGGCCTGGAAGTCACGCACGGCCTGGAAGATTTCTTCCTGCGTGTTCATCACGAACGGGCCGTACTGCGCGATCGACTCGTTCAGCGGCTGACCGGCCACCAGCAGCACGCGCGCTGGTGCATCGCCCGCGCGGATGACCACACCATCACTGTCTTCCGTGTTGGCGAGGATGGCCATCTGCTTGTCGTCCACGCGCTGCAGGCCGGCGTTGCCCGGTGCTTCGGCATCGCCCACCAGCGCGCTGCCGCGGAACACGTAGACGAACGCGTTGTGCCCCACCGGCAGCGGCTGCGCGAACGACGCCCCCGCCGGCAACGTGATGTCGAGATACAGCGGCTGCGTCGCCTCGCGCGTCATCGCACCCTGCACGCCATGCGACGCGCCGGCGATCACGCGCACCGCCACGCCGTCTTCGGTCGTGACCTCGGGAATCTCGGCCGACGGGATGTCGCGGTACCACGGCGTCGTCATCTTGTCGCGCGCGGGCAGGTTCAGCCAGAGCTGGAAGCCTTCCATCACGCCGTCTTCCTGCTCCGGCATCTCCGAATGCACGACGCCGCTGCCGGCCGTCATCCACTGCACGCCGCCGGTGGCCAGCAGGCCTTCGTGGCCGGCGCTGTCGCGGTGGCGCATGCGGCCCGCGATCATGTACGTCACCGTTTCGAAGCCGCGGTGCGGGTGATCGGGAAAGCCCGCCAGATAGTCGTTCGGGTCATCGCTGCGGAAGGCGTCGAGCATCAGGAACGGATCGAGCCGGCGCTGCAGGTTGTTCGTCAGCACGCGCGTGAGCTTCACGCCCGCGCCGTCCGAGGTGGCCCGGCCGGTGACGATGCGCTCGACGCGGCGGGCGCGTTGCACTTGCGGTTGCACGAGGGTTTCCCTGACGTTGTCCATTGGGTTCTCCTGGAAGCGGGGATTTGTCATATCCAGAATGTAGGGTGGTTGCCCTCTTTGCACTAGTCGGTTATTGTGGGAAAAAATGTTGCTCCCGGCGGGACAATTAAAACCAGAGGCCACAGAGCACGACCACAGAAGGAGGAAACCATGGATTTGAACCAATTGGCGCTGTTCGTGCGCGTGGTCGAAGCGGGGAGCTTCACGGCGGCGGCGACGCGGCTGGATTTGCCCAAATCGTCGGTCAGCCGGGGCATCGCCGCGCTCGAACAGGATTTGAACGTACGGTTGTTACAGCGCACCACGCGCACGCTGCATCTGACCGATGCGGGCCAGAGCCTGTACCAGGTGGCGTCCCATGCACTGGAAGACATCGAACGCGCCACCACCTGCGCCGGCGAGCTGCAAGACCTGCCGCGCGGCAAGGTGCGCCTGACCTCGTCCGAAGATGCCGGCCGCCTGCTGGTGGCCCCGGTGGCCGCGCGCTTCATGCAGCAGTATCCCGACATCGATCTCGACGTCGTGCTCACGCCGCGCAATGTCGATCTCGTGCAGGAAGGCTTCGACCTGGCCGTGCGCATTGGTCGCCTGGCCGACAGCTCGCTGGTGGCGCGGCCGCTGGGGGTGCTGCGCATCGGCCTGTTCGCTTCACCGGAATACCTGCAGAAGCACGGCGCCCCGCAGACGGTGCAGGCCCTGAGTGAGCACAGTTGCCTCGACTTTCGCGGCACCGGCCGCGGCGAGACGCAGTGGCGCCTGGTCGGCCCCGATGGCCTGAAGACCGTGGCCGTGCGCGCCCGCCTGAACGCGGACAGCCTTTCCTATCTCGAGACACTGATCGCCGGTGGCGCCGGTATCGGCCCACTGCCGCTGTATGCGGGTGGCGCGGCACGGGCCAATGCACCGTTGCCGCGTCTGGTGCGCGTGCTGCCGGACTACGCCACCAGTGGCGAGCCGCTGCATCTCGTCACCCCCACCGCGCGCTTCATTCCCAAGCGCGTCCGTCTGCTGATCGACATGCTCGGCGAGTCGATCCGGCAGGAGCTGGAACACATCGATCCGTCCTGAAGCACGCCAAGGGTCGCGGTCTCGTCAAATGTTGTGACGGTTGTGCCGGTTGCGCTTGTCGCGCGGCATCATCCGTCTCACGTTTGCCGGACAGTACGTCGTTCCCTCCTTGACGTCACCCCCGTGAAACGTTGCGGCGCGTCCCCCCGGTGTGCTGCAGCGGTCCGGCACACGCGACCCTTGGGCGTTTCTGATCCCGTCACAGTTGTGGGAAACGCCGCGGCCCGGACCTCGTTGTCCGGGCTTTTTTTTTTGCCCGAAACCGCCCGCACGACGCGGGGCGGCGCGACAAGTGACGTGGCTGCCATCGGACTTTGCCGCACTGTTCGCGAAATAGGACTCTTCCCATGGTCGGCACAACACCCCGCCATGAAAATGGCATCAACGTAACACATGCAACGGATCGCGCCGCACGTGCTGCCGATCAAGGGCGCACAAGGCCCGGCCATCCCGGCGCGCATGTGGAGTTGGTCAATTCATGGAGCCCCGAACATGCGTATTGCATTGCTAGAAGACGATCCTTTCCAAAGCGAAGTCATCGTCCAGATCCTGTCCCAATCCGGTCACGACGTGGTGACCTTCACCGATGGCGCCACGCTGCTGCGCATGCTGGGCCGTTCGTCGTACGACATGCTGATTCTCGACTGGCACACGCCGGGCATGCTGGGCATCGATGTGCTGAGCGTCGTGCGCAGCCGCCACAAGGACGTGCTGCCGATCCTGTTCGTCACGGCCGAGGAAAGCGAGAAGGGTCTGGTGCGCGCGCTGAGCCAGGGCGCGGACGACTACATCGCCAAGCCGTTCCGCATTCCCGAGCTGCGTGCCCGCGTCGATGCGCTGCTGCGCCGCGCGTATCCGATTCCGTACGGCCGCATGCCGTTTGACGTCGGTCCGTACCACTTCAACCCGCAGCGCCAGCAGGTCACGCTGCACGGCGAGCCGGTCACGCTGACGGGCATCGAGTTCCAGCTCGCGCTGCTGCTGTTCTCGAACGTGGGCCGCACGCTCTCGCGCGACCACATCTTCGGCCAGGTGTGGGGCCGTAACTCGTCGGAATACACGCGCACCATCGACAGCCACGTGTCGCGCATCCGCATGAAGCTGAACATCGAGCCGGTCAATGAAGTGCGCCTGGTGGCTGTCTACAAGCACGGCTATCGGCTGGACCACCTGAAGCCCGCCGAGGACGCGGAAGCGCTGGCTGGAGTGGCGGATATCTCGTACGAGGAGTAAGCGCAAACCAGGCGCACGCGCTGCGCTGGTTCAAACAGGGCGATGTCGCGGGGAGCGCGCCATCGCTCTTTTTGTTTGCGCCGCCGCTGGTATGCTCGGCATTCCTCTTCTTGCGCCGAGGCCGGTGTGCCGCTAGTCAATCTCAACGCTGTTGCCGATGCGCTGCCGCACGCATGGTCGTCTCGCGTGCTGGAACGCTTTGGCGGCGGCAACTTCAAGGTGCTGCGCATGGATGGCAGCGTCTATCCCGATGAGGTGCACGACTACGCCGAAGGCCTGCTGGTGATCGACGGTGAGCTGCGCCTGCGCATCGACGATGCGCCGGTGATGGTGTCCTCCGGCGAGCTCTACGTGGTGCCGGCCGGCGTGCCGCACAGCGTGGACGCAGGCAGCCGCGGCACGCTGGTCATTCTGGACGTGTAAGCGGC
>CAJXMR010000276.1 GCA_913056305.1 uncultured Ralstonia sp.
GCCCAGCTCCTTGATGATCGACGGCGTCCAGAACGCGATGGTGGCGTTGCCGCTGACCACGCAAAAGTAGATCAGCGCGCAGATCCACACGCGGGGGTTGGCCAGCGCCGCCGCAAACGAGGCGTGCTTGGCCGGATCGCGGTTCTCCACCTCGACGGCGCGGATCACGGCGTCCTGCTCGGCGGCGGACAGCCACGTCGCCTGGCGCGGCGTCTCGGGCAGCCAGGCCAGCACGGCAAAGCCCGCCAGCACCGAAGGAATGCCTTCCAGCAGGAACAGCCACTGCCAGTTGGCCAGGTGTCCCACGCCTTCCATGCGGCTCATGATGAAGCCCGCCACCGGGCCGCCCACCACGCCGGCAATCGCAAACGAGGTCATGAACAGCCCGTTGATGCGCGCACGGTGTGCGGAAGGGAACCAGTAGGTCAGGTACAGCACCACGCCCGGAAAGAAGCCCGCCTCGAAAATGCCCAGCAGGAAGCGCATCGCATAGAACGAGGCTGGCGTCTGCACATAGATCATCGCCATCGAGGCCAGGCCCCACAGGATGGTGATGCGCGCCAGCGTCTTGCGCGCGCCGATCTTCTCCAGCAGCAGGTTGCTCGGCACCTCGAAGAGGAAATAGCCGATGAAGAAGATGCCCGCGCCCAGGCCGTACACCGCCTCGCTGAACTGCAGGTCCTGCAGCATCTGCAGCTTGGCGAAGCCGACGTTGACGCGGTCGACCCACGCCAGGATGAACAGCACCACCAGGAACGGCACCAGCCGCCCGGCGATGCGGCGATAGGTGGCGTCCAGCGCGGTGGTGTGGGGCGGACTGCCGGCCGGGTCGGCGGGCATCGCTTGGGTTTGAGACATGGTTTTCCTCCGATAGGGATGCTGCCCGGCTTGGGTGTGCAAAACGCAGGCGTGAGTTGGGCCTGGCGCGTCTGATGCGCGCCTTTGGGTGTACTGCGAGAACCGCCCGCGTGGCCCGGACGCGGCGGTGGGGAGCGGGTTCGGGCTAGGCGCTCAACGCAGTGCTGCCTCCACCGCCCGGCCGACGCGCAGGATGCGCGCATCGTCATTGGCGAGACCGCACAGCGACAGGCCGACCGGCAGTTCGCCGGTGGCATGGACGGGCAGCGTCAGCGCGCAGCCGTCCAGGAAATTGATGACGCTCGGGTTGCGCAGCGTGAGCGCGTTGGTGCGGAAGAACTGCGCGTCGTCGGCTTCGAGCGGGGCCACTTCGGGCGGCACGATGGCCACTGTAGGCATCAGCCACGCATCGAGATTGCCCAGGCGCTTGTGCGCGGCGGCGATCATGCGCGCGCGTGCGTCCAGTACGTCGATGTAGGCGGCGGCGCCCATCTGCTCGCCGCGGCGGATGCGGGTGGCGACGCGCGGGTCGTATTGCGCCTCGGCACGCGCCAGCAGCGGGCGGTGCCATGCCCAGGCCTCGGCCGCCGTCAGGCCGCCGCCGCCGTTGATCTCGGGCAGTTGCAGCAGTTCGGGGAAGCTGAAGCGGACGATGTGTGCACCCGCGCGTTCGAGGCGGGCCACGGCGCGGTTGAACGCGGTGGCGACGGTGTCGTCCAGGTCCGCGCCCACGTAGTCCTGCGTGATGCCGAAGCGCAGGCCGGCGAGCGGCACCGCTTCGGTATCAAGTGTTTCGCCACTCAGGATGGCGTCAACGATGGCGCAGCAGTCGACCGAATTGGTGAGCGGCCCGCCCGAATCCAGCGAGGTGGACAGCGGTACGCCACCGGTCATCGGCACGCGGCGCGCGGTGGGTTTGAAGCCGGTCAGCCCGCAAAAGGCGGAGGGGATGCGGATCGAGCCGCCCGTGTCGGTGCCGAGCGCCGCGACCGCCATGCCGCCGGCCACCGTCACCGCGCCGCCCGAGGTGGAGCCGCCCGCCGCGCGGGTGCCGTCCGCCGGCGTGCGCGGCGTGCCGTAGTGTGGGTTCAGGCCCAGGCCCGAAAACGCAAACTCGCTCATGTTGGTGCGGCCGAGCAGCACGGCGCCAGCCGCGCGCAGGCGGGCCACGGCGGCGGCATCGGCGGTGGCGGGCGACTGATGCGCCAGCGCGCGCGAGCCCGCACGGGTCACCTGGCCCGCCACGTCGAACAGATCCTTGATCGACACCGGCAGCCCCGCCAGCAGCGACGGCACGTTGCCCGCCGCGCGCGCGGCATCCGCAGCACGGGCCATGGCCAGTGCGGCTCGCGTGTCGATGCTGACATAGGCGGCGCCGCCGGTGGCGCGATGCGCCTCGGCGCGCGCCAGCGCGGTCTCGGTCAGGGCGACACTGGTGGTGCGGCCGGCGGCCAGGTCGGCGGCCAAGGTGCGGATCATGTTCGGGCGAGGCGTCATCATGCGGATCTCCGGGAGGTGAGCGTTTGTCGGAACCTGTTCATGGTCCGTAGCGAGCGGCCCGAGGGTGGCTCGAGAAGCGCAGCCGTACACGTGTACGGCGAGCACGCATTTGGCAAATTCGGGGCCAAGATCGGGTCGCGCAGTAGGACCATGGGCAGGTTCTCAGCCTTCGACGGGCAGCGTGTGGACAGCATACCGATGGCGCAGCTCGCCGCCCGCCACCGGGTCGATCAGCGCCATCTCGAAGGCCTCGCCAAAACCGAGTTCGCCGATGATGGGCTGCGTGCCGCAGAACATGGCGGTGCCCACCGGCAGCTCCGTCGATAACATGCTGGCGCCGGTGTAGCGGCGGATCAGGTCGCGCGGGTCGAGCATGCGCGTGACGCTGCCCTCCTGGTACAGCGCGGTCTGGCCGTCGCGCGTGCGCCAGGTTTTCATCTGCAGATGGTCCCAGTGGTCCGCCAGCGCGTCGAAGCGCCACACGTCACGGCTCACGGGCTTGGCGCACATCTGTTTGGAGACCGTCACGCCGTACGCCTCGACCTTGCGATCGGTGTGGTCCGAGCCGATGCCGACGAGCAGGCCCAGCGGCGTGGAAAACAGCACGAACTCCGCCTCGCCCGACGAATCGGCACCGGGGATCTCCACGTGCGCGTCCGTCGTCAGCAGCGAAGCTGACACGCGATAGAAGCACGGCACCCGCGCCGGGCGCGCCACGCCGATGGCTTCCAGCTCGGCGATGTGGTGTTCGACGGCGGCGGCGTCGCGCCCGGTCCAGCCGGCGATGACGAGATGGTCGACGGCAACGTCGATGGGGCCGTGGCCGATCAAGTTGAGGTGCAGCGTGGTCATGCGGAATCCGGAGATGCGTTGAAGCGAAAGGGGGGCGGGCGTCAGAGCGTGCGGATGATGGTCCGGCGGAACTCGTCGATGTGCTCGCGGACGGCATCGCGCGCGGCGGGCACGTCGCGGCGCTCCAGCGCATCGAGGATGGCGAGGTGCTCGTCGTAGACGTTCTGCAGGTGCTGCGGCTCCGACAGCGACAGGAACCAGAAGCGCGCCTGCTTCTCGTGCAGCCCGCGCAGCAGCTCGGCCAGCACGCGGTTGCGCGAGGCGGCCGAGATGGCGAGGTGGAATTTGAGGTCCAGTGCGGCCAGCGCGGCGATGTCGCGCTGCTCGATCAGCGCGGGCGACGCATCGACGATGGCGCGCATGGCTTCGAAATCGGCCGGGTGGGCGCGCTCGGCGGCCAGGGTCACGCACAGGATCTCGTTGGTGGCACGCACCTCGATCATGTCGAGCACGTCGTTGAGCGACAGCGGCGTCACCAGCACGCCCTTGCGTGGCAGGATCGAGACCAGGCCCTCGACCTCCAGCCGGTGCAGCGCCTGGTGCACCGGCGTGCGGCCCAGGCCCAGCAGCGCGGAGAGCTGCGCCTCGTTGAGCGGCTCGCCGGGGCGGAACTCGCACGACATGATGCGGCGCTTGATCTCGCTGTAGGCGAGTTCGCGCAGGGCGGCGCCCTTGGGGGCGTGCTCGGCGGGTTCGGTGGCGAACGGTGCAGCCGTGGCCGCAGCAGTGGACACCAGCTTGATTGGACGCGACATGAGGAGGCAGCCCCGGATCTCGTAAAAGTCGAGTGATGGTATTGTGATATATCACTGAGCGTCAAGCCGTCAGAGCGTCCCATTCGCCTAGGGATTGCCCTGATCCCGGGGCGACCGACTGGTCTTCATATTTGTTATAGACTGCAACAAATTTGACGGAGACAGCCATGAAGATCGCCATCATCGGGGCAGGCATCGGTGGGCTTACGCTTGCGCTGATGGCCGAGCGGCAGGGCTTCGAGGTGGAAGTGTGGGAGGCCGTGCAGACGCTGCGGCCGCTGGGCGTCGGCATCAACCTGCTGCCGCATGCCGCACGCCAACTGTGCGAGCTGGGCCTGGAAGACACGCTCGGCGCACTGGCGATCCGCACGTCCGCGCTGGCCTATTACAACCGCTTCGGCCAACCGATCTGGCACGAGCCGCGCGGCCTGGCAGCGGGCTACGACTGGCCGCAATTCTCCATCCACCGCGGTGAATTCCAGATGGCGCTGGCCGATGCCGTGGCCGAGCGGCTCGGGCCCGATTGCATCCGCCTGGGCCACAGCTTCGAGGCCGTCGAATCGACCGGCGAGGGCGGCGGCCCGGTGCGCTTCACGCTGCGCGATCGCGTGAATGACGCCATCGTCGAGTCGTCGGCCGACGTGCTGATCGGCGCGGACGGCATCCACTCCGCCGTGCGCCGCCACTTCTACCCGGCCGGCGACGCACCGCGCTTCGCGGGCCGCATGCTCTGGCGCGCCATCACCGATGCGGAGCCCTACCTCGATGGCCGCACCATGTTCATGGCCGGCCACCAGGACCAGAAGTTCGTCGCCTACCCGATCTCCGAGCCACTGCGCCAGCAGGGCCGCGCACGCATCAACTGGATCGCCGAGCTACGCGTGCCCGACGCCGCCCCGCCGCGCAGCGACTGGAACCGCGAGGTCGACCGCGCCATCTTCCGCAGCGCCTTCGCCGACTGGCAGTGGGACTGGATTGACATCCCCGCGCTGATCGACGGCGCGCAGGCGGTGTACGAGTTCCCGCTGGTCGACAAGGACCCGCTGCCGCGCTGGGCCTTCGGCCGCGTCACCCTGCTGGGCGACGCGGCGCACCCGATGTACCCGATCGGCTCGAACGGCAGCGCGCAGGCCATCCTCGATGCGCGCGCGCTCATCGACTGCCTGCTTGCCACGCGTGACACCGGCACCGCCCTGCGCGAATACGAGGCCGACCGGCTGCCGCGCACCGCCGGCATCGTGCTGCGCAACCGGCTGAACGGCCCGGAGCAGGTCATGCAGCTCGCGCACGAACGCGCGCCGCAGGGCTTCGCCCGCATCGACGACGTGATCCCCCGCACCGAGCTGGAAGGGATCGCGATGCGCTATAAAAA
>CAJXMR010000277.1 GCA_913056305.1 uncultured Ralstonia sp.
TTTTCTTTGGCAAGACAAAGAAAAGTAGGTCGGCCCCGGCAGGGGGCGAAAGGGAGGCAGACCACCAAGGCCCCAAAAAAGACCAACACCCTCCCCAGCATTTGACGCCCCAAAATTTTCGTGGATAACTGTGCCAACCGCACAAGAAAACCCACCTGAAAGGAGACCCGCGATGCCCCTCCACACCTGGCTAGCCTTCATCGGCGCAAGCATCATCGTCCTGCTGATCCCCGGCCCGACCATCCTGTTGGTGATTGGTGATTCGCTCGCCAACCGCGGCCGCTCGGCCTGGAGCACGGTCGCGGGCGTCGCCGCCGGCGACACCACCGCAATGGCCGTCTCGCTGGCCGGCGCGGGCGCCCTGCTCGCCGCATCGGCCGCCGCCTTCACCATGCTCAAGCTGGTCGGCGGCTCCTACCTCGTCTACCTCGGCATCAAGTCGATCCTCGGCGCGCGGCGCCTGCGCGACGATGCGCCGGAAGCCACCATCCCCGTGCAGCAAAAGTCCGCCAAGCGCCGCTTCCTGTCCGCCTGGACCGTGACCGCGCTCAACCCCAAGAGCATCGTCTTCTTCGTCGCCTTCGTGCCGCAGTTCATCTCGGCCGACCAGACCTTCGCCTCGCAGAGCGCGATCCTGCTGCCGACCTTCGTGTGCCTGGCCGCGCTCAACGCGTCGATGTACGCGCTGGCGGCCAAGCTGCTCGCCCACCGCCTGACCAGCGTGGCCGCGCAGCGCCGTTTCGGCTACACCGGCGGCGCGGTGCTGGTGGGCGCGGGCACCATCACGCTCGGCATGCAGGCGTCCTGACACACCGCGCCCCATGCCCCGCAGCTACCTCCGCCTGGCTCCGGCCGGTGCACACGGCCACCACCGCGTCACCAACATCGAGCTGTTCTTCGACCTGGTGTTCGTGTTTGCGGTCACGCAGCTCTCGCATCTGCTGATCGGCAACTTCACCCTGCAAGGCGGCGCGCAGACGCTGCTGCTGATGCTGGCGGTGTGGTGGGTGTGGATCTTCACCTCGTGGGTCACCAACTGGCTTGACCCCGAGAAGCTCGCCATCCGCGTGCTGATGCTGGTGCTGATGACGGCAGGGCTGCTGCTCTCGGCCTCGCTGCCGCAGGCGTTCGGCTCGCGCGGGCTGGCGTTTGCGGGTGCCTATGCCTTCATGCAGTTCGGGCGCACGCTGTTCTCGCTGTGGGCGATGCGCGGCGAGTCGCTGGGCATGCGGCGCAACTTCCAGCGCATTACCGTGTGGCTGGGCGTGTCGGCGGTGTTCTGGCTGGCCGGGGGCCTGGCGGAAGACGCCACGCGCTGGGCCTGCTGGATCATCGCGCTCGGCATCGAGTGGATCGGCCCATCGACAGGCTTCTACACGCCCGGCCTCGGCCGCTCGAGCGTCGACGACTGGAACGTGGAAGGCGGCCACATGGCCGAGCGCTGCTCGCTGTTCATCATCATCGCGCTGGGCGAGTCGGTGCTGGTGACGGGCTCGACCTTTGCCGGGCTGGACTGGAACGCAGCCAACATCGCGGCGATGGCGATGTCGTTCATCGGCAGCCTGGCGATGTGGTGGCTGTACTTCGACACCATTGCCGAGCGCGGTGCACAGACCATCTCGCACGCGGCCGACCCGGGGCGCCTCGCGCGGCTGGCCTACACCTACATCCACGTGCTGCTGGTGGCGGGCATCATCGTCAGTGCGGTGGCCGATGAGTTCGTGCTGGCACACCCGGTCGGGCATCCGCATGCCGGCGCGGCACTGGCGGTGCTGGGCAGCGCGGGGCTGTACCTGCTCGGCAACCTGCTGTTCAAGTGCGCGATCTTCGGCCGCGCGCGCATGGCGCATGGGCTGGGGCTGCTTGCGCTGGGCGTGGTTGGCCTCGTCGCCGCCGAGCTGCCGGCGCTGGCGGTCTCCACGCTGGCGACGCTGGTGCTGTGCGGCACGGCCGCGTGGGAGTGGTACACGCGCTCATGCGAGCTGCCGGAGGCGCCTGCGCACCAGCGGCAGGTTTAAGCGAACATCCGAGCCGCCAACCCTGCCAGCCCGCAGCCGAGGATGACCGGAATCACGCCCACGCGATAGCGGAACAACGCCACGCCTGCGCCAAGCCCGATCAGGGCGGATACCCAGTCGAAGCGGCCCGCATAGCCGTCGGGCCACAGCACGCGCAGCGCGAAGAACACCGCCAGGTTGACGATCACGCCCACCACCGCCGCCGTGATGGCCGACAGCGGCGCGGTGAACTTCAGGTTGCCGTGCGTGCTTTCGAGGAAGGGCCCACCCAGCAGGATGAACAGGAACGACGGCAGGAAGGTGAACACCGTCGCCACCGTCGCGCCCAGGGCGGCGGAAGCGGCCAGCGCCTCGGGCCCGAACACCGCCTGCCCCCATCCGCCCACGAAGCCGACGAAGGCCACCACCATGATCAGCGGGCCGGGCGTGGTCTCGCCCAATGCCAGGCCGTCGATCATCTGCGGCGCGGTCAGCCAGTGGTAGTGCTCGACCGCGCCCTGGAACACATAGGGCAGCACCGCATAGGCGCCGCCGAAGGTGAGCAGCGCGGCCTGCGTGAAGAACACGCCCATCTGCGTGAGTGCGCCGTGCCAGCCGAAGCGTAAGGCCAGCGCGCCGATCAGCACCGCCCAGATCGCCAGGAACACGATGAGCACCTTGGCGAAGCGCGACCAGGCGAAGCGTGCGTGCGGTGGCGTGGGGGTGTCGTGGTCGATGACGGCGGGGGCGCCGCGCGCGGCGTCTTCACTCGCGTGGCCGGCACCGGTCTGGAACGTACGCGGCGAGACGCGCCCGCCAATGCCGCCGATGAGCGCCGCCACCAGCACGATGGCCGGAAATGGCACCGCAAACGCGAAGATCGCCACGAACGCCGCCGCCGCGATGCCCCACAGCCACGCATTGCGCAGCGCCCGCGAGCCGATGCGCCACGCGGCCGACACCACGATCGCCGTCACCGCCGGCTTGATGCCGTACAGCACGCCCGCCACCGCCGGCACTTGGCCGAAGCGCATGTAGATGTAAGACAGCGCCATCAGCACCAGCAGCGACGGCAGCACGAACAGCCCGCCCGCCACCACGCCGCCCCAGGTGCGATGCATCAGCCAGCCGATGTACGTGGCCAGCTGCTGCGCCTCGGGGCCGGGCAGCACCATGCAGTAGTTGAGTGCATGCAGGAAGCGGCCTTCCGAAATCCAGCGGCGGCGCTCAACCAGTTCTTCATGCATGATCGCGATCTGCCCGGCCGGCCCGCCGAAGCTGATGAAGCCGAGCTTGAGCCAGTAGCGGAAAGCCTCGGCGCGGGTGGGCACGGGCGGGGCGGACAGCGGCGACGCGGTGGTCATTGCGGGCGGTGGGTCGGACACGGTTGGCGCGACGATAGCATGGCAACTTGACGGCACTTGCGCGAACTTCGCATGAGCATTTGCGGCAAAGTGGCCCCGTCTGATTGGCGATTTCTGGCCCTATCAAAAAGCTGCTACGGCACCTAATCTGTCACACACCAACACAAAAGCCTGCCCCCATGATCGACCTGTACTACTGCGCCACCCCCAACGGCCTGAAGATGGCGATGTTCTTTTCCGAAACCGGTTTGCCGCACCGCGTCATCCCCGTCGACATCAGCCGCGGCGAGCAATTCAAGCCCGAGTTCCTCGCCATCTCGCCCAACAACAAGATTCCCGCCCTGGTCGACCACGACCCGGCCGAGGGCACCGAGCCGGTGGTGCTGTTCGAATCGGGCGCCATGCTGCTCTACCTGGCCGAGAAGACCGACCAACTGATGCCCACCGACCTGCAGGGCCGCATGGAAGTGCTCAAGTGGCTGTTCTGGCAGGTGGGCGGCCTGGGGCCGATGGCCGGGCAGATCGGCCACTTCAATGTGTATGCGCCCGAGCGCGTGCCCTATGCCATCGAGCGCTATACGAAGGAGACCAACCGCCTCTACGGCGTGCTGAACCGTCGCCTGGCGGACCGCCCGTTCATCGCGGGCGAGGCCTACACGATCGCCGACATCGCAACGTATCCGTGGATCGTGCCGCACGAGGGGCATGGCCAGAACCTGGACGACTTCCCGCACCTGCAGCGCTGGTTCGAGGCGGTGGCCGCGCGCCCGGCCACGGTGCGGGCGTATGCCGGCGTGCAGAAGGCCTACTCGCGCCGCCGCGAAGACATCTCCGAGGACGAGCGCCGCGTGCTGCTCGGGCAGACGGCGGATTCGGTCGCGCGTTGATGCTCCGCCGCCCCTCGCGCATCTCTGCACCGCCGTGCGCAAACATCAAACCCTCGCGCTCGGCGCCTCCTGGCCCCCTACCGAACGTCGCCCGCGGCGATGGCCGAGGTACGGCAACGCAAACAGAACCAGCCCTGTCAGCAGCAACAGCCCCAACGGAAGCAGCGGCGCGTAGGTCACCCAGGGCGGCGGGGCGCCCCGCCCTTGCGCCATGGCGACAAAGTTGGCGATGACCGTCAACGTAAAGACGATCGACACCCAGCGATGAAACTGCCGAATCCAGGCGCTGCCGCTCATTTCGAGCCTCCCGCCGCCTGGATCATCTTCCAGCCGTTGCCGGCCGGGTCGCGGAAACCGGCATCGACGCTGCCGAAGCGGTCCACCGGCGCTTGCGTGAACTCCACGCCACGGGTGCGCAGCTTGTCGTAGGTCGCGCGGCAGTCGGCCACGGTCAGCACCAGCGGCGGCATCGCGCCCTTGGCCACCATGGCACGCAGCGTCTGCGCCGTCGCTTCGTCGTGGATCGGCGGCCCGGGGGTGAACAGGCCGAGCTGGAACGAGGGCTGCTCCGGATGCTGCACCGTCAGCCACCGATACGGGCCGTTGCGCACGTCCGTATGGACGCGGAAGCCGAGCTTGTCGACGTAGAACGCCAGCGCCTCGTCCTGGTCGTCGACGTACAGGCCCACCACATTGATCCCTTGGTTCATCACACCTCCTCCGTGTTGGTTGATGGTGGATTTGTACGCTGCGCCACGCGGCGGCGCTTCTCCGAAACTGCGGTGACGAGGTCCGGCCGCTGCGCGGCCTTCAGAACGCAGGCGGGCACCCGGTCGAGTTGTTGGCCCATGGCGGCGACCTGGGCCTCGCGGCGCAGTGCGCTCGGGCTCTGCCCGGTGATGTCGCGGAAGGTGCGGCCGAAGGTGCCCAGGCTCTCCCAGCCGGTGGCAAACGCAATCTCGATGATGGGCAGGTCGGTATCGCGCAGCAGCGTGGTCGCCTGCTCGATGCGGCGCGTGAGCAGGTAGCGGTGCGGCGGAATGCCGAAGGCCTGCTTGAACGAGCGCGCAA
>CAJXMR010000278.1 GCA_913056305.1 uncultured Ralstonia sp.
CCGGAGGGCAAGGGGCAGATGGGCCGCATGGCGTCGTTGCGGCCGGCTTGCTTGGCAGACCCAAGCGGCGCCGTCCACGCCTAGCCCTGCGACCCATCTGCCCCTTGCGTGCGTACGTTCCATATGTGAACAGACCCCTAGTCCAGCCAGCCGCGCTGGTGCGCGTGGTCGATGAAGCGGTAGACGTCGGGGGCGAGGTCGGCCACGCTGAACAGCGCTTCCAGCTCGCCGATGATCTCGTCGAGCTCGCGCGAGCCGTCGCAGCGCACGAGGATCTCGCCCGCGCTCGGGTTGAGCTTGATCATGCCCTCCGGATACAGCAGCACGTAGGCCTGCTGCACCGGCTCCCATTGCAGCCGGAACAGCCGGCGCAGGCGCGGGCGCAGCGGGGCGCCGGGGGATTCGAGCGCGTTCATTCTGGATACGCCTGGCCGATCGCATCGAGCATCGACCACAGGATGTCGAGCTTGAACTGGAGGATGTCCAGCGCCCGCTGCTGGGCCTCGGGCGTGCGGAAATACGCCAGCGTGACGGCCAGGCCGTGCTCGACATCGCGCGTGGCCAGCGGAATGCGGCTGCGGAAATACTGCAGGCCATCCGCCGCCACCCACGGATACTGCGTGGGCCAGCCAGCCAGGCGCTCGCGGTGGATCTCGGGCGCAAACATCTCGGTAAGCGACGAGCACACCGCCTCCTGCCACGGCGCGCGCCGGGCGAAGTTGACGTAAGCATCCACGGCGAAGCGCACGCCCGGTAGCACATGCTGGAGCGACCACACTGCGTCGTGCGAGAGGCCCACCGCCTCGCCCAAGCGCGCCCAGGCCTCGATGCCGCCGGCGTTGTCGCCCAGGCCATCGTGATCATGGAGGCGGGCGATCCAGCGCCGGCGCGTTTCGCGGTCGGGGCAGTTGGAGAGGATCGCGGCATCCTTGAGCGGGATGTTGATCTGGTAATAGAAGCGGTTGGCCACCCAGCCGCGGATCTGCTCGGGCGAGCATTGCCCGCTGCGCATGCGCAGGTTGAACGGGTGGTAGATGTGATAGCGCGAGCCCAGCGCGCGCAGGCGCGCTTCGAACTCCTCCGCCGGCCACGGCGTGGCATGCGTAGCTTCGGACGGCAGCGGCGTATTGATGAGCATGTTCATATCAAACTCGGAATTGCATGCCGTCTCGCGCGACATCGATGCCGCGTGCGCGCATCTCGGCAAACGGGCCGGAATGCGGGTTGAGAATCGGATTGGTGTTGTTGATGTGGATGACGACCTTGTGTGTCGTCTTTGGCAGGGCGTCGAGCAGTTGGATCATGCCGGGCTCGCCATCGTGCGGGCATTGGGCCAAGTGACCCATGTCGGCTGCGTGGTGAGTCGACAGACCGAGGTCGATCATCTCGGTGGCCGACCAGAAGGTGCCGTCCACCAGCACCAGATCGGCCGATTGCATCGCCGCGCGGATCGCCGGCGAGGCCGTCTGCAGCCCCGGCGCATAGAAGGCGCGCGTGCCGCTGGCCACGTCTTCGATCAGCAGCGCGATGTTGTCGCCGGGCACCGCCAGCGCGCGGCGCGGCGAATACGGCGGCGCCTTGCTGTCGATCGGGATGGCGGTGATGCGCAGGCCGTCGACCAGCGGAATCGAAAACGGCTCACCCAGTACGATCGGATGGCGCTCCACGCCGCAGTAGTGGCCGAGCAGCGGAATCAGCGGCAGGCCGGTCGACAGATCGTCGAACACCGGTTCGCAGGCATACACCGGCAGCGGGCTGGTGCGCTCGCGCAGCATCAGCAGGCCGGTCACGTGGTCGATCTGCGCATCCACCAGCAGCACGGCGGCGATGCCGGTGTCGCGGATGGCGCGGGCCGGCTGCAGCTCCGGGTGCGCGCGCAATTGCGTCAGCAGATCGGGCGAGGCGTTGATGAGGACCCAGTCGACGCCGTCGTCGCTCACCGCAATCGACGATTGCGTGCGCGGGAGGATGTCGCCGGTGCCGTGGCGGGCGTGGGTGCAGTTGGCGCAGTTGCAGTTCCACTGCGGCAGGCCGCCGCCTGCGCCCGAGCCGAGAATCTTGATGATCATGGCCGATGCTCCGGGCGCCGCCGCACCCGTGGGTCACCTGCACCCCACGGGCGGACGGCGTTGCAGACCTTAACGGTGTGCGATGTACATCGTGATTTCGAAACCGAAGCGCATGTCGGTATAGGCGGGGGTGGTCCACTGCATGGTTTGTCTCCTTGAATGCGTTTTAGGGTTGATGCACCGCCCTGGAAGAACGGCTGGTAGGGTCAATGCAAGGCCTATGCCTGTCTCGGGCGTTGGCATGACATGCGGCGCGGGCGTGGCGCGCGATGGCGTGCCGGGGGCCTCCGCGAAGAAAAATGCGATGAGGGGAGCGATGCGCCCGCCGTTGCGGCTGGGTTGTGCTCACCCGCAGGCGGGTGGCTGCTCCGTTTTGGGACAGTGGTGTTGCAGGATGCAACACATGTGAGACAGCGGGGCGGGTGACACGGGCGGCATGGAGGCAGTCCGCCCCCACCGGTCAAGGGCGAACCGCAGCGCCCGCTTGGTAGCGGGGCTGCATGGCGTCGAGATGCGGAAAAGAGAACCTGCGAGGGGCTAGGTGTCGCTACCCGGGTTGGAGCCGCCGGGCATCTTCCGGTAGATCGTATTGCGCGAGATGCCCAGCGCGCGCGCCGCGGCCGAGACGTTGCCGCCATGCTGTGCAATGGCCTGGGCAATGGCGGAGGCCTCCACATCCTGCAGGCGCGTGGCCGGGGTAGCCTGGGCGGCGTCGGGCGCCGCAGCCTGTGGCGCGGCGGTGGCCGCACGGCGCAGGTCGTCGAAGAAATCGTCGGGCAGGTGCTCGCGCCGGATCTCGCCGTCGTCGTCGACCATGGCGGCGGCCGTGCGCAGCAGGTTGCCGAGCTGGCGGAAGTTGCCCGGCCACGTGCATTGCTCGAACAGCGCCATCACCTCGGGCGAGGCGGTCAGGCGCTGGCCATCGGTGCGCGCCAGCGACTCGCGCTGCAGCATGCGCTGGATCACGGTGGGCAGGTCGGTGCGCTCGCGCAGCGGCGGCAGCTTCACCACCAGGCCGTTGAGCCGGTAGTAGAGGTCTTCGCGGAAGGCGTTCTGCGCGATCATCTCGCGCAGGTCGCGGTGGGTCGCGCAGATGATGGCCACATCCACCGGGATCGACTTGGCCGAGCCGAGCGGGTTGACCACGCGCTCCTGCAGCACGCGCAACAGGCGCACCTGCAGCGGATACGGCATGTCGCCGATCTCGTCGAGGAACAGCGTACCGCCGTTGGCCTGCAGCAGCTTGCCGATGGCACCCTTGCGCCGCGCGCCGGAGAAGGCGCCTTCCTCATAGCCGAACAGCTCCGATTCGATCAGCGTTTCCGGGATCGACGCGCAGTTGATCGCCACGAACGGCGCGGCCTGGCGGGGGGAGTCGTTGTGGATGGCCTGGGCCAGCAGCTCCTTGCCGGTGCCGGTCTCGCCGTTGATGAGGATGGGGATGTCCTTGCCGATCACCTTGCGCACCTTGGCGATGACGCAGGCGACCTGCGGGTCGCCGGTGTCGAGGTAGTTCAGGCGCGACAGCATCTGGCCGGCGCTGGCCGCGCGGGCCGAGGCGGCGGCCTGCGCGACTTCGTTTTCGCGGCGGGTGCGCTCCGGCCAGCCGGTGTCGGCCAGCGTGGTGTGGCGGAATTCGGCGGTGGCGCACACCGTGGCATTGCTGTGCAGCGTGAGCGACAGATATTGCCCGTGGCTCGTGCGCAGCCGGTCGATCAGCTGCGAGCTGCCGATGTTGAACAGTGACGACAGCGAATGCGCACGCAGCGACGCCAGCGACAGCCCCAACTGGAACTGCGCACTGCGGTTGGCCGAGAGGAAGCGCCCATCCGTGGTGAAGGCGACGATGCCTTCCATGAGCGTGCCCAGGAACTCCGGCCGGCTGTGGAAGGCGATCTGCAGCGTGTTGCGGAAGGTGCTGGTGAACAGATGGTTCTCGATCATCTGCACCGACATCTTGGCCAGCGCCATGGTGTGCTGGTGGTAGCTGTGCTGGTCGCCCGTGACATCCAGCACGCCGGTCAGGTCGCCGTACGGGTCCAGGATCGGCACGCTGGAGCAGGTCAGGAAGTGGTTGGCGGCGAGGAAGTGCTGGTCACCATGGACCACGGTCGGGCAGCGCTCGGCGATGGCCGTGCCGATGGCGTTGGTGCCCTGGCGCTGCTCGGCCCAGTTGGCGCCGGGGCGCAGCGCGACCTTCTCGGCGCGCTGCAGGAAATCGTCGTCGCCGATGGAGTGGAGGATCAGGCCTTGCGCATCGGTCAACACGATCATGCTCTGCGTGTTGGCGATCTGCTCGCGCAGCGTTTCCATCACGGGCAGCGCGTGCGCATACAGCGCGCGGCTCTGCTCGATCTTGAGGTTGAGCTCGGGGCTGGGCAGGACGTCGTAGTCCGGCCGGGTGGTGGTGTGCAGCCCGAAAATTTCCGAACGCTCGTGCGCCTTCTGGATGGTCGGCGCCAGCCAGCCGGGCCCATGGGCCGCCAACGGGCTGCCGCCATGAAGGGCGTCATTGCGCATGGTGTCTCCTCCTAACGGGGTTCCGGTCATGTCGCCGGAATCAGTAGGAGGATTTTCAAGCAAACTTCACGCCAGATCGTCGCGTCTGTCGGGTGAAGTCGAGGGAATGCGGGTTGTCGCGGGGTCACCCCCGGCAATTTCGTGCTGCCGATTCGGGACGTGCGCTAAACGTATCGTCGCTGCAACACCGAACCGGTTGCCGCGCCGCGGGCCATGCGGCAAACGCCCCATGGGCCGGGGCGTTCACGCAAGCGATTGCCTACATGCCGATGCCGCGCGCCATCAGTACCGCCGCCAGCGGAATGAAGATGATCAGGTGCGACTCGATCATGACCCAGCGGCGCACCTTGGCAATCTCGGCCGGCGTGGGCACGAAGTCGGGCAGCGTCTTGCCTTGCTTCTTCCAGCGCAGGATGGCGACGGTGGGCATGATCGACAGCAGCCCGACCAGGATGTACAGCCCGATCTTGACGTGGAAGACAGGGTTATGCAGATAGAACGCCGCGCCCTTGGCGCCGTAGAGCACGCGCAGCACGCCGGTCACCAGCACGGCCAATGCCGCCATGCCGAAGACGGCGTCATAGCGCGCCAGCCGACGGCGGATCTCGGGCGTCATGTCCGGCCGCAGCACCACGGCCTCGGCGGTAAGGAACACGATCAGCGTGAAGATCGAGATGTAATGCAGGTAAGCCAGCAACGCATCAAGCC
>CAJXMR010000279.1 GCA_913056305.1 uncultured Ralstonia sp.
AGCGCCACGCCGGCCTCCAGGCCGAACAGCATCATCGGATGGTTTTCAAAGAATTCGCTCATGATCGACGGCAATAGCGTGGGTGCGGGCATTGTAGCCAAGCGCACGCGCCGATCGGACAGGAAGAACGACGTATGACAGCAGCAGCGGTGACATCGCCTTCACAGACACAAACCGGAATGCGGCGCGGATGGGGTGGCCTGGCCGCCGCGCTGGTCGCCGCCTTGCTGGCGGCGTGCACGAGCGGCCCGCCCCCGCGCATCGAAACGCCGCAACCGCCCACCGGTACGCTCGGCGGCCACCTGGACCCAGCCGCCTGGGCCGACGTGGCCGGCTGGACCAGCGACGACCTCGCCACTGCCTGGCCCGCGCTGCAATCGAACTGCCAGGCCATGAAGCGCAACGCAGATTGGTCGCGCGTCTGCGCGGCCGGCCTGATGGTCGATGCCGGCGACCCGATCGCCATGCGCGTCTTCTTCGAAGACAACTTCACACCGTACCGCGTCATCAAGGACGACGGCACCGACAGCGGCCTGATCACCGGCTACTACGAACCGCTGCTGCGCGGCTCGCGCACCCGCCACGGCATCTACCAGACGCCGCTGTACCGCATGCCCGCCGCCTGGCGCGGCAAGACGCTGCCGGCGCGCGCACAGCTGATCCGCAGCGCGACGCTGCAGGGGCAGGAAGTCGTGTGGGTGGATGACCCGGTCGAGGCGGCCTTCCTGCAGATCCAGGGCTCCGGCCAGGTCCAGCTGGAAGAGGGCGGCATCATGCGCCTGGGCGTGGGCGGCACCAACAACCAGCCGTTCCGCTCGTTCGCGCGCTGGCTGCTCGACCAGGGCGAGATCACGCCCGTGCAGGCGACCATGCAGGGCATCAAGGCCTGGGCGCGCGCCAACCCCGGCCGCGTCGACGAGATGCTCAACATCAACCCGCGCTACGTCTTCTTTAGCGAGAACCCCGGCAGCAACGACGGCCCGATCGGCAAGCTGGGCGTGCCGCTCACGGCCGAGCGCTCCATCGCCGTGGACCCGTCCTATATCCCGCTCGGCGCGCCGGTATTCCTGTCGACCACCAAGCCGCTATCGACCGAGCCGATCCAGAAACTGGTGTTCGCGCAGGACGTGGGCTCGGCCATCCGCGGCGCCGTGCGCGCCGACTATTACTTCGGCCACGGCGATGCCGCCGGTGATCTGGCCGGGCGCATGAAGCAGGCCGGCCGTCTGTGGGTGCTGGTACCGAAGGGCGGCAGCGTCGCCACCCGCTAAGAAACACGCTCAAACCGATTCTGGCGGTCCGGCGGCGCCTTGCCGTACTACCTGTACTGTCTGCGGCTCCGCCAAACCGCCAGAACCGCTTCGCTTCGGGTTGAGCGCGTTTCTTGAAAGTCAGCGCCGCAAATCCACCACGCGGCGCGCCTTCCCGACCGAGCGCTCGATGCCGCCGGTCGCCAGGATCTCGATCGCGGCCGTCACCCCGATCATCGACTTGATCTCGTGCGCCAGATGGGCGCTCGCGGCGTTCGCCACGTCCGCCGAGGCGCCCAGCGCCGCTTCCACCCGCACCGTCAGCGTATCCAGCGGCCCTTCCTTGCCCAGCACGCACTGGTAATGCGGCGACAGCGCCGCGTGCTTCAGGATCAATTCCTCGATCTGCGACGGGAACACGTTCACGCCGCGCACGATCATCATGTCGTCGCAGCGGCCGGTGATCTTTTCCATGCGACGGAAACCCGGGCGCGCGGTGCCGGGCAGCAGGCGCGTCAGGTCGCGCGTGCGGTAGCGCACCACCGGCATTGCCTCTTTCGTCAGCGAGGTGAAGACCAGCTCGCCGAATTCGCCGTCGGGTAGCACCTCGCCGGTGTTCGGGTCGATGATCTCCGGATAGAAGTGGTCCTCCCAGATGGTCGGGCCGTCCTTGGTTTCGGCGCATTCGCTGGCCACGCCCGGGCCCATGACTTCTGAGAGGCCGTAGATATCCACCGCCGACAGCCCCATGCGCGCTTCGATGGCGCTGCGCATCTCAGGCGTCCACGGCTCGGCGCCGAAGATGCCGATCTGCAGGCTCGATGCGGCTGGGTCCATGCCCTGCCGCTCAAACTCGTCGGCGATCGCCAGCATGTAGCTGGGCGTCACCATGATGATCTGCGGCTGGAAATCGTGGATGAGCTGCACCTGGCGCTCGGTCTGCCCGCCGCCGAACGGGATCGCCGTCAACCCCGCGCGCTCCACGCCGTAGTGTGCGCCCAGCCCGCCGGTGAAGAGGCCGTAACCGTAGCTGACGTGGACCTTGTCCCCCCGCCGCGCCCCGGCCGCGCGGATCGAGCGCGCCACCAGCCCGGCCCACGTGTCGATATCGGCCAGGGTGTAGCCGACCACCGTGGGTTTGCCGGTCGTGCCCGACGACGCGTGGATGCGTGCAATCCGTTCCTGCGGCACGGCAAACATGCCGAACGGGTAGTTGTCGCGCAGGTCAGTCTTGGTCGTGAACGGAAACCTCGCCAAGTCGGCCAGTGACCGCAAGTCTGACGGATGCACGCCCGCCGCGTCGAACTTGGCCCGGTAAGCCGCCACGTTCTCATAGGCGTGGGCGAGGCTGTGCTTGAGCCGCTCCAGCTGCAGTGCCTGGATGGCATCGCGGCTGGCGGTTTCGATCGGGTCGAGCGGCAGGTCGGTCGAGCGGGGGCGCATGCGGGTCTCCTCGGGGCGTCGTCGTGCGGCGTCCTCTTGTGGTGGCGCAATCAGGGGGCTCTATATAGAGGGCGAATCAGTGCTCAGTGCTGTTGGGGTCGGGAATGACGTGGCCGCGGATCTGCGCGGATTTGCCACGGAACATGGCGACCACTTCGCCGGTCTGGTTGGACACGCGCACGTCGTAGACGCCGTGGCGGCCGGAGAGGACCTGCTCGGTGGCCTCGGCGGTCAGCACGTCGCCGCCGTGCGCCGGGCGCAGGAATTCGACGCTGCAGCCGGCCGCCACGGTGTTGTGGTTGTGACTGTTGCAGGCAAACGCAAAGGCTGAATCGGCCAGCGTGAAGATCAGCCCGCCATGGCACGTGCGATGGCCGTTGAGAAATTCGGGCCGCACAGCCATGGACAGGCGGGCGTAGCCAGGGCCGACCGCCTCCACGTGCATGCCGAGCCAGCGGGTGCAGGCGTCGGCGTCATACATGCTCTTGCAGGCGGCTTCGGCCAGCGCCTGTGCATCTTGGAGGGCGGTCTCGGTCACGCGGGGCTCTCCTTTACTCGCCGGTGAAGTGTGCGGGGCGCTTGTGGAGGAAGGCGGTGACGCCCTCGGCATAGTCGCGCGAGTTGCCCAGCTCGCGCTGCAGGTCGCGCTCTAGGTCGAGCTGCGCATCGAGCGACTGCGTGGGCGCCGCATGCATGGCGCGCTTGATGGCAGCCAGCGCTCGGGTGGGCTGCTTGGCGAGGTGGTCGGCCATGGCGGCCACCTCGGTCATCAGGATCTTGCTATCGTGATAAACGCCCCAGATCAGGCCCCAGGCCAGCGCGGTCTTGGCGTCGAGCTTTTCGCCCAGCATCGCCAGCCCCATCGCCCGCGCCACGCCGATGCGCTGCGGCAGGAACCACGTACCGCCCGAATCCGGCAGCAGCCCGATCTTCACGAAGGCCTGCAGGAAGCAGGCGTTTTCGGAGGCCATCACGATGTCGCACGCCAGTGCCAGGTTGGCGCCCGCGCCGGCCGCCACGCCATTCACGGCGGCAATCACCGGCAGCGGCAGCGCGCGCAGGCGGCGCACCAGCGGGTTGAACTGCTCGTCGATGAGCGTACCCAGGTCGGTCATCTGCCCGGGCGTGAAATTGAGTTCGGAGAGATCCTGCCCCGCGCAGAAGCCGCGCCCGGCACCGGTGAGGATCAGCGCCCGCGCGTGCTGGCGCTCCACGTGGTCCAGGGCTTGGCGCAGTTCGTGGTGCATGCCGGCCGTGAAGCTGTTGAGCTGCTCGGGCCGGTTCAGCGTGATGGTGGCCACGCGGTCATGCCAGTCGAGCAAAATTGTCGGGCTAGTCATCTTGTCTCCTCCTCGGTCTGAACCGACTCATGATCCTGCTGTGCGCCCCGATCTTGCCCCTGCGATGCTCGCCGTACGCATGTACGGCTGCGCTTCTCGGGCCAACCTCGGGGCGCTCGCGACGAATCCTGAGTCGGTTCACAGGCTGATTGATTAACCGACCGGTTGGTCGGCTAATATTACATGCATTCCAACTGGAGCTTCCATGTCCTACGAAAACATTCTGGTCGAAACGCGGGGTCGTGTTGGTCTTATTACGCTGAGCCGCCCCAAGGCGCTCAACGCGCTCAACGATGCCCTCATGGATGAACTGGGCGCCGCGCTGCTCGCCTTCGATGCCGACGCCGGCATCGGCGCCATCGTCATCACCGGCAGCGAGAAGGCGTTCGCCGCCGGGGCCGACATCGGCGCCATGGCCGACTACGACTTCGCCACCGTCTATAAGAACGAATACATCACGCGCAACTGGGAGGCCATCCGCCGCATCCGCAAGCCGGTGATCGCCGCGGTGGCCGGCTACGCCCTGGGTGGCGGCTGCGAGCTGGCCATGATGTGCGACATCATCTTGGCCGCCGACACCGCCAAGTTCGGCCAGCCCGAGATCAAGCTCGGCACAATGCCTGGCGCCGGCGGCACCCAGCGTCTGCCGCGCGCTGTTTCCAAGGCCAAGGCCATGGACCTGTGTCTGACCGCTCGCATGATGGGCGCCGAGGAAGCCGAGCGCGCCGGCCTGGTCTCGCGCGTCATCCCCGCCGACAAGCTGCTCGAAGAAGCCATCCAGGCGGCTGAGACCATCGCCGGCTTCTCACTGCCGACGGTCATGATGATCAAGGAGTCGATCAACGCGGCCTACGAGACGTCGCTCACCGAAGGCGTCCACCTGGAACGCCGCCTGTTCCACGCGACTTTCGCCACGGAAGACCAGAAAGAGGGGATGCGCGCGTTTCTGGAAAAGCGCCCCCCCGCTTTCAAACACAGCTAACAAGGTGCGCAGGAAGCCTCCGCAGGAGTACCCGAGTGATTGTCTCAAGTATCTTGGGCGTCATTTTCAGGTCATTTTTCGGCGGCAATCCCAGGCGCAGACTGGGCTGTCGGGCATTCTTCATGGTCCCGTCATCAACCCGTCACGACAAAGGTGTTGCCAAGCCTCGGAAACCCGCCTAATATTCGCCCCTCGCTGCAGAACACAGCGCCGAAACGCAAGCGACGGCGGGGGTGTTGAAGCGGTGGAGAAGTAG
>CAJXMR010000280.1 GCA_913056305.1 uncultured Ralstonia sp.
ACGGCTTCGGGCTCACGCTGCACGCCACCAACAACCGCTACCTGAATGACGCGCAGGTCGCGCAAACCACCGCGCAACTACTCACGCGCGTGGGCATCCAGACCAAGGTGGAGACGCTGCCCGTGGCGGCCTACTTCTCGCGGGCACGCCAGGGCGAGTTCTCGTTCATGATGCTGGGCTGGGGCTCGGTGGCGGCGGACGTGGCACTGCGCAGCATCCTCGGCACACCCAATGCGCAGACCGGCTATGGCACCTGGAACTGGGGCCGCTACGGCAACCCGGAGCTGGACAAGCTGGTGCAGGCGTCGCTGTCCACCGTGTCGAGCGAGCAGGCTCACGAGCAGGCGGCCAAGGCTGCCGCGCGCTTTGCGCAGGACGACTACGCGATCGTCCCGTCGCACCATCAGCTCGCCACCTGGGCGATGCGCCGTGGCATCCGCTACGAGGCACGCACCGACGAATGGTCACTCGCGCATCTGTTCACCAAGCAGTGATGGCTTGAGCAAACGCAAGCTCGTAACGTGCTGTTACAGCAAAACGGCCGGATGTGCCGCATTGGGGAAAGCCGCAGGAACTTTCGGCCTCGGCTTTCCTCTATCATGGCGTTTTTCCACGCCGACACTCTGTAACACTCGTGATGTTGCGACCCAATCTACTCTGTCTCGGCATCGTCGCCCTGCTGGCCGCCTGCTCCAATCTGGAGACCCAACCGACCGACGCGTCGGCCCAGGCCACAGCTGCAGCGACGTTGAGCGCCCAGGGGACGCAAGCCAAGCAGGCTACGCCGTCCCAACCGACCACTCCCCCGATTGTTTTCGGCGCACCTGATGCCGAGGGCAATACCACCGTCAACCTGCCGTCCAAGGACAAGATGAGCTTGTCCGAATACCGCGCGCAAACCCGGGACCGCCTGATCAAATCGGAGAACGCCCGCCCCGACGTGGCGGACTGTGCCGCGCACGCCAGCTGGATCATCCCGCGCTCCACCAACTTCGATCAGTTCCGCCTGCCCACCGGTGCGCTGTCGAACGAGCAAGCCAAGGTGGAACCGTGGGACTCGCGCTTCTCGCAAAGCAAGCAAGGCGCGGTCAAGGTCTCGAGCGTGATCAGCTTCAACGCCGCTGTGCACAAGCGTGGCACCGGCAGCGACCAATGGGAGCCGGTGCGCGTGCGCTGCGGCTATGACGAAGGCATGATGCTGGCGTACGAGCTGCTCGACGCCAATGGCCAGCCATTCGCCAGTCCCGCTGCTCCCGCGACGGCTACGCGTACGCACTGCCGCCGCGGCCATCGCTGCACGACGACAACCGTGCGCGGCAAGTCCACCGCCAAGGGCAAGGCCACGGCCAAGTCCGCCAAGGGCAACGGCACGGCCAAGGCCAAGTCGGCCTCGACCAGCAAGTCGACGGCCAAGAAAAAGAAGTCGACGACTTCGTCCAACTAAGGCGCCTGCGTCGCCGGTACGCCGGCGACGCGGCACTTCCACTCAGCCGAGGTATTCCAGGATCGCCTGCAGCATCGCCGCGCCCAGTGCGGCGCTGCGGGCACCATCCCAGCCCACGCGCGCGTCGGGCAGATCGGCGTTGTCCTTGAACGGCATCTCCAGCGTCAGCGACAGGCAACCGTAGGTGTGGCCGATGTACTTGGAGGCGAGCTTGAGCGCGTCTTCGTTGTACTTGCTCGCTTCGTAGCCGAATTTGGTTTGGAAGTCCGGCGAGGCGCGCAAGAAGGCGGCCACAAAGCGATCCTGGTCCGCGCGCTGCGCATCAGTGAAGCCCGGCAGCATCTCGCTGCCTGCCACGAACACGTAGGGCAGCGCCTCGTCGCCGTGGATGTCGAAGAACAGGTCGACGCCGGTCTGCTCGATGGCCTGGCGCACGCCCAGCACCTCGGGGCTGCGCTGGGCGTCGGGCTCCATCCATTCGCGGTTCAGGTTGGCGCCGGCCGCATTCGTGCGCAGGTTGCCCAGCGACGAACCGTCCGGGTTCATGTTCGGCACGACATGGAAGACGGCGCGCTCGGTCAGCACGCGTCCGACCGGGTCGCCACTCCATGCGCCCTGACGCGTCAGGCGCGCGAGCAGGCCTTCGACAAACCATTCCGCCATCGTTTCGCCGGGGTGCTGGCGCGCGATGATCCACACGTTCTTCTTGCCCGGCCCAGGCTCACCCACCGTGATGCTGGTCATGTCGCGGCCCTGCACCGTCTGCCCCAGACGCTGCGTACGCACGCCAGGCAGCGTCTGCGCGGCGGCCACCAGCGACAGGTGGCGTTCATCCGAATACGGTTCGAAATACGCGAACCAGATGCTGTCGTGCTCGGGCGTCAGCTCGATGGTGAGGGTCTTGCCGTCATAGCGCGTCGGCACGCGGAACCAGTGCTGGCGGTCGTACGAGGCCACCGCTTGGTAGTCCTTCCAGCCGGCGGGATACGTACACTCGCCGGCGTTTTCCAGCGCCAGCTTGCACGCCTGCCCCTGCACGCCCTGCAGGCGGAAATGGAACCACTGCGTGAAGTCCGCATGCGCATCGCGGCGGATACGCAGGCGGATGGCGTCGGCTTGCGCGGCATCGACAATCTCGATCGCGCCGCTGTCGAACGTGCTGGAGATAAACGGTTGGGTGGCGGTCATGTCGGGTCCTGTCAGGAGCGTTGGACAGCAGATTCGGTTCAGGTGACTTTGCGGCGGAAGACCCAGCGCTCGTCGTCGGAGTCGGCGGCGGCAAGCGCGTAGCCATCCACGTCGAACGCCTTGAGCTTGCGCGGATCGGTAATGCGGTGCTCGATCACGTAGCGCGCCATCAACCCGCGCGCCCGCTTGGCATAGAACGAGATGATCTTGTACTGGCCGTTCTTCCAGTCCTCGAAGACCGGTGTGACGATGCGCGCCTTGAGCACCTTGGGGCGCACCACCTTGAAATACTCTTCCGAGGCGAGGTTGACGAGCACAGGGTCGTCGTCCGCCTTGAGCAGCGTATTGAGCGCGAGCGTCACGTCGTCACCCCAGAAGGTGTAGAGATCCTTGCCGCGCGGGTTGGCCAGGCGCGTGCCCATCTCCAGGCGGTACGGCTGCATCCAGTCGAGCGGGCGCAGTACGCCGTACAGGCCCGACAGAATGCGCACGTGCTTCTGCGCAAATTGCAGATCGTCCGCGGACAGCGAATTGGCATCGAGCCCGCCATAGACATCGCCGTCGAACGCCAGCGCGGCATGCTTGCTGTTCTCGGCTGTGAACTCGGGCGACCAATCCGCATAGCGGTTGGCATTGAGCACGGCCAGCGGGTCGGAAATCTTCATCAGCGTGCCGATCTGGGCCGGCGACAGCTTGCGGAGCACATCGATGAGTTCAGCGGAGCGCGCGATGAAATCGGGCAGCGTGTGGGTCTTGAGGCGCGGCGGGGTGTCGTAGTCGAGCGACTTGGCCGGCGAGAGGACGATGATCATGTCAGAATCGCGGTTCACAAGTCTGGAATTGTATCGAATGGCAGACGCTGCCGCCCTCGCCGCCTCCGCCCAACCTCCGGCCCCGCCGCAGTGTCCACGCGTAGTGCTGGACTCCAACATCTGGGTCGACATCCTGATCTTCGACGATGCCGTCGCACGCCCGATCCGCGCCGCGCTGGAGGCCGGCCGCTTGCAGGCCATCATCAGCCCCGCGTGCCGCGAGGAGCTGCGCCGCGTGCTGGACTATCCGCAGTTCGCGCGCTACGCCATCGATGCCGAAGCCGCGCTCGCCTGGGTCGATCGCATGACGCATTCGGTGCCCGATCCAGAAGCCACGCCGCGCGCCGAGGGCGAGGCCTTCGTGCCCGTCTGCAAGGATCGCGACGACCAGAAATTCCTGGCGCTGGCCGATGCCGCCCGCGTCGCCTATCTCGTCTCCAAGGACCGCGCGGTGCTCAAGCTCAAGCGTCGCATGGCCAAGTATTGCGACGTGGCGGTGCTGCCGCCCAAGCAGTTCGTCGCGCTAGTCCAGTTGGAGACGGCTCCCCTCGTTCAAGCCTGAAGCCCGCATTCACCCGTATTGCAATGACCACCGCCGCTGCCGCCACCGTGTCCGCTGAAACCCTCGCGCCCATCGCCCCGTCGCCCTCGCGGCTGCCGAATGTCGGCACCACCATCTTCACCGTGATGTCGTCGCTGGCCGCTGAGAAGCAGGCCGTCAACCTCGGCCAGGGCTTTCCGGACTTCGACTGCGACCCGCGCATCATCGATGCCGTGACCAACGCCATGCGTGCGGGCCTGAACCAATACCCGCCGATGACGGGTGTGCCCGCGCTGCGCCAGGCCATCGCCACCAAGATCGCCACGCTCTACGGCCACACGTATGACGCCGACCGCGAGATCACCATCACCGCCGGTGCCACGCAGGCACTGCTGACCACGGTGCTGTGCTGCGTGCATCCGGGCGACGAGGTCATCGTCTTCGAGCCGACCTACGACAGCTACATCCCGTCGATCGAACTGGCCGGCGGCAAGGTCGTGCCGATCACACTGAACGCTCCGGACTTCCGCATCCCGTTCGACAAGCTGGCCGCCGCCATCACGCCGCGCACGCGCCTGATCATGCTGAACACGCCGCACAACCCGACCGGCACGGTCTGGCATGCGGACGATATGCAGAAGCTGGCCGAGATCCTGGCGCCCACCAATGTGCTGCTGCTCTCCGATGAGGTGTACGAGCACATGGTGTACGACGGCGTGCCGCATGCATCGGTCGCGCGCATTCCGGAACTGGCGCGTCGCGCCTTCGTGGTGTCGAGCTTCGGCAAGACGTATCACGTGACGGGCTGGAAGGTCGGCTACGTGGCCGCGCCTGCCGCGCTGTCGGCGGAGTTCCGCAAGGTGCACCAGTTCAACGTGTTCACCGTCAACACGCCGGTGCAGCACGGACTCGCGAACTACATGGCCGATCCGCGCCCGTACCTGGACCTGCCCGCCTTCTACCAGCACAAGCGCGACCTGTTCCGCGCGGGGCTGGCCGGCACGCGCTTCAAGCTGCTGCCGTGCCAGGGCACGTACTTCCAGTGCGTGGACTACAGCGCCATCTCCGACCTGCCCGAGGCCGAGTTCGCCAAGTGGCTCACGAGCGAGATCGGCGTGGCGGCAATTCCCGTGTCGGCGTTCTATTCGCAGCCGCACGAATCGGGCGTGGTGCGCTTCTGCTTCGCCAAGAAAGACGAAACGCTCCAG
>CAJXMR010000281.1 GCA_913056305.1 uncultured Ralstonia sp.
CCCGGGGGCCCGGGAGCCGGTCCGTCTTTTTTCTCTCCCGCCGGCGCCGCCCGCCGGGTAAGCTGTGATCGTAAAGGAGGTGGCATATGGTACGCGCCCTGGCCTATCCGCTGGCGTTCCTGGGCGGCTGGCTGTTCAATTTCCTCGTCGATATCAAGTTCCTCTCCGGCTTCCTGTCGGGCTGGATGGCCCACGGCCTGTTCACCGGATAACGCCCCTCGAGCACCGCCCGCCGGGGTCGCCTGGAAACCGTTACGCCGGCCGGCCGCGAATGTGGTAGAAGGTCCGGCCGGTTTTTCCGTCAACCCCGCCGCCCGAGGCCGTCTGATGAGTGATGAACCCGTCATCGTCGTTTCCCGCAAGGTGCCGCCGGCCGTCGCCGCCCGGTTGAGCCGCGATTACCAGCCGCGCTTCAATGACGAGGACCGGCTGCTGGCGATCGAGGAGTTGCTCGAGCGGGCGAGGGGCGCCGATGGGCTGCTCATCTGTCACACCGAGCGCATGACGGCGGCCCTCATCGGCCGTCTGCCCGACACCATCCGCGTCATCGCCAACTATTCCGTCGGCGTCGATCACGTCGGCGCCGTCCACGTACACGGGGATCGTGTCGACATCGTTCAGGTCGAGCACGGTAAAGCCATGGCCCTGCAGGCGGCGCGTCGAGGCTTCCGAGCTGGATACCGCGCCCACAAAGCGCGCCTTGTGTGGCGCCATCGCGTCGATGAACAGGTTGGCCGTCGAGCCGGTGCCCACGCCCAGCACGGCGCCCTGGGGCACGTTGGCCAATACGTAGTCTGCGGCGGCCTGCGCCACCAGTGCCTTCAGTTCGTCCTGCGTCATCGCAAAAACCTGGTTGGAATCGGGAAACCCGGTAGTGTACCGGATCGTTACGACTGCCCCCGGTCAAGTGGCGCCGCCAAACGCGCGGAGTACAATCAATTCATCCACCTCGGCCGGTGGCCACCGCCGGCCCGCACTACGGACCCGCCTTTCGAACCCGCTTTCTGGATCATGACTCAGCTCGATCAACTCAAGCAGTTCACCACCGTCGTCGCCGACACGGGCGATTTCCAGGCCATGCGCGCGTACGCGCCGCACGATGCGACCACCAACCCATCGCTGATCCTGAAGGCCGTGCAGAAGGCCGAATACCGCCCGCTGCTGGAGCAGGCCGTGCGCGATGCGCGCAGCGACAGCGTGGAAGACATCATCGACGCCGTACTGGTCGCATTCGGCTGCGAGATCCTGTCGATCATCCCGGGCCGCGTGTCGACCGAGGTCGATGCACGCCTGTCGTTCGACACTGAAGCCACCGTCGCCAAGGCCAAGCACCTGATTGCGCTGTACGAGGCGCGCGGCGTGGCGCGCGAGCGCGTGCTGATCAAGATCGCGTCCACGTGGGAAGGCATCCGCGCGGCAGACCAGCTGCGTGCCGAGGGCATCCGCTGCAACATGACGCTGCTGTTCTCGCTCGCCCAGGCCGTGGCCTGCGCGGAAGCCGGCGTGCAGCTCATCTCGCCCTTCGTCGGCCGCATCTACGACTGGTACAAGAAGGACGCCGGCGCCAGTTGGGACCCGGTCGCCCAGGGCGGCGCGAACGACCCGGGCGTGCAGTCCGTCCTGCGCATCTACAACTACTACAAGAAGTTCGGCTATTCGACCGAGGTGATGGGCGCGAGCTTCCGCAACACCTCGCAGATCGTCGAGTTGGCCGGCTGCGACCTGCTAACCATCAGCCCGGACCTGCTCGCCCAGCTGCAGCAGACCGACGCGCCGGTCGAGCGCAAGCTGTCGCCGGACCACGCGCAAGCCGCCAACATCGTCCGCCTGCCCGCCGACGAGAAATCGTTCCGTTGGCAGATGAACGCTGATGCGATGGCCACCGAAAAGCTGGCCGAAGGCATCCGTCTGTTCGCGGCGGATGCGGTCAAGCTGGAAGCATTGATTGAACCGCTGCGCGTGGCAGCGTAAGGAAGCGCGTTAGAACCTGCTCACGATCCGTAGCGAGCGCCCCGAGGTTAGCTTGAGAAGCGCAGCCGTACACGGGTACGGCGAGCATCGCAAAGCCAAGATCGGGGTGCGCAGTAGGATCGTGAGCGGGTTCTTAGCCCAGCATGGCGGGCAGGCACACGCCCGCCGGCTGGTGGATCACCAGATCAGCCGTTTCATCCAGCGCGCTCGGCTCCGGATTCACGACGATGACGTGCGCGCCGTGGTCCTTCGCCAGCCCCGGCAACCCGGCCGCCGGATACACCAGGCCGGACGTTCCCACCACCAGGCACACCTCGCACGTGTTGGCCGCCTCTTCGGCGCGGTAGTTCGCCACCAGCGGCAGTTGCTCGCCAAACCACACCACGCCCGGACGCAGCATCGCACCGCAGGTCGCGCAGCGCGGCGGACGGCCCGGTTCGGCTGTGGCGATGTCGCATTTGCCGCAGCCGCCCAGCCACTTGTTGGCGAACAGATTGCCGTGCAGCTCGATCACGCCTTCGCTGCCGGCGCGCTGGTGCAGGCCGTCGACGTTCTGCGTGACGAGCGTCACCGTCTTACGCTTGGCCAGCGCGGCAATGGCGACGTGCGCGGGGTTCGGCTGGGCCTGCAGGACGCGCTCGCGGCGCTCCTGGTACCAGTCCCACACCATGCGCGGGTGCTTGCGGTAGGCGGCCTCGGTGGCCATGTCTTCCGGATTGAAGCGCGCCCACAGGCCGGTCAGCGCATCGCGGAAGGTCGGCACGCCGGATTCAGCGGAAACGCCCGCGCCGGTCAGCACCATGATGCGCTGCGCGGCGTCGACCCAGGCGCGCGCCTGGGCCAGCGCAGCCGCATCGGATGCGGCCGTCGGCACGGGGTCCGTCACTTCTTGGCGGGAGCGGCGGCGCGCTGGCGTACGGCCTCGAACAGGCACACGCCGCTGGCCACCGACACATTCAGGCTTTCCACGCTGCCCGCCATCGGGATGCTGACCAGCGCATCGCAGGTCTCGCGCGTGAGGCGGCGCATGCCCTCGCCTTCGGCGCCCATCACGATGGCGATGGGGCCCTTGAAGTCGGCCTGGTAGAGATCCTGCTCGGCTTCATCAGCCGTGCCGATCACCCACACGCCGCGCTCCTGCAGCTCGCGCAACGTGCGCGCCAGGTTGGTCACGGTGATGTAGGGGACGGTTTCGGCGGCGCCGCTGGCCACCTTGGCCACAGTGGTGTTGATGCCGACGCTGCGGTCCTTGGGCGCGATCACGGCATGCGCGCCGGCCGCATCGGCCACGCGCAGGCAAGCGCCGAGGTTGTGCGGATCGGTCACGCCGTCGAGCACCAGCAGCAGCGGCGTGCCTTCGATGCTGTCGAGCAGCTCGTCCAGGTTGAGCGCCAGCGACAGCGACTCCGCCTTGGCAACCACGCCCTGGTGGCGATCGGTACCGGCAATGCCGCGCAGGCGTTCGTTGTCAGCGGGGATCAGGCGCACGCCCGCTGCTTCCGCCGCTTTCAGGAAATCCTGCATGCGGCGGTCGCGGCGGTTGGCCTCGAAGTAGATTTCGTCGATCGACCGCGCGTCGTGGCGCAGCCGGGCGGTGACGGCATGGAAGCCGATGAGGAGCTTGGATTTAGACATGGCGCGATTGTACCCGTCTGCCCTCGCCCCTCAGCGGTTTTGGCGGCTCAGCGCCCCTTGCCCTTGCGCGCCACCTTGGCCGGTGCCTTGCGCGGCGCGGCGGTCTTGGCGCCGCCCTTGGGCTTGGTCACGCGGGCTGGCTGCTTCTTGCGCGCGGGCTTCGGGTGCGCATGGCCCGGCGGCAATGCGCGCGTACCGGGCCCAAACACCGGCTGCTCTTCGAGGACGCGGTCGAGCGCCTCGTCGAACGACTCCTCCGGCTTGGCCGTGCCGCCCAGCAACGCCGCGAGCTGCCGCGGCTTCTTGCGGCCGACCGGCGGTGCCGGCGTGGCAGCGGCCACCTGACGCGGCGCCGGGGCTTCCGGCGCACCCGTCACCTTGGCCGGGCGCAGCGCCTTGGCCGACGGTTCCTGGATCAGGCGGAAATCCATCTTGCGCGCATCCAGATCGACGCGCAGCAACTGCACGCGCACGCGATCGGTCAGGCGGTAGCGGATGCCGGTGCGCTCGCCGCGCAGCTCGTTGCGGGCCTCGTCGTACTGGAAGTAGTCGCTGCCCAGCTCGGTCACGTGCACCAGGCCCTCCACGTACAGCTCGTCGAGCTGCACGAAGATGCCGAACGAGGTGACCGCGCTGACGGTGCCCGAGAACTCGTTGCCGAGCTTGTCGCGCATGAAGTAGCACTTGAGCCAGGCTTCGACGTCGCGCGAGGCTTCGTCGGCGCGGCGCTCGTTGGCCGAGCAGTGCACGCCCAGCTCGTGCCAGATCGCCTCGGCCTTGGCCTTGTTGACGACGGCGGCCGGCACGCCCTTCTCGGCCTCGGCCTGCAGGCGGCGCGCCTTGGGCGACAGCGCGCTATTGAGCTGCACGCCCGCAGCCAGTGCCGGCACGTAGCGCGTGCGCTGCAGGATCGCCTTGATCGAGCGGTGCACCAGCAGGTCCGGATACCGGCGGATCGGGCTGGTGAAGTGCGCGTAGGCCGGATACGCCAGGCCGAAGTGGCCGACGTTGTCCGGGCTATACACCGCCTGCTGCATCGAGCGCAGCAGCATGGTCTGCAGCATCGGCGCATCGGGACGCGCGACGATCTTTTCCATCACCTCGGCGTAGTCGCCCGCCTGGGGCTTGTCGCCACCGCCCAGCGTCAGGCCGCTGGTCTTCAGGAAGGCGCGCAGGGCCTGCAGCTTCTCTTCGGTCGGGCCGGCGTGCACGCGGTACAGCGCGGAGTGCTTGTAGCGCTCCAGCATCTCCGCCGCGCAGACGTTGGCCGTCAGCATGCACTCCTCGATCAGCCGGTGCGCATCGTTGCGGGTGCGCGGCAGGATCTGCTCGATCTTGCCCTGCGCGTTGCAGACGATGTAGGTCTCGGTCGTGTCGAAGTCGATCGCGCCACGCTCGCGGCGGGCCTTGAGCAAGGTCTGGAACAGCTCGTACAGATCCTGCAGGTGCGGCACCAGCGGCGCGCGCTTGGCGGCCTCGGGGCCCTTCACGTTCGACAGGATCGACCAGACCTCGTTGTAGGTCAGGCGCGCCTTCGAGTGCATCACCGCCGGATAGAAC
>CAJXMR010000282.1 GCA_913056305.1 uncultured Ralstonia sp.
TTTTGCCTACTTTTCTTTGGCAAGACAAAGAAAAGTAGGTCGGCCCCGGCAGGGGACGAAAGGGAGGCAAACCACCAACACCAAAACCTTCACCCAACAACAACCGGCTTTTCCCCAGTCAACAGGTAGTGCATCAGCTCGCGCACAGGCCGGATCGCCTGCCCAAACGGCAGCTTGCCCGCCCCCCGGAAAAACAGCCCGCGCTCCACGTCACCGCGCAGCGCCTGAGCAAGCTTCAGGTCGATGCAGAACTGCCCCACCTTCCCAATCCCATCCCGCAACCCGCAGGTCTGCAGACAATCAAACCCCTGCAAACAATCCCGCACCTTGGCCTTGGCCTGCAAGGCGCTTTCGCGCGAGAGATACCGCGACAGCCAAGGCGTCATCACCGCCCGCGCCGGCAGCCCCGCCACGCTGACGAACTCGGCGATATCCCCATCCTCCGCCCCCGTCAGCACGCGCTTGAAGCGCGGATGCGCATCGCCCTCCTCCGTCACGGCAAACGCCGTGCCCAGCTGCACGGCAGCCGCGCCCTTGTCCAGCCAATGCCGCACCTTGGCATGCGAATCGATGCCGCCCGCCAGGATCAGCGGAATCTGCTCCGCCGCCAGCCCCAGCTTGACGAACAACTCCCGGCATTCGTCCAGCACGCGCGCAAACGAAAACCGCTCGTCGCCCAGATCCTCGATGCGCGCCGCACCCAGGTGCCCGCCCGCATGTGCGGGATGCTCGATCACCACGGCATCGGGCAAGCGCGCCTTCTTCATCCACCGCTTGAGCACCACACTCACGCCGCGCGCATCGGACAGGATCGGGATCAGCGCGATCTGCGGATAGTTGGCCGTCATCTCCGGCAGGTCGAGCGGCAGGCCCGCCCCCATGACGATGGCATCGGCGCCGCTTTCGCACGCCTGCCGCACCAGCGCTGGGTGCGACTCCACCGCCTTCATCACGTTCACGGCGATCATGCCGTTGCCCTGGCTACGCTCGCGCGCAGCCCGGATCTCGCGGTCCAGCGCGACCAAGTTGGCGGCGTTGATGGCCTCCTTGTCGTGCGACTTTTCGGTGGCGGCCGCCAGGTCCGCATGGTGGTGGCGCAGGTCGATGCTGGCGATGGTGCCGACGCCGCCTTCGCGCGCCACGGCGCCGGCCAGCCGATGCGCCGAGATACCCACGCCCATCCCGCCCTGCACGATGGGCACGAGGCTGCGCCCCGCGAGTGTGAAACGACGCTCCAGCATGACAACTCCCCGCGGCATTGCCGCAATGCAATAGAAAATGGGATCGAGCGTCGCACAGGTGAAACGGCGCGGGGTTGCGCCAGGTCAAGGCGTGTCACATCGGTGCGCGGGAGGGCACATTGCAGCGCGGTCAGGTCAGAACTGACCGGGCGTGATGGGTCGTGAGGGGCGGCGTCCGGGTTTTTACCTTGGCACCGCGCGCCTGCCTGTGCTTAAATTCAGGCTCGTTGGATGAAACAGGGGTGCCGTGCGGATGGGCCGCGCGGCTGAGAGAGTCCCTTCGCACCCGATCCGGTTCGTACCGGCGTGGGAAGTTTCTTCAGATTACCGCGTAGTCTCTGGCAGCCCGACCGCTTCACTTTCAGGCCCCGCCACCTCTCCCGGTTTCGTCCACAGCCTGCCCCGCCAGGCCAAGAATCTAGGACGAGACCATGCCCCAAGCCAAAAACGCCCCCGCCGCCTCATTCGACTCGCTGCAGTCCGAGCTCGACCAGAAGTTCGCCTATCCGGCTTCCAGCAAGACCTACATCGCCGGCAGCCGCCCGGACCTGCGCGTGCCGATGCGCACCATCAAGCAGACCGCCACGCGCACCGACCAGGGCGAATCGCTGAACCCGGTGATCCCGGTGTACGACACCTCGGGCCCGTACTCCGACCCGGACGTGCACATCGACCTGAAGGCGGGCCTGGCCCCGCTGCGCGCCAAGTGGATCGACGAGCGCGGCGACACCGTGGTGCTGCCGGGCCTGTCGTCGGAATATGGCCAGGCGCGCGCGCATGATCCGGCCACCGCGCACTTGCGCTTCGCACAGTTGACCAATCCGCGCCGTGCCAAGCCGGGCGCCAACGTGAGCCAGATGCACTATGCACGTCGCGGCATCATCACGCCGGAAATGGAATACGTTGCGCTGCGCGAATCGCTGAACCTGCAAGCGCTTATGGACAAGCCCGAGTACCGCAAGCTGCTCAAGCAGCATCCGGGCTTCTCGTATGGCGCCAACCTGCCGCAGCGTCCGGAAGACATCACGCCGGAATTCGTGCGCCAGGAAATCGCCGCCGGCCGCGCCATCATCCCGGCCAACATCAACCACGTCGAGCTGGAGCCGATGGCCATCGGCCGCAACTTCCGCGTGAAGATCAACGGCAACCTGGGCAACTCGGCGGTCACGTCTTCGCTGGCCGAGGAAGTGGAAAAGATGGTGTGGGCGATCCGCTGGGGCGCCGACACGATCATGGATCTGTCCACCGGCAAGCACATCCACGAGACGCGCGAATGGATCCTGCGCAACTCGCCGGTGCCCATCGGCACGGTGCCGATCTACCAGGCGCTGGACAAGACCGGCGGCGTGGCCGAAGACCTGACGTGGGAGATGTTCCGCGACACCCTCATCGAGCAGGCCGAACAGGGCGTCGACTACTTCACCATCCACGCCGGCGTGCTGCTGCGCTACGTGCCGCTCACGGCGGACCGCATCACCGGCATCGTCTCGCGCGGTGGCTCGATCATGGCCAAGTGGTGCCTGGCGCATCACAAGGAAAACTTCCTGTACACGCACTTCGACGAGATCTGCGAAATCATGAAGGCGTACGACGTGTCGTTCAGCCTGGGTGATGGCCTGCGCCCGGGTTGCATTGCCGACTCGAACGACGCTGCGCAGTTCGGCGAGCTGCACACGCTGGGCGAGCTGACCAAGAAGGCGTGGGAGCACGACGTGCAGGTGATGATCGAGGGCCCGGGCCACGTACCGCTGCAGCGCGTGCAGGCCAACATGGACGAAGAGCTCAAGCACTGCTTCGAAGCCCCGTTCTACACGCTGGGCCCGCTGGTGACCGACATCGCCCCGGGCTACGACCACATTACCAGCGGCATCGGCGCGGCCAACATCGGCTGGTATGGCACGGCCATGCTGTGCTACGTCACGCCCAAGGAACACCTGGGCCTGCCGGACAAGGAAGACGTGCGCGAAGGCATCATCACCTACAAGATCGCCGCGCACGCGGCTGACCTTGCGAAGGGCTGGCCGGGCGCACAGTTGCGTGACAACGCGCTGTCGAAGGCACGCTTCGAATTCCGCTGGGAAGACCAGTTCAACCTCGGCCTCGACCCCGAGAAGGCACGCGCCTTCCACGACGAGACCCTGCCCGCCGAGGGCGCCAAGATTGCCCACTTCTGCTCGATGTGCGGCCCCAAGTTCTGCTCGATGAAGATCACGCAGGAGGTGCGCGACTATGCGGCCTCGCTCGACGCCAACGCCAGCTCTGCCGCTGCTAGCGCAACCCAGGGCATGGAAGAGAAGTCGATCGAGTTCCGCAAGGCCGGCGCGAAGATCTACAGCTAACCAACCGGTGCAATGCCAACCCCATTTGACGTAACGATCCTCGGCGGCGGCCTCGCAGGCCGCCTGTGTGCATGGCAACTCGCGCAGACGGGGGTACCCCCCGCGCGCATTGCCGTGGTGGAGCGCGGCGCGCGCGACGGCAGCGGTGCCGCCGCGTTCGTGGCCGCCGCCATGCTGGCGCCGCTGGCCGAAGCCGCCGTGGCCGATCGTTTCGTCGTCGACCTGGGGTTGGCGAGCCTGGCGCTGTGGCGCAACTGGCTGCCGACGCTGCGCACGCCGGTGTTCTTCCAGCAGGCCGGCACGCTGGTGGTGTGGCATGCGGCAGACCGGGGCGAGGCCTCGCTCTTCGCCAATCACGTGCGCAACGCGGCACCGCCCGAGCGCGTCGCCGCTGACTTGCGTGCGGTGGACGCGACGGGCATCGCCACGCTGGAACCGGCGCTGGCGCAGCGCTTCTCGCAGGGGCTGTATCTGGCGGGCGAAGGCCAGTTGGACCCTCGCGCCCTGCTCGATGCGCTCGCGACCGAGCTGGAAGCGCTGGGCGTGCAACTGCGCTGGAACACCGAGATCGCTGATCCGCGCTCGGACGCGCTGGCCGCAGCCGGCCTGGGCGCACGCCTCGTGCTCGACTGCCGGGGCCTCGGCGCCAAGCCGCAATGGCCGCAGCTGCGCGGCCTGCGCGGCGAGGTCGCGCGCATCCACGCGCCCGACGTGTCGCTCACGCGCCCGGTGCGCATGCTGCATCCGCGTTACCCGATCTACATCGCGCCCAAGCCGGGCAACGTCTACGTGATCGGCGCGACCGAGATCGAATCCGACGATGCCTCGCCCATCAGCGTGCGCTCGACGCTGGAGCTGCTGTCCGCCGCCTATGCCGTGCACCCCGCCTTTGGCGAGGCGCGCGTGCTGGAGCTGAACACGCAGTGCCGACCGACCCTGCCCGATCATCGCCCGGCGATCCGCTGGGATGGTGCCGGCACGCTTTCTGTGAACGGGTTGTACCGGCACGGTTATATGATCGCGCCCGCCGTCACCCAAGCTGCGGTGGCTGCCGCACACGCGCTGTTGGACGGTCGCGCCCTCGATGCGCAGTCGAGCGAATGGCCTGCGCTGTTTTCCGCTGCGGCATCGCCCGAACCTGTTTTGTCATGACGCTGAACGTCACCCTTAATGATCTGTCGCTCGCGCTGCCCGCCGGCAGCACGCTGGCCGACGCCATTGGCGCTGCTGCGCCACAGTTGCAGATCGCCCCGCCGTTTGCCGCCTCCGTGAATGGCGATTTCGTGCCGAAGACGCGCCACGCGCAACATGCGCTCAACGCAGGCGATCGCATTGCCTTGGTCCAGCCCGTGGTGGGCGGCTAGGAGTTCCTGATGACCGATACGAATCTTTCCGCGCTGACGTCCGATCCGCTGCGCTTGTACGACGAAGTCTTTACCTCGCGCCTGCTGCTGGGCACCGCGCGCTATCCATCGCCGCAATCGCTGGAAGAAGCGGTGCGCACGTCCAACCCGGCCATGCTGACCGTGGCGCTGCGCCGCCAGAGCGCGGGCTCGCCC
>CAJXMR010000283.1 GCA_913056305.1 uncultured Ralstonia sp.
CGCGCCGTGATCTGCCGCAACGACATCGCCTCGTAGCCGAACTCGATGAACAGCAATTCGGTGGCCTCGAGAATGCGGCCTTTGGTGTCGCCTGCTCCGGGACGTCCCATGTCTCCTACCTCGTCGTTTTTGGTCCGAATTCGTCGTCGCTTGCTGCGGTGCAGCGCCCGAAACATACGATTCAAACGCATGTATGTGGTGGTCCGGGCATGTTAGGAACAGACGTTTGAAAACGCAAAGTTCCTAATTCGAGCGCGGACTCTAGACGAGGGTAGGCTGCCCGGGCAGTGTATGAAACACGCGGGCTACCGTGTGAGTGGGCGCAAACATCCTGAATTGTAGAAAGTTGTTCGCGCCCCAGGCGTCGGGTCAACCGATGGGATGAAGGCCGCCGAAAAACGCGGCAGCGTTTTGTGCGAGGGTGGGGAGGTGATAGCCGCCTTCCTGCACGACCAGCGTCGGCAGGCCGATGGCGCCGATCGCCTGGCCGAGGCAGCCGAAGCCCTCGGTCGACACGTCCACCTGCGATTGCGGATCTTCGCGGTAGATGTCGAAGCCGAGCGACAGCACCAGTGCTTCCGGCTGGAAGCGTTCGAGCGCGCCGATGGCCTCCTCCAGCTTGGCGAAGAACACCGACTCCGGAGAGCGATGCGGCATCGGCAGGTTCACGTTGTGGCCAAGGCCATCGCCCGCGCCGCGCTCGTCATCAAAGCCGGCGACGACCGGGTAGAAGTTGGTCGGATCGCCGTGGATGGAGACGTAGAGCACGTCGGCGCGGTCGTAGAAGATCTCCTGGATGCCCTGGCCGTGGTGCATGTCGGTGTCGAGGATGGCGACACGCTTGAACTTCGCACGCAATGCCTGCGCGGCGATGGCGGCGTTGTTCAGGTAGCAGAAGCCGCCGGCGGCTTCGCGGCGCGCGTGGTGGCCGGGCGGGCGGCACAGGGCGTAGGCGAAGCGCTCGCCGCTGAGGAGGGCACTCGCGCCGGCCGCCGCGCTTTGCGCCGACCAGTACGCCGATCGCCACGTATTCGCGCCGACCGGGCAACTGCCGTCAGCCAGGTAGCGTGCCGCCTGGGCCAGTACGCCGCGCAGCGCATTCGGCTCGCGCACGAAGATGTTGGACATGACCTCGTCGCCCCAGTCTTCGGGTAGGCGGCGCCAGTCGGCGTGGGCGTCCTGCAGGAAGCGCAGATAGGGCTCGCCATGCACGGCGACCAGCGGGGCGAAGCCATGATCGTCGGGCTGGGCGATGGTGAAGCCGAGATCGCGCGCGGCCTGCAGCAGGTTGCGCGCGCGTTCGGGCACCTCCTGCGGCGTGCGCATCTTGCCGCGCGAGTAGTAGCTCTGCGGATGGTGCAGCAGCTGTTCGGGATGGAAGAACGTCAGCATGGGTGAAGCAGGTTGAGGATGAGCATTACGCCTGCACGGCATCGACATCGGTGGCCGTGGTGCGGCCGCGCTGGCGCGCATCGACGGCGATGATGCTCACCAGCGACACACCGGCCAGCAGCGTGTAGAACACCGCCAGCGGCCACCATTCGCCATGAAAGCGCTGCGCGAGGATGGTGCCCACCAGCGGCGTGAGCCCGCCCGCCACCGCGCCGCACACCTGGTACGACAACGAGATCGCCGAGTACCGCACGCGCGTCTCGAACACGCCCGACACGAAGCCGGCGATGACCGAGTAGAAGCTCGCCATGCACACCACGGCCAGCGCGATGCCCAGCACCAGCATCGGTGCCTGGCGCGTCTGCACCAGCAGGAACATCGGATACGGCGAGGCCATCGCCAGCAGCGCCATCAGCTTGAGGAAGCGCGCGCCGCCGAGCTTCTCGGCGAGCCACGCCGCCAGCGGCTGCACGAGGAACTGGATGATCGCCACGGCGAACAGGCAGTCGAGGATCAGCGTCTTGGGCAGCGACAGGTACTGTGTCGTGTACGCGATCATGAAGGTGTTCGTGAAGTACACGCCGGCAATGCCGATGGTGTTGGCGCCGATGCACAGCAGCACCGGCACGCGCGCCGTACGCCAGACCTCGGCGATCGGCAGCTTGGCCGTCTTGCGCTGCGCCTGCACCTGCGCAAACTCGGGCGATTCGTTCACGCCCAGGCGGATCGCCACGCCCACCAGCAGCAGCACCGCGCTGGCGAGGAAGGGCAGACGCCAGCCCCAGTCCATGAATACGTCTTTCTCCATCGACGTGACCAGGCGGAAGGCCAGCAGCGACAGGATCAAACCGGCCGGGCTGCCGAGCTGCGCGAACGACGCGAAGAAGGTGCGGCGGCCCTTGGGTGCGTGTTCGCCCGCCATCAGCACCGCGCCGCCCCATTCACCGCCCACCGCGATGCCCTGCACCACGCGCAGCAGCACCAGCAGCACGGGCGCCAGGGCGCCGGCCGTCGCATAGGTCGGCAGCAGGCCGATGCCGATGGTGGCCAGGCCCATCATCGTGAGCGTGATCATCAGCGCCTTCTTGCGGCCGATGCGGTCACCCCAGTGGCCGAACACGATGCCGCCCAGCGGCCGCGCGAAGAAGCCGACGGCAAACGTGCCGAACGAGGCGAGTGTGCTGAGGAACGGATCGCCACCCGGGAAGAACAACGGCCCGAACACGAGTGCTGCAGCGGTGGCGTAGATGTAGAAGTCGTACCACTCGATCATGGTGCCGACAAAGGCGGCGGTGGCCGCGCGCGCGGGCTGGCGCCCGCCGGGGTGAGACGGTTGCATGGGTAGGCTCCTCACATTTTTTGAGCCCGCCGCATCGAGGCGGCGGATGCGTGTTTATTGCCGGTTGACGGGTATTAGTCAAATTCTGAATACTTATCGTTTGTATAAGTTGAACTCATATTCGTCGCCATGGAACCCTCCGCCCTTGATCCCGCGCTGGTTAGCGACCGACTCGACTGGAACCTCCTGCGCACGTTCTTGACCATCGTTCACGAACGCAGCATCAGCCGGGCGGCAGTGCGGCTGCATATCACGCAGCCGGCTGTGAGCTTGGCGCTGCGGCGGCTGGAGGATCAGCTTGGCCATACGCTCATCGAGCGGCGCGGCTCGCACTTCCGCCTTACGCGTGTCGGCGAGGATGTATTGCGTATCGCCACCGATGTCTACGGCAACGTCGCGCGGCTGGGCTCCGAGCTGGGCGAGCCGCAGGATGATGTGAGTGGTGTGCTGCATCTGCTCACCGTCAGCCGCATCCACTCGGGCGTGTATGACGAGTGTCTGGCGGCGTTTCATCGGCATCACCCGCGTGTCGATCTGCAGGTGGAGGTGATGCGCAGCGCGGACATCCTCGATGCGCTGGCGCAGAAGCGTGCGGGCATCGGGCTGAGCCTGTGCCGCACGCCGATCGACAAGCTGGAGCGGCAGCTCTTCTTGCGGCAGCGCTATGCGGTGTTCTGCGGGCGGCATCACCGGCTGTTCGGGCGGACGGGCTTGTCGATCAGTGATCTGCTCGGCGAGAACTTCGTCTCGTTCATGAGCGACCAGTTGGGGGATGCCTTGTCGCCGCTGGCGGTGTTTCGGGATCAGCAGGGCTTTACCGGGCGTATCGTCGCCACGTCGCCGAGCCTGGATGAGATCAAGCGGTTGGTGTTTGCGGGCTATGGGATTGGGTGCTTGCCGGAGCACATCGTGGCGGAGGATCTGGCGCAGCAGCGGTTGTGGCGGTTGCCGCCGGAGGAGGGGGTGGCGGATATCGATCTGTATCTGTTGTGGCACAAGGAGCGGCGCCTGGCACCCGCTGAGACGGCGTTCCTGGCGCACTTTCGGCGGTATATGGCGCGGTATTCGCTGGCGGAGCGGTTGGGGGACGTGGTGAATGCGCCGTTGGCGGCGTTGCGGGCGCCGGCGGGGTAGTTTGTGTTTTGGGCCGTGGTGGTCTGCCCCCCTTTCGTCCCTTGCTGGGGCCGAAACAGGGGTGGACCAGCAACACCAAAATCAGCTTCAACAAGTCCAGACACCGCATCCTGTTAAACTACCGCCCTTCGCAGTCCCCGGGGTCCAGTCGCCCCGTCACCTACCCAGGCTCTGTCCGCGATTGGCGCACGAACGAATGCGCGGGACACGCCGGTCCAATTGCTTTTCCATGTCGTTTTCCGAACTCGGCTTGTCAGACAAGCTGGTACGTGCCGTGGCCGAACTCGGCTACGCAGAACCCACCCCGATTCAACGCCAGGCCATCCCCGCCATCCTCAAGGGCGGTGACCTGCTCGCCGGTGCACAGACCGGCACCGGCAAGACCGCCGGTTTCACGCTGCCGCTGCTGCATCGCCTGTCCGAGACGCAGCCCAACAAGGTGCATACGTCACACGGCATGCGTTTCCCCATCCGTGCGCTGGTGCTCACCCCGACGCGTGAACTCGCCGCGCAGGTGGAAGAAAGCGTGCGCGCCTATGGCAAATACCTGCCGCTGAAGTCGATGGTGATGTTCGGCGGCGTCGGCATCAACCCGCAGATCGATGCGCTCAAGCGCGGCGTCGATATCGTCGTGGCCACGCCGGGCCGCCTGCTGGACCACGTGGGCCAGCGCACCATCGACCTGTCGCACATCGAGCTGCTGGTGCTGGACGAAGCCGATCGCATGCTCGACATGGGCTTCATCCATGACATCCGCAAGGTCCTCAACATCCTGCCGCCCAAGCGCCAGAACCTGCTGTTCTCGGCGACGTTCTCGGACGAGATCCGCGAACTGGCCGACCGCCTGCTCGACAAGCCGGCGCTGATCGAGGTCGCACGCCGCAACACCACGGCCGAGACCGTTGAGCAACGCATCTATCCGGTGGACCGCGAGCGCAAGCGCGAACTGCTCGCCAAGCTCGTGCGCGACAACGACTGGCACCAGGTGCTGGTCTTCACGCGCACCAAGCACGGCGCCAACCGCCTGGCCGAGCAGCTCACGCGCGACGGCATCTCGTCGCTGGCGATCCACGGCAACAAGAGCCAGTCGGCGCGCACGCGTGCGCTGTCGGAGTTCAAGGCCGGGACGCTGCGCGTGCTGGTCGCCACCGACATCGCCGCGCGCGGCATCGACATCGACCAACTGCCGCACGTGGTCAACTTCGACCTGCCCAACGTGCCGGAAGACTACGTGCACCGCATCGGCCGCACGGGCCGCGCGGGTGCGC
>CAJXMR010000284.1 GCA_913056305.1 uncultured Ralstonia sp.
CAAGCCGCTGCCGCAGCAGGACGACATGTTCACGCAGCGCCTGTCGCTCGTCTTCAAGACACTGCACGTGGTGCGCACGGTGGACCGCAAGCGCAACGTGCTGGTGTATCTGACGTATTCGGACAAGGTCCTCTCCGGTAGCCCCAAGAACAGTGTGACGGCGGTACCGATTCCGGCCAGCCAGCCGATCCCGGTCAAGTAGCTCGGCTGGCTGGCCATCGAGGTCTTTGCACGGCGCCGCCACCGCGCTTGAAACCACCTGTCCGACGGCTATAAATGGAACTCCACCGTGGGGAGGCCACCATGTCGGATGACTATCGTGCTGCGCTTGAGCAGGCATACGCCGTGGCCATGGCATTCCATGACACGCGTGCAACCCGGCGCCCCATGGCGGCCGCGCGTTTCGATGAACTGCGCGCGGCGTTATCTGCGCCAACCCCAAGCGAAGGCATGGCCGCGCTTGACGTCATCAAGCAGCTCGCTGCCGGTGCAGAGGGCGGCCTCATGGGCATGGCCGGCCCGCGCTTTTTCGCCAAAGTCATCGGCGGCTCCCACCCGGTCGGCGTCGCGGCCGACTGGCTGACCAGCATATGGGGGCAGAACAGCGGCAGCTACCACGCGTCGCCCGCCAACGCAGTCGTCGAACAGGTCGCCGCGGAATGGCTGCTGGATCTGCTGTCGCTTCCTCCTGAGTGTTCGGTCGGCTTCACGACCGGGGCTACCATGGCCAGCTTTGTCTGCCTAGCCGCGGCCCGAAGCGAAGTGCTGCGGCAAGCCGGCTGGGACGCCGACGCCGACGGCCTGTTCGGCGCCCCGCCGATCCACGTGTGCGTAGGCAACGATGCGCATATGGCGGTCTTTGCCGCCCTGCGCTATCTCGGGCTCGGCCATGATCGCGTGACGCGCATTGCGACCGACGACATGGGGCGCATGGACGTCGCCAGCCTGTCCGACGCGCTGGCGACGCACCAAGGGCCGTTGATCGTGATTGCGCAAGCCGGCCAGATCAATACGGGCGCGTTCGATGCGTTCGATCGGATCGCGGACGTCGTGCATCGGCATCGCGGCTGGCTTCACGTGGACGGTGCATTCGGCTTGTGGGCGCGCGCGTGCCCAGCGTTTGTCCAGTTGACGGCCGGTGTCGAGCGCGCGGATTCCTGGGCAACCGACGGCCACAAATGGCTGCAAACACCCTACGACTGCGGTTATGCCATCGTCAGGGACGCCAACGCCCACCGCCGGGCAATGGCTTACGAGGCCAGCTATCTCCCGCTGGCAGGCGGGGAGTGCCGGGAGCCATTTCACTATGTGCCCGAACTTTCGCGGCGCGCACGCGGCTTTGCTACGTGGGCGCTGATTCGGGCGCTCGGACGTTCGGGCATCGCCGCCATGATTGCGCAGCACTGCCGCTTGGCCCGGCGCATGGCCGAGCGGCTCGCACCCGAAGCCGGGGTGGAGATCCTGAACCCGGTCGAGCTCAATCAGTTCATCGTGCAGTTCGGTGGGCAAGCGTCCCCCGAGCGCTGTAGCGAATTGACCCGGGCCACCATCGAGCACATCCAGGAAGCCGGGGTCTGCTATGTCGCCGAAGCCACTTGGCGCGACCGCCTGGTGATGCGCTTCTCCGTCATTTCCTGGGCCACCACTGAAGAAGACATCGATCGGTCCGCCGACGCGATCCTCGCGGCCTGGCGGCAAGTTCGTGCCGGCCTCCGCGTTGACCAGGCTGCGCATTAGAGAAAGGCTGCGCATTGCCGGCCACACCGGATGGCCGTGACTCGGTCTTCCCACGGGAATCACCACATTGGTGCGCCGCAGCGCCCGCGTGGCGGCGAAACAACGCGTGTTGGTGCATAGGTAAACCTACGTATGGTGCATTGCATCATCTGGTGTATGATCAGGGTATTCCCTAACCGGGAATTCCCTAAGAGGCCAATCATGCAAAACACGAACGACCTGAAGCTGACCGACCAACTCGAACGCGAACTGATCGAGCGCGAAATGTCCGAAGGTATCTACTACTACCGCCGTCCGAACGGCCAATCGTTCTCCTTCGCCCCGTTCTTCACGGCGATCGCGAACCTCTTCCGTGCACCCAGCACTGCGAAGGCGTAAGTTGTAGTTTGTCGAAGGGCACTCGCCCAAGCTGGCATTAGCGTAGCCAGCAGCAACGCTGCAGTACCGTGCGCCGGCCACGTGCCGCCACACCCGCCAGGTCATGACTGCCTGGTGTCAAACAGGGCCGGATTCCGGCCCTTTGTCATGTCTGCGGCGCATGTTTTGCGTGCCGCAGCATGGTCTCGCTGCCCCCACTTCCCCTCGGTTGTCTTCTCTTTGTGTTGTGCTTTACTGGTAGAGCCGCGACCACCCACGCATAGACTCCGCGCGCATTTCCGCTGCGACGCGAGCACACGGCGACCATCCCCCAAGGAGACTCCCATGGCGATCAGCCTCAAGCTGTCGGTCAACGGTGCGCCCGTCACCGTCAGTGTCGAACCCCATACCCTGCTGGTCCAATTGCTGCGCGAGCACCTGCGTTTGACCGGCACCCACGTCGGCTGCGATACCGCGCAATGCGGCGCCTGCACCGTGCACATGAACGGCCGCGCCGTGAAGTCATGCAACATCCTGGCCGTGCAGGCCGACGGCGCGGAAGTCACCACCATCGAAGGTCTGGCCCGCGACGGCAAGCTGCACCCGATGCAGGAAGCGTTTCGCGAATGCCACGGCCTGCAATGCGGCTTCTGCACGCCCGGCATGGTGATGGCCGCGACCGCGCTGGTCGCACAAAACCCGCATCCTGACGAACGCCAGGTGCGTGAACAGCTCGACGGCAACCTGTGCCGCTGCACGGGCTACCACAACATCGTGCGCGCCGTGCTGCAAGGCGCCGAAGCCATGGCCGCGGCCGAAGGCGACGACGCCTCGCTGCAAAGCCTGGCCGCCGCGCGCGCTCACGCCGCATAACGGGAGGAGACCGTCATGAACGCTCCCGCAGAACCCAACCGCCACCTGATCGGTGCCGCCGTCAAGCGCAAGGAGGACTACCGCTTCCTCACCGGCGGCGGCCAGTACACCGATGACGTGATGCAGGCCAACCAGTCCTACGCCGTGTTCCTGCGCTCGCCGTACGCGCACGCGCGCATCAAGAGCATCGACGCCGATGCCGCGCGCAAGCTGCCGGGCGTGCTCGCCGTGCTCACAGGCGAAGACCTCGCCGCCGACAAGGTCAACGGCCTGCCGTGCGGCTGGCTGATCCACAGCATCGACGGCTCACCGATGAAGGAGCCGCCCCACCCCGTCATCGCCCAGGGCAAGGTCCGCCACGTGGGCGACCAAGTGGCGCTGGTGGTGGCTGAATCGGTGAAGATCGCCAAGGATGCCGTCGAGATGATCGACGTTGAGTACGACGAGCTGCCCGCCGTGGTCGACACCGCCACGGCGCCGAGCGCCGGCTCCGCCGTCCACGACGACGTGCCCGACAACACCTGCTACACCTGGGGCCACGGCGACAAAGCCGCCACCGATGCCGCCTTCGCCAAGGCGGCACATGTCACCCAGCTCGACATCGTCAACAACCGGCTGATCCCGAACGCGATCGAGCCACGCGCCGTCAACGCCAGCTACGCGCGCCAGGACGACAGCTACACGCTCTACGTCGCCAACCAGAACCCGCACGTGGAACGCCTCTTGATGTCGGCCTTCGTGCTGGGCCTGTCGGAAGCCAAGGTGCGCGTGATCGCGCCGGACGTGGGCGGCGGCTTCGGCTCGAAGATCTTCCTGTACCCGGAAGACGTAGCGCTCACCTGGGCCTCGAAAAAGGTCGGTCGGCCGATCAAGTGGACGGCCGAGCGTTCCGAGTCCTTCCTGACCGACGCGCACGGCCGCGACCATGTCACGCATGCGGAACTGGCGCTGGATGCGCAAGGCAACTTCCTGGCCATGCGCGTGCATACCACGGCCAACATGGGCGCGTACCTGTCGACGTTTGCCAGCAGCGTGCCGACCATCCTCTATGCGACGTTGCTTGCCGGGCAGTACAAGACGCCGGCGATCTACGCCGAGGTGAAAGCGGTGTTCACCAATACCGCGCCGGTCGATGCGTATCGCGGCGCCGGGCGGCCGGAAGCGACCTACGTGGTCGAACGCCTCGTGGAAACCGCCGCACGCGAACTGCAGATCGACCCGGCCGAACTGCGCCGCCGCAACTTTATCCGCACCTTCCCCTACGCCACGCCGGTCGGCCTGACCTACGACACCGGCGACTACGAGCCGTGCCTGGACCGCGCCATCGAACTGGCTGACGTGAAGGGCTTTGCCGCCCGCCGCGACGCCTCGCGCGCCAAGGGCCGGCTGCGCGGCATGGGCTACTCCTGCTATATCGAGGCGTGCGGGCTGGCGCCGTCGAACATCGCCGGGGCGCTGGGGGCACGGGCCGGGCTGTTCGAAGCGGGCGAGATCCGCGTGCACCCGACCGGCTCCGTCACCGTGTTCACCGGCTCGCACAGCCACGGCCAGGGGCACGAGACCACCTTCGCGCAGGTGGTGGCCGATCGCCTGGGCGTGCCGATCGAGAACGTCGAGATCGTGCACGGCGACACCGGCCGCATCCCCTTCGGCATGGGCACGTACGGCTCGCGCTCGATTGCCGTGGGCGGCTCGGCCATCATGAAGGCGCTCGACAAGATCGAGGCCAAGGCCAAGAAGATCGCCGCGCATCTGCTGGAGGCGTCCGCCGAGGACATCGAGTTCAAGGACGGCGTCTTCCGCGTGGCCGGCACCGACCGCACCAAGACCTTCGGCGAAGTCGCGCTCACGGCCTACGTGCCGCACAACTACCCGCTCGACAAGCTGGAGCCCGGCCTCGATGAGAGCGCCTTCTACGACCCGACCAACTTCACCTATCCCGCAGGTGCGTACATCTGCGAGGTGGAAGTCGATCCCGACACCGGCGAAGTGCACATCGACCGCTTCGTCGCGGTGGACGACTTCGGCAACATCATCAACCCGATGATCGTCGAGGG
>CAJXMR010000285.1 GCA_913056305.1 uncultured Ralstonia sp.
GACGGCCAGAGCATCACCGGCTGGTTCACCGAAGACTTCACGCTGGGCGAGCTGAAGACGCTGCGCGCGCGGGAGCGCATCCCCAGCATCCGCACCGCCAACGTCGCCTACAACGACCAGTTCGACATTCCCACGCTCGACGAGATTGTCGCGCTGGCGCGGGATCAATCCACCAAGCTCGGCCGCAACATCGGCATCTATCCGGAAACCAAGCATCCGACCTACTTCCAGTCGATCGGGCTGCCGCTGGAAGACAAGCTGATCGACGGCCTGCGCCGCGATGCCTTCACCGCCAGCCGCACCACCGTCTACATCCAGTCGTTCGAGGTGGCCAACCTCAAGCGCATCCACGACAAGATCCGCAGCAGCCAGCCCAACTGGAAGCTCGTGCAGTTGATGGACACCGCCAACAGGCAGCCCTACGACTTCGTCGTCGCCAAGGACGCCCGCACCTACGGCGACCTGATGACCGACCGCGGCATGCGCGACATCGCCGTGTATGCCAACGGCGTTGGCCCGTACAAGGGCAGCATCATCGCGCTGGATGCCAACGGCAAACTGACCGACCCGACCGACCTGATCCGCAACGCGCACAACGCCGGGCTGGTCGTGCACCCGTACACCTTCCGCCCCGAGAACACCTTCCTGCCCCCATCGCTGCGCAGTGGTGCCGACAACACGCGCAACGTGAGCGGCTCGATCCAGGAGATCCAGGCCTTCCTGCGCGCGGGCGTCGACGGCTTCTTCACCGACGACCCGGCCGTGGGGCGGCAGGCGGTCTCGACCTTCAAGCGCTAGGGGCGGCCCGGCATCGGCTACACTGCGTCCCGTTTTGGAGGAACACCACCCATGATCGGACGCATCGCCGGGACGCTGATCGAAAAGAACCCGCCGCACCTGCTGGTCGATTGCCACGGCGTTGGCTATGAGATCGACGTGCCGATGAGCACGTTCTACAACCTGCCCGCCACTGGCGAGAAGGTCGTGCTGCTGACCCAGCAGATCGTGCGCGAGGACGCGCACCTGCTCTACGGCTTCGGCACCGCCGCCGAGCGCGAGACCTTCCGCCAGCTCATCAAGATTTCGGGCATCGGCGCGCGCATCGCGCTGGCGGTGCTGTCGGGGATGTCGGTGGGCGAACTGGCCCAGGCCGTCACGCTGCAGGAAGCCGGGCGGCTGACGCGCATCCCGGGCATCGGCAAGAAGACGGCCGAGCGCCTGCTGCTGGAACTCAAGGGCAAGCTCGGCGCTGACTTGGGTACGGTCCCCGGCGGCCCCGCCGTGTCGGACGACGCCGTGGACGTGCTCAATGCCCTGCTGGCGCTGGGGTATTCCGACAAGGAAGCGGCGCTGGCCATCAAGCAGGTGCCCGCTGGCACGGGCGTGTCCGAGGGCATCAAGCTGGCGCTCAAGGCGCTCTCCAAGGGCTGACGCCACGGTTGCGTGCAGACGGTAAAATGGCCCGTTCGCGACCGGCACCATTTGCCGGCGCCGTCTGCCCGTCATGATCGAAACCGACAAGCTCGCCGCCAAGGCTGCCAATCCTGTGCAGGCTGAACGCCTGATTTCAGCCTCCCCCACCTCCCCCAACGAGGAGGCGTTCGAGCGCGCGCTGCGCCCCAAGCTGCTCGACGAATACGTCGGCCAGGAAAAGGTGCGCGGCCAGCTCGATATCTTCATGACGGCGGCCAAGAAGCGCCGCGAGGCGCTCGACCACGTGCTGCTGTTCGGCCCGCCGGGCCTCGGCAAGACGACGCTGGCGCACATCATCGCGCGCGAGATGGGCGTCAACCTGCGCCAGACCTCGGGCCCCGTGCTGGAGCGCCCGGGCGACCTGGCCGCGCTGCTGACCAACCTCGAAGCCAACGACGTCCTCTTCATCGACGAGATCCACCGGCTCTCGCCCGTGGTGGAGGAAATCCTGTATCCGGCGCTGGAGGACTACCAGATCGACATCATGATCGGCGAGGGCCCGGCGGCGCGCTCGGTCAAGCTCGATCTGCAGCCGTTCACGCTGGTGGGCGCCACCACGCGCGCCGGCATGCTGACCAACCCGCTGCGCGACCGCTTCGGCATCGTGGCGCGGCTGGAGTTCTATACGCCCGCCGAGCTGGCGAAGATCGTCACGCGCTCGGCCGGACTGCTCCATGCACACATCGCCGAGGACGGCGCGCTGGAGATCGCCAAGCGCTCGCGCGGCACGCCCCGTATCGCCAACCGCCTGCTGCGCCGCGTGCGCGACTATGCCGAGGTGAAGGCCGATGGCGTCATCACGCGTGAGGTCGCCGACGCCGCGCTGGCCATGCTGGACGTGGACGCGGTCGGCTTCGACCTGATGGACCGCAAGCTGCTGGAAGCCATCCTGCACAAGTTCAATGGCGGGCCGGTCGGCATCGACAACCTGGCCGCGGCCATCGGCGAGGAACGCGACACCATCGAAGACGTGCTCGAGCCCTACCTGATCCAGCAGGGCTACCTGCAGCGCACGCCGCGCGGGCGCGTCGCCACGGCCTCGGCGTACCTGCACTTCGGGCTGGGCGCGCCCAAGACCGGCCCCGCGGGCGATCTGTGGGAAGACAACAAATAGCCAACGCCATCCCAGCGCCGCCCGCCATGACCGCCCCCAGCTCTCAACGCAATTTCCGCTACTACGACTTCGTCATGGCGGCCTTTGTGACGGTACTGCTGTGCTCGAACCTGATCGGGGCGGCCAAGGCGGCGCAGGTGACGGTGCCCATCCTGGGGCCCGTCACGTTTGGCGCGGGCGTGCTGTTCTTCCCGATCTCCTACATCTTCGGCGACATCCTCACCGAGGTGTACGGCTACGGCCGCGACCGGCGCGTAGTGTGGGCCGGCTTTGCGGCGCTGATCTTCGCGTCGTTCATGTCGCTGGTGGTGCTGGCGCTGCCGGTGGCGCCGTTCATGGCCGACTACCAGAAGAGCCTGACCGATGTGTTCGGCAACACCTGGCGCATCGTCATGGGCTCGCTCATCGCGTTCTGGTGCGGCAGCTTCGCCAACAGCTACACGCTGGCGAAGATGAAGATCTACACCGAAGGCAAATGGCTATGGACGCGCATCGTCGGGTCCACGGTGGTGGGCGAGGCGGTCGATTCGTCGCTGTTCTACGTGATCGCCTTCTACGGTATCTGGCCGCACGAGCAGGTGCTGCGTGTGGCGATCGCGCAATACATCCTCAAGACCGGCTGGGAGATCGTGGCAACGCCGCTCACTTACCGCGTCGTCGCCTTCCTGAAGCGCGCCGAGAACGAAGACTATTACGACCGCGATACGGACTTCACGCCGTTCCGGCTGAAGGTTTAAGGCACCCGCCGATCGACTTCGTCGAGCACCAGCAGGTCCAGGTGCGTGACATCCCCCCACTGCAGCACCGTCAGCTGGCGCCCGTCGGAGGACAGCCGGTTGATGCTCGCGTTGCGCAGCTCATGCTGACGCGGCTCGGTGAGCGTCATGGCGTGCGCATGGCGGTACAGGCAATCGAGCACGCCGCCATGGCTGACCAGCGCGATGCGCTCGCCAGGGTGGCGGCGGATCAGGCGCAGCGCGGTTTCGACCGCGCGCTCATGGAAGCCGGTGAGCGTCTCGCCGCCGGGCGGAGCGAACTCGGGCACGCGGTCCTGCCAGGCTGCGAATTCGGCCGGATGCTTCTCGGCGACTTCGGCGTAGGTCAGCCCCTCGAACTGGCCATAGCAGCGCTCGCGCAAACCCGCATCGTCGCGCACCGTGGCGCCGATCTCATCGGCCAGCGCCTGGGCGGTCTGCTTCGCGCGCGACAAGTCGCTGGCGTAGATCGCGTCGAACGGCTCGCGCGCCAGGGCCTTGCCTAGTTGCGCGGCCTGCTCCAGCCCCTGCGCATTCAGCGGCACGTCGAGCTGGCCTTGCAGGCGACGCTCGCGATTCCAGTCGGTCTCGCCGTGGCGGACCAATACGATGTGGGTGATCTGCGGCATGGGTAGCGGGGCGGCGGCACGTGGCATCACGGGTTCCCGGTCAGTCATCAGGTCAGACAGATTTGGCGGCTTCGGGCTCGCCCGCTTTTGCAACAGACGGTGCGGCTTGCGGTGCGACCTGCAGCCAGAACGTGACCGGGCCGTCGTTGACCAGCGACACCTGCATCATCGCGCCGAACTCGCCGGTGGCGACGATGGGGTGCTGCAGCCGGGCCCGCGCCACGAAATGCTCATACAGCCGACGGCCGTCTTCCGGCGCCGCGGCCGGCGTGAAGCTCGGGCGCGTGCCGGACTTGGTATCCGCCGCCAGCGTGAACTGCGATACCACTAGCAAGCCGCCTGCCTGCCCGTTGCCGTCGATGTTGCGCACCGGCAGGTTCATCTTGCCCTGGGCATCGGAAAACACGCGGTAGTTCAGCAGCTTCTCCAGCAGGCGGTCGGCCTCGGCCGTGGTGTCGCCGCGCTCGGCACACACCAGCGCGAGCAGCCCCGGGCCGATCTCGCCGACCACGCGGCCGTCGACGCGCACGGCCGCCTGCGAGACGCGCTGGATCAATCCAATCACGACAGCACCACGCGCGCGAAGCGACGCTTGCCGACCTGCATCACGAAGGTGCCGGCCTCGATCTTCAGGCCCTTGTCGCTGATGACGGCGCCGTCGATCTTCACGCCGCCCTGCTCGATGTTGCGGTTGGCGTCCGACGTGGACGGGCACAGGCCGGCCTGCTTGAGCAGTTGCGCGATACCCAGCGGCGCGCCCGACAGCTCGATCTGCGGGATGTCGTCCGGCACGCCGCCGCGCGCGCGGTGGTTGAAGTCTTCCAGCGCGCGCTCGGCGTCAAGCTGGCTGTGGAAGCGCGCGACGATCTCCTGCGCCAGCAGCACCTTGCAATCGCGCGGGTTGCGGCCCAGCGCAATCTCTTCCTTCATCAGGTCGATCTCGGCCAGCGGGCGGAACGACAGCAGCGTGTAGTACGTCCACATCAGGTCGTCGGAGATGCTCATCAGCTTGCCGAACATCTCG
>CAJXMR010000286.1 GCA_913056305.1 uncultured Ralstonia sp.
AGCCCATCTGCAAGGTCCTGCAGATTGCCCCGTCTTGCTACCGGCGCCACGCGGCGCGGCTTCGCAACCCGGCACTGCGCTGCAAACGTGCCCAACGCGACGACGCGCTCATCCCCGACATCGAGCGGGTCTGGTGCGCCAATTACCAAGTGTACGGAGCCGACAAGGTCTGGAAGCAGATGAACCGCGAAGGCATCCGTGTCGCGCGTTGCACGGTCGAACGCCTGATGAAGCGCCAGGGGCTGCAAGGCGTGCGTCGTGGCAAGGTGGTGCGCACCACAACGCCGGACACCTCGGCACCATGCCCAATGGACCGGGTCCAGCGGGTGTTCAAAGCCGAACGGCCTAACCAACTGTGGGTGTCGGACTTCACCTATGTCTCGACCTGGCAGGGCTGGCTGTACGTGGCGTTCGTCATCGACGTGTTCGCGCGACGCATTGTGGGCTGGCGCGTGAGCAGCACCATGCGTACAGACTTCGTGCTGGACGCCCTGGAGCAGGCGCTGTATGACCGTCAACCGGCCGATTCCGATGCCTTGGTCCACCATTCCGACAGAGGCTCGCAGTACCTGTCCATCCGCTACACCGAGCGGCTGGCCGAGGCTGGCATCGAGCCCTCGGTCGGCAGCCGTGGCGACAGCTATGACAACGCACTGGCCGAAACCATCAACGGGCTGTACAAGGCCGAGTTGATTCACCGCCGGGCGCCCTGGAAGTCCAGGGAATCCGTGGAACTGGCCACCCTGCAATGGGTGCACTGGTTCAACCACATCCGGCTGCTTGAGCCCATCGGGTACATCCCGCCGGCGGAAGCTGAGGCAAACTACTGGCAACTTGCCAGCGAGACCATCGCAGCGGTCTCAACTTAAACCAACCGGCCTCCTCGAAAACCGGGGCGATTCAGTTTGATGAAAACCTCTACCCAACCGAAAGCCCGGGCGGTTTTGTCGCCTGAATAGGAAGGTGAACGGCAGGAGCTTAGCCTTTTCGCGCAGACGAGGCGTAGAGAAGCCATGACCGACAGCCTACTCAAGTTTCTCGACGCGACAGCGCTGCGCATGCAAAGCGGGGGATGGGCGGCTAGGGTTGCGCGCTCCGTCAATTGACGAGGTGGTGAGCGCCGCCGAACGCTACGCGATGGGCTCAGTCGATTACGGCGAGAAGTGGGCCTGCGGTGTCATAGAAGCGATGAGCAAGTGCGCGCCCCAGCGGGACACATCGACGGCACGCAAAACGGAAAACGAGGCAGGAGGCGGCATGAAAGGGAGGGACATCTTTACGCAGGCCGAAGCTGAGCGTATTCGGGCACTTCTGCGACAAGTACGGGAGGCTGTTTCCGCGGCGGAGCAGAAGAAACTCCGCGACCGCCTGCGAATCAATATCGGCTTCTATATCTCGGACTTCGCCAGATCGAACGCCGGCTTCACGGCTGCCGATTTTGACGGCCTGGTGGATCACGGCACCATCAAGGTCATTTGATTCGGAAACCAGACGGAGAATGGGACAAGCGAAACGGCGAGGCACGAAAGAACAGCGGGTTGTACATCAACCTCCTACTGGCGTTTCCGGATCGTGCAACGTCGGTCTACGAGATCGCTTGTGGAAGTGCAGCCAACGCAATTGACTTGCCCACCAACACTGGCGTCGCCCCAGAGGATATTGAAGAGGGCTTTCAGATCGTTTCCGGGGCACCGTTGACCGACGCAGGCGACGTCGCCGATCGGCGTGCCCTGCGGGAGTGGCAGCAACGTGCCCGCACGCTGCTTGGGGAGATTGAGGAAGCTCGAGACGCCGGCGATCACGCCCGGGTCGAAGAAATTGAGGAGGAAATGGCCTTCCTGACAAAGGCGATGGAGGGTGGCAAGGGCCTCGGCGGGCGTCAGCGCAAGGCCGGGGACAAGCGGAAAAACGTCCGCGACGCCTTCCGCAATGCCGTCGACCGAGCCATCAAGCAGATCGACAAATACGACAAGCCGCTGGCCCAACACCTGAAGGACTCGATCAAGCACGGCAACGAGGCGGTCTACCGCCCGGGAACGTCCATCACTTGGGACGTCCGGCCCATCGTGAACACGTAATCTGCCGAACCCCGTTCCGGGGCCGGGTCGCCTGCGTGGAGGCGCTTTCCGTAACAAACAAGAAGCCGCAAACCCGCGCCAATGCTGGGGCGTGTGTGACGGGCACCCTTCGCAGAAACAGAGAATAGGCGGGACAGAGAACTGAAAAATGCCCGGAAACGGGCTTCCCTGGGCGGCTGCGCCCTCCGCAGCGCAGCCCGAACCGCGCCAGCATTGGCCCTGCGGGCAGCAAAAAGCCCAATGGAGAACCGTTGGTGTTGATTTGCACGGAATCCTGACCCAGGATTTGCATCGAAAACTGACCCACCCCAAAGGCTGTTAGGTGTCGCTTTGTGCGGGTTGTTTGGCGGCGCGTTTCTCCTTCTTGGGCTGGGTGGTGCTGTGCTTGAAACGATAGCTATGATCGACGCAGTCGTGCGTCCGCCAGCTGACGACCGCATTCCTGTCGATCTATTCTGGATTCATATCGTGTATGTCGGCGAGCCCCAAAGGGCTGGAGCCTTCTCCAAGAAGGAGGATGGTCTTTTTGCGATGCGGGCAAAATCTGGCGAAAAGGCTGAGCGCATTGTTGCCAAACAATTGCGTGACGACTTCGGGCACTCGTTTCCCCAGGCCATGCTCGCCACGCCTGGCTACTTCGAGATCCGCTACGATGGAAAGAAACATCGGAAGCCTGACCGCAAGTGCCTCGTCTGCGGCCTCACCTTCGAAATCAAGAAGCGTAACCGGGATAGATTCTTCCGCGTTTCGCATAGCCAACATAGGCCGTTTGCTCACGAAAACCATCCAACCGATTGGCACGCGTTTGTGTTTCCGGACATGAAACCGAGGTTCATGTCGAATGCAGTCATTGCCAACGCGATTGCCTCAGGGCTGTTTGATGCTGGATTCGACAAGTATGACTCGTGGGCTGACATTCGCCCTGAAGCCGCTTTCGTATCAGCTCCACCGTCTTGCGAGTCCGGGCACCTGTAGCAGGGCGCTTACCGAGTCCTACCAGGCCGGAGAACCTCTTCAGAACGCGCCTGCGCGCGGGCAGTTCCTGCGCCGAGCCATCTCATAAGCGATGATTTCCTCTTTGGTCTGCGGCGTGTCATCCGCCGAGAACGTCATCGGCCTAACCCAATTGCAAGCGGTATCGGTAATACGCGGGGGCTGCCAGGACGGCTGCTGAGCAGCGCAAGCCGAAAGCCCAAGCGCCACCAGAAGGATTGCACTTCGCACGGGTCACTCCTTACGCAGGATGCCCAGGGACGCGCCCTCGGCATCGAACTGATCGCGCGGGATCTGCGCCGCTTCGGCCTGGGCGGCGGTGGCATTGACGGCAGCTTCCTCCCCGGCTTGGGCCGCTGCCGCGTTGGCTTCGGCGGACGCCTCGCGCGTGCTGGCAACGTCCGCCTGCGCTTGCGCCCTCTGCTGCTGAGCGCGTGCCACGCGGGCATCGGCTGCCTTCTTGCTGACCCAAGCGAACAGAAACGAGCCAGCGATGCCGGCAATGCCCACGATGACGGGCCAGAATTTGGCGAGAAGAGTGGCAATCATGGTTGGATCTCCGGTAGATCGAGCGCGCACAGCTTGTGCGCAGTCATCACGGCCTTGAGCTTGGCCGCATAGACCGGATCGGTGGCGTAGCCGGCCCGCGCAATGGCCTCGGCGAACTCGGGACCGCGCGGATCGGCAAAGGCAAACTTGTAGCGCGGATTGCCAGCGAGAAACGCAGCGTGGTCGTCGATGCTGCCTTGCCAGTCCGGATAGGCCCGGAAACGCGCCACCATTTCAATAGTGCGGCCATCGACCACCTCATGCGTTTCCTGCAGTGTCACCGGCCCACTCCAGCCGGTGTCGGCCTTGATACCGAACAGATTGTGTCCGGGCGCGTGCGCACCCCAGGCCGATTCCAGCGCGGCCTGCGCCACGGTCACGCTCGCGGGCACGCGTGTTGCGCGCATGCACGCCTGCGCCGCCGGGACGATGGCGGCGATAAACTCGGCCGGCGTCATAGGACACGCGGGCTGTTCCGGTGCCACCGGAACAGCGGCGGGTGGCAGGCTTGGCGGAATCGGCGGCAGTTGTCCGACCGCGCCACCCGGTTGACTAGGTTTGGCACCGAAGCGGCGCGCCAGCGCCACGAACAGGTCACTGAGCCACATCGCCGGCTCCTTTGTCGGTGGTGAAGACGCGCGCCGCCAGCACCAGCACAAAGCCAGCGGTGGCAATCACTCGGCCCCATCCTTGCGGCAACTGCGCCTTCAGGTCATCTGGCAGCAGACCCCAGGCCGAGATGAGCGTGGGCCCAATGCCAAAGAGCGCCGCGAAGAGCGCGCCCAACCGGACGCTGGCGAAGGTGTGAGCTTGCCGCCATTCATCGATCAATCGAAATTTCATTGGGTTCCCCCTCATTTTTTGGTGAAGTAGGTCAGCGCGAGGTACGTCATGCCACCGAGCGCCATCGAGCACAGCCCGTAGAACGTCCAGCGCCCGAACGCGGCGAACTGTTCATTGAGCCATTCCTTGATGGCTTGCTTGACGGCTTCCTTGAACGCCGCCGTGTCTTTGATGTCGTCCATGACGTGCCCCAAAAAAGAAAAACCGCCCGAGGGCGGCAGCGATTGCATATCCATGATGGTTCGCTAGGTGCAGTTGATTGAAACCGTGCGACGCCTGCGGCTGACCGACGCGGTGATGTTGGCCGTCGTGGCGCCGAGCGTGGCCCCCAGCGGCCCGCTGAACGTCTCGCCACCGCTCGCGCTCACGGTGAAGTTGGCAAGCGTCGACGCCAGCGGGCCGGTATAGGTTTCCGATTCGTAGATGGCCGCTGTCACGTTCGCAAGGCTGGCCGTGAGCGTGCCG
>CAJXMR010000287.1 GCA_913056305.1 uncultured Ralstonia sp.
CGCCTGTCGGAAGAAAACCGCAAGCGCCAGATGGGCGAACTGATCCTGCTGGAGCCGCCCTTCCTGGTGGTGGCCGATGGCGTCGATCCGCCGCCCGACCTGGAGCTGCGCTGCACGCGTTCGTCCACGCCGCTGTTCACCTCGCCGATTTCCTCGGCGGCCGTCATTGACCACCTGCGGCTGTACCTGTCGCGCATCTCGGCGCCGCGCGTGACGATGCACGGCGTGTTCCTCGACATCCTCGGCATGGGCGTGCTGATCATGGGCGATTCGGGCCTGGGCAAGAGCGAGCTGGGCCTGGAGCTGATCTCGCGCGGCCACGGCCTGGTCGCCGATGATGCGGTCGACTTTGTGCGCCTGGGGCCGGATTTCATCGAAGGCCGCTGCCCGCCGTTGCTGCAGAACCTGCTGGAAGTGCGCGGCCTGGGCTTGCTCGACATCAAGACGATCTTCGGTGAGACCGCCGTGCGCCGGAAGATGAAGATCAAGCTGATCGTGCAGCTCGTGCGCCGCAACGACGGCGAGTTCGAGCGCCTGCCGCTCGATTCGCAATACCTCGACGTGCTCGGCCTGCCGATCCACATGGTGAAGATCCAGGTGGCGGCCGGCCGCAACTTGGCCGTGCTGGTCGAGGCCGCGGTGCGCAACACCATCCTGCGCCTGCGCGGCATCGACACGCTGCGCGACTTCATGGACCGCCAGCGCGCCGCCATGCTGGCCGAGGCCGCCTCGCATTCGCCGCAAGGCCGGCTCCTCTGACGAAACGTTTGCAAAGCTTTCACAAAGCTTCGCAAACGGCCGTCTCCCCCCTACTTTTGTCAAGGAACGTCAACCCGACACGCGGTCATTCCGTTGTGGGGGGGAATGCGCCGGGCACGCACGCGGCGGCGTTCATCGCGGGTGCAGCACCTGATGGCTGCGCCCTTCTGACGGTACCCAAGGAGAACACGATGAAACAACTGATTGCCGCTTGCGCCCTCGCGCTCCCGTTCCTGGCTGGCCAGGCTTTCGCCCAAGGTAGCGCACCGGCTGGTGCGATGGCCGCCCCCGCCGCCAAGAACGCACAGCAAGACAAGATGAAGCAATGCAACATGGACGCCGCCGGCAAGAAGGGCGACGAGCGCAAGGCGTTCATGAAGGGCTGCCTGTCGGACAAGCCGATGGCCGCCGAGGCCGCCAAGCCGGCTGACCCGAAACAGCGCATGAAGATGTGCAACAAGGACGCCACCGGCAAGAAGGGCGACGAACGCAAGGCCTTCATGAAGGACTGCCTGTCGAACAAGGGCTAAACGCCCGCGCGCCCGCGCCCGAAGAAGGCGGCCAGAGCGGCCGCCTTTTTCATTGGTCGCTGCCCTGCCACAATGTGATGCTATCCTCGCGGCATGCGGATCATTCTCATCACCGGTATGTCAGGTTCAGGGAAGTCGGTCGCCCTGAACGTGCTCGAAGACGCAGGCTATTACTGCGTCGACAACCTGCCTGCGCAGTTCATTCCGGAACTGGCGCAATACCTGGCCGACCAGGGCTACACGCACCTGGGCGTGGCCACCGACATCCGCAGCCGCGAATCGCTGCGCAAGGTGCCTGAGACCATCACCGCGCTGCGCAAGGAACACGACGTGCGCATGCTGTTCCTGACGGCGAGCACGAATGCGCTGGTGCAGCGCTATTCCGAGACGCGCCGCCGGCATCCGCTGTCGATCCGCAACGGCCGGCCGGAAGCCGCCAACGTGCAGGCTGTCGCCAAGGGCGCCGATACCTCGCTGATCGAAGCCATCGAGATGGAACGCGAGCTGCTGAGCCCGCTGGCCGACCCCGCGCATCGCATCGACACCAGCACGCTGCCCACCAACGCGCTACGCGCGTACATCAAGGAGTTCATCAGCGACGAGCCGCACGACCTCACGCTGATGTTCGAATCGTTCGGCTTCAAGCACGGCGTGCCGACCGATGCCGACCTGGTTTTCGACGTGCGCTCGCTGCCCAATCCGTATTACGACACGCACCTGCGACCGCTGACCGGGCGCGACCAGCCGGTCATCGACTTCCTGCAGAGCCAGCCGATGGTGCTGGCGATGGCCGAAGACATCCGCGCCTATGTCGAAAAGTGGCTGCCGAGTTTCATTGCCGACAACCGCAGCTACCTGACCGTTGCCATCGGCTGCACGGGGGGGCAACATCGTTCCGTGTACATCGCAGAGCGGCTCGCCACCTACTTCCGCGCGCATGGTAATGTGTTGGTCCGCCACCGCGAATTGGCTGTCGACGCCTAACACGCCCGCAGCGCCCGCAGCGTCCATTGCGCAGGGCCAGCATCGCGGCACCATCGCGAAAGTCTCGCCGACGTCCGCTCAGCCTACTCATGCAAGAAGACATCGCTCTCTCGCCCTTTTCACCGCTGCCGCCGTTGCCCACCGAGCTGCCGCTCTTTCCGTTGCACACGGTGCTGTTTCCCGGTGGCCTGCTGCCGCTGCGCGTTTTTGAAGCCCGCTACATCGACCTGGTGCGCACCTGCCTGCGCGACCAGACCCCGTTCGGCGTCTGCCTGATCGAGCGCGGCAACGAGGTGGCCACGTCGGAGGCCCCCACCGTGCCGGTGGATGTCGGCTGCATCGCCCACATCGTCGAATGCGATATGGAGCAGCTCGGCTTGCTGATGATCAAGGTGCGCGGCACGCAGCGCTTCAAGGTGCTGTCGTTCGACACCGCGGCCGGTGGGCTGATGCGCGGCACCGTCGAGCCGATCGGCGCCGACATCGAGGATTGCAAGGGTGAGCTCTACGATGACTGCGTGAATGCCCTGCGCCGCATCGTCACCACCCTGAGCACGCGCGAAGAAGGCCAGGTGCTGATGGCCGAACCCTACGACTGGGCTAGCCCGAGCTGGGTCGCCAACCGGCTGTGCGAACTGCTGCCGGTGCCGCTCAAGGCCAAGCAGAAGCTGATGGAACTGATGGATGCCGGCATGCGCATCGAGATCGTCCATCGGTACATGAAGCAGCACCACATCCTCTGATACCGCCGCAGCGAGCTCTCAGACGAGGCTCGGCTGCACCAACGTCTCGAGCGCCAGCTTGACGGGCGCCGGCAATCCCACCGAGTTCAATTGCATGAGCGGCACCCAGCGCCAGTCGTCGTCGAGCGCGGCTGGTGCGGCGATGTCCGCGCGCAGCAGATGCATGTGCAAGCGGAAATGCGTGAAGGTGTGCGTGAGCGCGCCAGCCATCTCCACCTGCGTGACCGTGCCGTAAGTCTGCGCAGCTTGGCGCACCGTATCGGCGTCAAGCGGATGCGCTTCGAGCGCATCGTCCATCTCGCCCACCAGCGGCAATGACCACAGCCCGCCCCAGATGCCACGCTGCGGACGGCGCTGCAGCAGCACCGCCTCGCCGTGCAGGGCGATCAGCAGGGTCGCAGCACGCTCGGGCGTCGCCTTGCGCGGGCGCGGCACGGGCAGCGCCATCACGCGCTCGGTGCGGCGCGCCTCGCACAGCGATTCGAGCGGGCAGGCGCGCTCGCCCGTCAGGCACGCCGGCTTGCCGCGCGTGCACACGGTGGCGCCCAGATCCATCAGGCCCTGCGTGTACGCCTGGATGCCGTCTGCAGGCGGCAATACCACCTCGGCGATGCGCCACATCGTGTCTTCGACGCGCTTGTCGCCAGGGAAACCGTCGATGCCGAACACGCGCGCAAACACGCGCTTGACGTTGCCGTCGAGGATGGCGGCCCGCACGCCGTACGAGAACGCGGCGATGGCCGCGGCCGTGGAGCGCCCGATGCCGGGCAATGCCGCCAGCGCTTCGGGGTCGCGCGGGAACACGCCGCCGTGCTCCGCCACCACGATCTGCGCGCAGCGATGCAGGTTGCGCGCGCGCGTGTAGTAGCCCAGGCCCGCCCAGGCGGCCATCACGTCGTCAGCCGGCGCGGCGGCCAGCGCCTGCACAGTGGGGAAACGCTCGATGAAGCGGGCGTAGTAGCCCAGCACGGCGCTCACCTGGGTCTGCTGCAGCATGATCTCCGAGAGCCAGACGCGATAGGCATCCCCGGTGTTCTGCCACGGCAGGTGGTGACGGCCGTGGCGCTGCTGCCAAGCGATCACGCGGGTGGCGAAGTCGTCGGGCAGCGGCGGCAGGGCTTGGGCGGGTTGCGCGGGTCGGCGCGGGCGACGGGGTGTGGCGGTCATGCTTGCGATGAAGGTGTGGCGCGCAACAGGGCTGCGCCGGCGGCGATCCTACCAGAACGAAAAAGGCGCCCGCAGGCGCCCTTTCCATTGACGTTCGATGCGCGTTCAAGCCGCCACCGAATGCGCCTCCAGCATCGTCCCGGCAGCCAGGATACGCGAGGCGTAATCAGCAATGATGCCACTGCGCTCGTCCAGCGTATTGAGCAGCGCTTCGAGCTCGGCAATGCGCGCTTCCAGCGTGTCAGTGGCCTCGTGGATGCGCTCGATCGAATCGACGCGCTTGCGCAGCTGCTTCTGGTGATCGCGCACCTGCGCTTCGAGCGGCGTCATCACCGACTTCAGCCAGATCTCGATGTCGCGGTTCATGTCCTGGAAGGTGTCCAGCACGCGGCTGGCGACCGTCGAGAACGCGCCGTGCACGAGCTGCGGCTTCGGACGGGTCAGGAAGCTGAACGCGCCGAAGTGCGCGTGCGCCAGGGCCAGCGTTTCCTTCAGGTCGGCGTCGTAGCGCGTGCCCAGGAAGCGCAGCGGCGGCGACAGCGTGAAGCCGTGTTCGGCGTTGAACTTCTTGTACATGCCGTCGACCATCTGGTGCAGCTGGTCGATGCGGTTGGCCGCGTCTCGCACCAGGCCGCCGAGGTGGCCGAACAGCTTGTCCATGTCGTCGCGCAGGCCGCGCGAGAACACGCGCTCCTTCATCTTCTCGCGCGCCTC
>CAJXMR010000288.1 GCA_913056305.1 uncultured Ralstonia sp.
ACTTCCACGTTGGCCTGGTACGAGCGCGAGGCGGAAATCATGTTGACCATCTCGTCGACCACATCGACGTTGGGCATGGTCACGTAGCCATCGGCATCGGCCAGCGGGTTGCCCGGCTGGTGCATGCGCTTCATGGGCGTGACGGTGTCTTCCACCACGTTGTCGACGGCGACACCCGTGGCGTAACCGTCCGACTCCTGCTGCGGGGCGAACACCACCTGCTTGGCGCGGTAGGCGGTGCCGTTGGGCCCCGTCACGCTCTCCGCGTTGGCCAGGTTGGAGGCCACCACGTTCATGCGCTTGGACTGCGCGGTGAGCGCGCTGCCAGCCACATCCATCACCTTGAATAGCGACATGTCGGTTCCGCTGTCTTCAACTCTGTTGCCGGATCGAATCCGTTTGCAGCGTGGCAGCGGTCTCCGGGCCCGCTTGCCGGCCCGGAGCGCCACACTGTTCCCGCCCCATCTTTCGCCGCGCCCGACTGCTGCGCGGTCGTCCTGCTTCTTTTTGCGTCGCGTCAGCTGTTCTGGATGACAGCCATCATCGACTTGATCTTGGAGGTCGCGATGCTCAGATCGGCCTCGTAACGTACGGTGTTGTCGGCAAAGCGCATGCGCTCGCCGTCCATGTCAACAGTGTTGCCGTCGATGCTGGGCTGCTGCGAAGTGCGGTACTGCACCTCGCCCTGCAGCGCGCTGGTCTGCTGCTGCGCCGACAGCGACGCCAGCATCGGCGTCACGTCGGCGGACGGCGCACCGGCGGCCGTCAGGTGGCCGGCGGACGTGGCCGACATCGGCAGGCCGCTGCCGCTTTGCTGGCCGGTCGCCTTCTGCAGCGCCGACTGGAAGTCGAAATCGCGCGCCTTGTAGTTGGGCGTATCCGCGTTGGCGATATTCGACGCCAGCAGCTGGTGCCGCTGCGAGCGCAGATGCAACGCCTGCTCCTGAAAGCTGAACAGCTGATCCAGTTTGTCGACCATGTCTGTCATTCCTCGCGCGTGGCGCCATGCTGGGCTGCCACTCGCCCGGGTTCGTATTCGTAGGTTGCTTGGCGGAGCGGCACCGGTGGCCCCTTCAAAACCACCGATGCCTTCCGTCACAAACACTGCCTTGCTGTACTGCAGAGGAGCCGTCATGCAGCCTCTGTGGCGCCGCCCTCTGCCCGCGTCCGGCACCGGTCGGGAACCCCGGGGCCAAGGCGGCGCGTGCAAAAACGGGCTCGGCACGCCGCCAGGGACTTCACCACGTTGCAAAGTCTAGGGGCCGGCTGGCAAGTGCATTCGTCGGAATAAGGGGGGGTTTGGCCGACATTTCCGGATTTGGCTCCCCCGCGCGCGTGGCTACACTTCACCGGAATTTCGACGGAGCCCTGCTATGTCCATCCGGCTTGCGCGCAGTTTTGATGTCCCGACCCCTGCCATCGCCCGGCAACGCCGTGCGTTCGCATGGTCCGCACGTGCCCTGGCCATGCCGGCGGCCGCGCATGGCCGCAAGCTGCTGCTGATGCTGGCGCTGGGCCTGCTGGCCAGCCTGGCCCACCCGATCCTGGCGCGAGCACAGGGCATGATCCGCACCGGCTACGCACCGGCCAATGTCGCCAACGCACCCATGGCCGCGCAGCCCGCCCAAGGCGCTGGCGCCACGGCCATCCAGGGCCCGACCGCCCTCCAGATGCAGATCCAGCAGCAACTGCAGTCGCAGCTGGACATCCTCAACGGCACCGCCGACGGCGGCGGCTCGCGCGCCACGGTCGAGGTCGGTCCGGTCGATGCGCGCATCGCCAACCAGCCGTGCGACCAGGTCGATCTGATGCTGCCGGCCGCCAATCGCCTGCGCGGCCGTATACAAGTGGGGGTGCGCTGCCGCTCGCCGCACGCCTGGGCGGCGTGGGTGCCCGCCACCATCCAGATCAACGGAACGTATTACGTGGCCGCGCGCCAGCTGCCGCCGGGCAAGACACTCGACATGAGCGACCTCGACGCCCGCACTGGCGACCTGTCGAACCTACCGGCCTCGGTGGTGCTGCAGCCGGCCGATGCCGTGGGGCGGGTGCTACTGACCAGCGTGGCCGCCAACCAGCCGCTGCGCGCGGAAAGCCTGCGGCTGCCGATGGCCGTGCAGGCCGGGCAGACCGTCAAGCTGGTGGCAGAAGGCGGCGGCTTCCAGGTCACCAGCGATGGCCGGGCGCTGAACCAGGCCGCCGTGGGCCAGGTTGCCCAGGTGCGCACCGCCAATGGCAACGTCGTCTCGGGCATCGCGCAGTCGGTGGGTGTGGTGGCAATCCAGTTTTGAGAATCATGAATCACATTTCACACTGTCTCCACAGTGTGACGGAAGATCGATGTACCCCGCTAAAGTTTGGGCGGGGGTTGGCCGATATGGGAGGTAGGATGAACGCGCTCTTCGGAGACACCCGTGAAAATCAACCATATCGTCAACAATTCGACGGCCGTGACGCCCGCCAAGGACGCCGCGTCCGGGTCGACGTCGGCCGCAAGCACGTCGTCGGGCAGCGCCAAGGCGGCGTCCAACGCACAACAGAGCAGCCATTCGCCGTCGCTGTCGGTGCAGCAGGTGTCGCGCCAAGTGGGCAGTGGCGACTTCGATGCCGCTCGCGTCGACCAGATCCGCGCCGCCATCCAGAATGGCACGCTGAAGATGGACGCCTCGAAAATCGCCGACGGCGTGCTGTCGGACGCCAAATCGCTGCTGTCCGCCCATACCAAATCGGCCTGACGGGCACGTCCTGCCCTTCGCTTCACCCCTGCGCTGATGCCGCCGGCCCCATGGGCCTGACCGCGGCAGGGGGGCGTGCCGTCCGGAACCCGCCCATCCCTCATCGCTGGAGCCCTCCATGGACAACACGCTGCTGATCCGTACCCTGAGTGACGAACAGGCGCTGCTGCGCGCCGCCACCCAGACATTGGAAGCGGAAACACAGGCGTTGCGCGACGGCGACATGGCCGAGCTCGAACGCATTACCCAGACCAAGCAGCAGCAACTGTCCCGCCTGTCCGAGGCCGACCGCGAGCGCCGCCTGTGGTGGGCGCAGCATGGCGGCGCCGATCCTTACGGCCTGGTGAAATACCTGCGCTCGGATGCAACCGCCAGCCGCCTGTTCGACGAGAACCTGACCCTGGCCGCCACGCTGCGCCAGCACAATCTCGACAACGGCACGCTGATCGACCTGCGTCTTCGCGCCACGCAAAACGCCCTGGCGGTGCTGCATGCCGCCAACAGCGGCGGCGGCACGCCGTACGGCCGCGACGGCAAGCAGCCGCTGTCGGTGCCGCGCTTCTCTGTCGTCGCTCAATAATCTGACCGGTTTTCCGGGCCTGTCTTGATGGCCGGCGCATGCATGCGCCGGCTTTGTCACGTCCAGCCTCCGCTGAAGTCGATCGGCGCCACGCTCTTGCCAGTTGGCGCAAGGCCATAACCCGTGCGTGCGCGCAAGGGCACGAAGTGGGGTAGCAACCCCAGCTCAACCCTGTTATCTATGTCGCCTACCCCCAACCGATCGGGGTAAACAAAAAGATTTACATCCCATTGAGGGGTGCAACATGCAAGCCGGGGATTTATTCTGCGCATTTCTGCGGGGTTTATCCTCCGCGCCTGGCGAATAACAGAAAACCGGAAGGAAACCGCCTTTTAGAATGTTGCAAAAAGGTTTCGGCCCGGCGGCACCGACTTGGGTGACTGCCGGTTGAACGGGGAAAGATACCGAAACCATGCTGCATTGCGTTTCCACCAGCCGCGCCTGCAATGATTTGGATCACGCCGATCCGAATGGGTGACACGGCCGGCAGTTTCCGGACGGGATAAACAACCATAACCAGACGGGCGGCGCAGTGAAATCAATCGTAGTCGAGGCACATCCGTTGGTTCGTGCCGGTGCAGCACATGTCTTGCAGTCCTTGCCGGCCGTGTCGGAAGTCGTCAGCCTGGACCCGGACGAGGCGCTTTTTGAGAATCTCGCGGCGCATGCGGACGCCGAATTGGCCCTGATCGGATTGCCCCTGCCAGGCATCGACGATATCCCGGCGCTCTCCAGATTCTTGCAACAACCGCATCCCCGGCATATTGCCGTGTTGGGAGAAAGCGATTCGGCCGCACATGTGCGCGCGCTGATGCAATTGAATATCTCGGCGTACGTGCTAAAGAGTTATGCGGGCAAATTGATTGCCGCAGCACTTGAATTGGTGCTGGCCGGCGGCCGTTACGTGCCGGCGTCGATCATATTGGCCCGGCCCGACGCGCCGTTTGGCACCCCCCAAGCCGCCAGCGATGATTGCGCATTGCTCGGGCTGACACAGCGGCAGTATGAAATCCTGGTGCTGCTCTCGCGCGGCCATCCGGTCAAGACCATCAGCCGCATGCTCGCCATTTCCGAGGCCACCGCCAAGGCGCATATCAATGCGCTGTATCGGCGGCTGGAAGTGCGCAGCCGAACCGAAGCGGTGTTCGTTGCCACCCAGCGTGGCGCGATGCTGTTGAGCCACCCGCATCTGGTCGAGCCTTCGGCGCGCGTCGTGCGCACCGGCTGATCGGCTCGCGCTCAGGGCCAGGGCAAAAAAAAAACGGCGCCCGGATTCCCGGACGCCGCTGCAGAGGCCCACCCGCGCTGTCGACGCGCGGGCGGTCACAGGAGCATGCCGGCGATCCCTTCGCGCCCGTCACGCCGAAGGTCTCGCCGAATGCGTGTCAGAAGTGGTACTCGACTCGCACCATCGGCGTCTTTGCCAAGGAGCCGGGCACCGACGACGGATTGCCGAACTTGTTGCGCCAGTATTGATACTCGAGGCCGGCGCGCAGCGTGTTCTTGCCGAGGTGCAAAGGCGTGCCCAGGTCGTACATCACCATGGCATCGATATTCAGTTCTGGCGAAGTCG
>CAJXMR010000289.1 GCA_913056305.1 uncultured Ralstonia sp.
CCCTTCTTGGCGAACGGCGAGACGATGATCGCCGGGATACGCGTGCCCGGGCCCCAGCGGTCGGCCTTCGGCACCGCGGCGTGGTCGTAGAAGCCACCGTTTTCGTCATACGTCACGACGATCACCATGTTCTTCCACTGTGGGCTCTGCTGCAGCTGGGTGATCACGCTGGCGATGTGGGCGTCGCCGTCAGCCACGTTGGCGTAGCCGGCGTGCTGGTTCAGGTTGCCCTGCGGCTTGTAGAACGTGACGGCGGGCAGCTTGCCGGCGGCGGCGTCGGCCAGGAAGGCGGCGTCGTAGTCGCGCAGGTGGGCCGTACGCTCAGCCGTGCCGGTGGCGGTGGCCGGGTCGAAGCGGCTGAAGTAGTTGAACGGCTGGTGGTGCGGCTGGAACTGGACCGTGCCACCGTAGATCACGCCGCGCTTGGTGTTCGGTGCGTCGGCGATGGCCGCGTTCCAGGCGCCGGCGTACCAGGCCCAGTTCACGCCCTTGGCGGTCAGCAGGTCGCCGATGTTGATCTGCGACTGCGTCGGCATGGTCGATGCCTTGGTCGGGTCGGCATAAGCCGCGTTGTTGCTGGCCACGGCGTTGCCCGACGGTTGGTACGGCGGTTGCATCGTATTGACTGCATACGAGTTGCCGTTGCTGTCGACAGGGGTCAGGCTACCGTCGTTGGTCCCGAAGGACGGCGAGCCTGCCATCACGGAACTGGCGGTCGGCGCGAGTTGCGGTGTGCCATTGGCGTCGACGGACGCAATGGTGGCGACGCTCTTGGCCGCTGGCGAGTTGTTGACGTTCGGGTAGATCGGCGCGCAGGCGCAGATCAGGTACTGGTGGTTCAGGAACGAGCCGCCGAACGCGCCCATATAGAAATTGTCAGCCAGCGTGTATTGCTTGGCGATGTTCCACATGGCCATCTTGCTGCCGTCGTAGTAACCCATCGACAGGCCGCCGGCGTCAGAGTAGGCAGCGAACTTGTCGTTCTTGCCGCCGTTGATCTGCATCTGGTTCTGGTAGAAGCGGTGCCACAGGTCGCGCGTGATCACACTTTGCGAGACGACGATGCCGGTGCCGTTGATGCCGGCCGGATCATCAATCTGGAACGGCTTGTTGGGCCAACCGGTGCTCTGCGCCGGCGTGACGGTCACGGTCTGGCCGGCGGCGGTCAGGCCGAGCCAGGTCGGCGGCAGCGTCGGCAGCACGGAGCCGTCGAAATCCTTCTGCGCGGCAGCGGTGCCGGTGGAGGTCGGGTTGACGCCCGGAATGCCGTTGGCTTTCGGGAACAGGCCGTACAGGTTGTCGAAGCCGCGGTTTTCCGCGTAGATCACGACGATGGTCTTGACGTTGTCGGCCAGGCCCTTGCGCTTGCCGAAACCGTCGCGCAGGCCCTTGTTGAGGTCGCCGCCGGTGGCCACGGCGTCGGCGATCAGGTCGATCGCCTGATCGATCTCGGTCTGCAGCGCAGCCTTGATGTTGGCGTCGGTTTCCTTGTTGTGGTCGGCGAGCAGCTTGTCGGCGCTCACGCCCAGGCGCGCGGCCAGCGTGGCCTTGGCCGCGTTGATGTCGCCGCCGTTGCTTTCCATCAGCGCGACCAGTTCGGTCGAGATGGCGCTGATGATGGCGTTGGCGCTGGCCGGTGCGCGGAACACCAGCGGACGGGTGACGGGCGTGCTCGTGCCCGTGGCCGGATCGTTGCGCTTGGCGTCCGTGCCGACTTCCACCGTGATGGCACCCGTACCGGCCAGCGTGTAGGCGCCGTTGGTGTCCGTGTACGTGCTGACCTCACCCGCGTCGCACTTGCCGTTGTTGTTGGCGTCGATGCAGACCTTGGCGTGCTCGAAGTAGCTGCCGGTCACGACACCTGAGGTGTTGGAGGCGCTGCTGTTCGAATCGCTGCCACCACAGGCAGACATGCTGGCCGCGACCATGGCGGTCACGGGGAGAAGTCGGAGTGCTCGGCTCATGATTTCCCTGATTTGTAGTTGGGGGGCATCGGGTCCGTGGACCCAAAGCGAGCGCGAGTCTGGGCTTTCTCTATGACAGGTTGATGATGCAAACGTAGGCGGGGTGTGCATTTCGGTCAAATTCAGGCTGATAACCAGTATCAGGAGCAAGAGGGGCACAACCGAACGTTTAAAGACATGGCGCAGCATGTGGGGCCTCCGGGCGAGGACATGACAAACGGTTGACGACATGAAAGTGTCACGACTGTCATGCTAGTTTGGCAAGCTGCCAAATTCTGACTGAACATCGATGCTCCGCCGCCTGCCTGTCGCCACTGTCCGCGTGATCGCCGCCTCGGCGCTCGCGCTTGCCGGGCTGGCTGCGCTGGTCGCGTCCTGGCGTGGTGATCCGCTGGAGGCGCAGGCTGCAACGGTCACGGCATCGGCGCCGGCCTATGAGAAGGCCTTCTATACGATGATGGTTACGCGCCGGCCCTCGGTGCCCGGCATGACCGCGCTGGGCAAGGCGCTGTTCTTCGATCCGGCGCTGTCGGCATCGGGCAAGCTGGCCTGCGCGAGCTGCCACAGCCCGACGCATGCCTACGGCCCACCCAATGATCTGTCGGTGCAGCTGGGCGGCCCGGCCATGGACAAGACCGGCGTGCGCGCTGCGCCGTCGCTGCGCTATATCCAGAACATGCCGCCGTTCTCCGAGCACTTCTACGAGAACGACGGCAACGACTCCGAAGACCAGGGCCCGACCGGCGGCTACACCTGGGACGGCCGCGTATCGTCCACGCACGACCAGGCGCGCATTCCGCTGCTGTCGGCGCACGAAATGGCCAATGGCACACCGGCCACGGTGGTTGCCAAGCTGCGCAACGGCCGCCATGCGCAGGCCTTCCGCCAGGTGTTCGGCAACGACATCCTCGATAACGAAGACACCGCCTTCCGCGCCGCGCTGATGGTGCTGGAGGTGTTCCAGCAGTCGCCGTCGGAGTTCTACCCGTACGACAGCAAGTACGACGCCTTCCTGCGGAAGCAGGCCAAGCTGTCGCCGCAGGAGATGCGCGGGCTGCAGCTGTTCAGCGACCCGGCCAAGGGCAACTGCGCGTCGTGCCATACCAGCGCCATCAAGCAGGACGGTGCCTTTCCGGCGTTCTCGGACTTCGGCCACATTGCCGTGGGTGTGCCGCGCAACCGGCAACTGGCCGCCAATGCCGACCCGGCGTTCTTTGACCTGGGCCTGTGCGGCCCCGACCGGACCGACCTGAAGAACCGTCCCGAATACTGCGGGCTGTTCCGCACGCCCTCGCTGCGCAACGTCGCGCTGCGCAAGACCTTCTTCCACAACGGTGCCATCCACTCGCTGGAAGACGCGGTGCGTTTCTACGCCGAGCGCGACACGCAGCCGCAGAAGTGGTATCCCCGCAAGGCCGACGGCACCGTCGACAAGTTCGACGACCTGCCACCGCAGTACCGCGCCAACGTCAACATGGAGCGGCCCTTCGGCGGCAAGCCGGGAGCCAAGCCCGTGCTGTCGGAGGCCGACGTGCGCGACATCGTCGCCTTCCTCAAGACGCTCACCGACGGTTACCGCCCGACTACCCCGGCGCCGGTGGCCAAGCGCTGATCGTGACCGCCTGTGCCGCAGCGCAAGCGTGCGCTGCGGTTATCATCGGCGGATCGACTTTTCTGCAGTGACTCCCATTTATGCCCTGGCTTGCTGACCCGTCCATCTGGATCGGCCTCGTGACGCTGGTCGTGCTCGAGATCGTTCTCGGCATCGACAACCTCGTCTTTATCGCCATCCTCGTCAACAAACTGCCGCCGGCGCTGCGCGACCGCGCGCGCATGATCGGCCTGGGGCTGGCGCTGCTGATGCGGATGGTGCTGCTGTCGGCCATGTCGTGGCTGATCACGCTCACCAAGCCGCTGCTGACGTTGGGGCCGGTGGCGCTGTCGGGGCGCTCGATCATTCTGCTGCTGGGCGGTTTCTTCTTGCTGTTCAAGGCCACCTCCGAGCTGCACGAACGCCTGGACGGCCAGCCGCAGGACGAGAGCCACGGCGCGGGCCATGGCCAGTTCTGGAACGTGATCGCCCAGGTGGTGGTGCTCGATGCGGTGTTCTCGATCGACTCCGTCATCACCGCCGTGGGCATGGTCAACGACCTGCCGGTGATGATGACGGCGGTGGCGATTGCCATGGGCGCGATGCTGTTCGCCTCCCGCCCGCTCACGGCCTTCGTCAATGCGCACCGCACTGTGGTGGTGCTGTGCCTGAGTTTCCTGCTGATGATCGGTTTCAGCCTCGTCGCCGAGGGGCTGGGCTTTCATATTCCGAAGGGCTATCTGTATGCGGCCATCGGTTTCTCGATCCTGATCGAGTCCTTCAATCAGGTGGCCGAGCGCAACGAGGTGCGCCACGAGCGCCGCCGCCCGCTGCGCGAGCGTACCGCCGATGCCGTGCTGAGCCTGCTGGGCGACCGCCGCGCTGCCCAGGCCAACGGCGAGGCCGAAGAAGCTGCCCCGCACGAAGCCGATCACGCTGCCGCTGAAGTGGTGTTCCGGCCCGAGGAGCGCAGCATGGTCAGCGGCGTGCTGGACCTGGCCGAACGCTCGGTGCGTTCGATCATGACGCCGCGCCACGACATCTCATGGGTGGATCTGGACGCCGACATCGCCCAGACCCGCAAGCTGCTGCTGGCGGTGCCGCACAACCAGTTTCCGGTGTGCCGCGGCGGGCTGGACGACCTAGTGGGCGTGGCGCGCGCCAAGGACTTGATGGGCGATCTCGACACGCGTGGCGCCATCGACGTGGAGCGCTCGGTGAAGCCTGCTCTGAAGGTGTCGGACAACATCGGCATCCTGCGCCTGATGGACCAGCTCAAGCGTGCGCGCGGGCGCATGCTGGTGGTGACCGATCCGCTGGACGTGGTGCA
>CAJXMR010000290.1 GCA_913056305.1 uncultured Ralstonia sp.
GTCCACAGCGCGGAGAGCTGCGAAATCTGCTTCGCCTCGGTCGAGCCCGACACGTCCAGCATCTGCGGCAGGTAGTCGATCTGCAGGAAGGCGCAGACGCGGCGCAGGGTGTCTTCCTGGTGTGTGAGGAAATCTTCGTAGCGGAGGGTGAGCGTGCGTTCGGGGTGCTTCGTAATGAGCGCGTTGGCGGCGCGGTGGGTGGCCACCCAGGTCTGCGCGTTCAGCAGCGTGTCGAAGTCGTGGATGATGGCCTTGCTCATCGACGCCACCTGCGCGCGCGGGTCGCGCACCACGTTCAGGAACAGCATGTCGGGGAACAGCGACATCAGCGCGTCGGCGTAGTGCACGCTGTCGAGCGACTTGTCCATGACCACGCGCGCGCCATGCTGCTCACCCGCACGCAGCAGTAGCTCCCAGACGATGCGGTGCACGCTGCGCGCTTCGTAACGGATGGCCTCGAACACCTCCACCGGATCGAATACCACGCCGGGCCACTTGACCATGCTGGCCGCCTGCAGGCCGATCACATCGGTCACCAGGCGGAAGTAGGTGCGGTCGTCTTCCAGGTCGCCGTAGAGCGGCACCAGCGGCATGAAGTCGACGATGTGCAGCGGATACGGCGAATAGAAATCCGCATTGAAGTTCAGCCGCAGCCGCAGCGCGTGGCTGCCGCAGCGGCGCAGCGGGATCATCAGGACCGGGCGCGGGCGGGACGTCTGGGCGCGGCGCGTGTCGGTGCTGGCGATGGCGGTCATCGGGAATCCTCCTGTGAGTGTCTGGGCGTGCCGTGCACGGCAAAGTGGTCGGAAAACGCAGCAATGAAGGCATCCAGCTCCGCCGCCGGCAGCACGTTGATGCCGGCGGCGGCCCGCCGACCGCCGCCGGTCGGGAAGCGTGTGCACAGGTGGTCGGCCGCACACGCGTCGGGCGCGCCGGAGCGTACGCTCACGACATACGCGCCGCTCGGGCAGGCAGTCAGCACGGCAAATGAAGACGCACGGCGCGTGGCCGCGAGCTGGTTGGCGAACACGCCCGACACGCGGCGCGCCCACGGCGCGTCCGGCAACACGTAGATCGCCCCCGCGGCCCACTGCAGCACCGGCATGAGCGCCGCCGTGTGGGCCATGTCGTCGCGGTAGCCTAGCGCGAGCCGCCGGAAGAGCGGGGACTCGGCCATGAACGCAAACGGATCGGCGAACGGCCGGATGGCGCGGTACAGCGCATCCGGCGCGATATGCAGGTCGTCGATGCATTCGCCGTAGGCGTTGTAGTTGATCAGGCAGCCCAGCTCGTCCAGCGCGCAGGTCTGGTCTGCGGACAGCCCGGCTTCGGCCGCCAGCGCCTGGGCCGCCGGCGCGAGGTTGTCGCCGAACGCTGCCACGATCGCCCAGTGGCGGAAGCGCCCGCCCACATGGCGGTCGACCAGCAGGCTGGTGCAGACGTCGCAGGCATCGCTCCACATCAGTTGCAGCGCCGGGTGTGTGAAGGCCTGGCGTGCCGAGTGATGGTCGAAGTAGGTCACTCGGCCGCCGGCCGCGAGGATGCGGCGCAGCGCGTCGGCATTTGCATCGAGCGACACGTCCAGCACCGTCACGTCGATGCTCGCCTCGCACGGCACCTGCTGCAACAACGCGATGTCGCGCTTGACGCCGGTGATCAGGCGCGCCGCGCGCGGCTGCGCCAGCCGCAGCTGATGCAGCGCGCAGATGCCGTCGGCGTCACCATTGAAGACGTCGTAGGCCGGCGCGTGTTCGGCTGCGCTAGGCGGCGCCATGATCGCCCCCGATGCGCATGCGCTGGAGGACGTGGCGATATAGCGCCGCCGTGGCGGCGTCTAGCGATAGCGTGCCGGTGTCGAGGCAGAGCGCTGGGGCGATGGGCGCCTCATACGGCGACGACACCCCGGTGAACTGCGGAATCTGCCCGCGCCGCGCGCGGGCATACAGCCCCTTCGGGTCGCGCGCTTCGCAGACGTCCATCGACGTGCTCACATGCACTTCGACAAAGCGATCCTCGCTGACGATGCTGCGCGCCATGGCGCGGTCGTCACGGTAGGGCGAGATGAAGGCGGTGATGACGATCAGCCCGGCGTCGTTCATCAGCCGGGCCACCTCGGCGATGCGACGGATGTTCTCTTTGCGATCCGCCTCGGAGAAGCCGAGATCGCTGTTCAGGTGGTGGCGGATGTTGTCGCCGTCGAGCACCGCACACGATTGCTTGGCATCGAACAGCCGTTTTTCCAGCGCGTAGGCGAGGGTCGACTTGCCGGCGCCGCTCAGGCCCGTGAGCCAGATCGTCATGGGCAGGTGACCGAATTGCTGGGCGCGCAGTGCGTCGGTCACCTGGCCGGCGTGCCAGAACACGTTGGGTGGGGCGCTGCGTTGCGCGCCGCCCGGCGTCAGTGAGGATGCCGAAGGCGCGGCGGCATGGGCCGGCTCCGGTTGCCGTGCTTCGGGCGTGTCAACGTGGCGAGTCAGCGTGCTGGTCTGCATAACGCGGCCTTCCTTCGGGTGACAACCATGACGACAAGGCGGCGTGCCAAGCCCGCCGCCCGTTGGCGCCTTCGCCGCGCGCTGCTCAGGCCGGCCGCAGCACCGGCTGGCGGCGCGGCACCACAAGCTGCGCCTGTGCCGGTCTGGCGCTGCCGTGCCCGTCGGCCAGCTTGAAGACGCTGACCACCTGCACGAGCTGGCCCGCCTGTTCCCGCATCGATTCGGCCGCCGCGGCGGCTTCCTCGACCAGCGCGGCGTTCTGCTGCGTGACTTCATCCATCTGCGCGATGGCGTGGTGGATCTGGTCGATGCCACCGGCCTGTTCCTCGCTGGCGCCCAGGATCTCGCTCATGATGTCGGTCACGCGCTTGATGCTGGTCACGACGTCGTGCATGGTGCTGCCGGCCTGCTCGACCAGCGCATTGCCGGCGTCCACGCGGTCCACCGAGTCGTTGATCAGCGCCTTGATCTCCTTGGCCGCCGCCGCCGAGCGCTGCGCCAGGCTGCGCACCTCGCTGGCCACCACGGCAAAGCCGCGCCCTTGCTCACCCGCACGGGCGGCCTCGACCGCCGCGTTCAGCGCGAGGATGTTGGTCTGGAAGGCGATGCTGTCGATCACGCCGATGATGTCGACCACCTTCTTCGACGCCTCGTTGATCGCGCCCATGGTGTCCACCACCTGCGCCACCACCGAGCCGCCCTGGGTGGCAACACCGGCCGCGGCGGAGGCCAGCGTATTGGCCTGCCGCGCGTTGTCGGCGTTCTGCTTGACGGTGGCGTTGAGCTGTTCCATCGAGGCGGCGCATTCCTCCAGCGCGGAGGCCTGTTCCTGCGTGCGCGTGGAGAGGTCGAAGTTGCCGGTGGCGATCTGGTCCGACGCAGTGGCGATGGTGTCGGTGCTGGCGCGCACCTGGCCGGCGATCTTGGCCAGGGCATCGCGCATGGTGCGCATCGCCATCATCACGCTGGCGGGGTTGTCGTCGCGCGCGGCTACGGCCACGGTCAGGTTGCCGTGGGCGATTTCGCCGGCAATCGCGGCCACGTCGCCCGGCTCGCCGCCGAGCTGCCTGAGCAGGCCGCGCGTGATGAGCATGGCGGCGATCAGGCTGATCGCCAGCGCCAGGCCCGCCAGCACCAGCAGCCAGGTCAGGCTGAGGGTGTAGCTGGCTTTGGCGTCGACAGTGTTCTGGTCGTTGAGCTTGTCTTCAAACGCGACCAACTGGCCCATGAGCTCCCACCATTTCTTCTGGATGGGGCGGAATTCGAAGCGCAGCACCTTGTAGGCCTCGTCCTTCTGGTTGGCCTGGATCAGCGCCTGCACCCGGGCCGTGATCGGTGCGGCCAGCGCGGCCTGCTGCTTGATCTGGTCGAACAGCGATTTTTCGTCGGCCGTGGTGTCGGGAATGGTGGAGAACATGCGGCCCAGTTTGTCCTGGGCGTCGCCATATTCCTGGGCCTGTTTCTCGATCCGCTTGAATTCGATCTGGATCTCGTCGGGCTGGTCCAGCAGGATCAGGTTGCGGTAGGCCAGCGCGCGTTCGGTCACGCTGGTATTCATCTTGGTGGCGAGCTTGCCCTCGACCGCGTTGATTTCCGTGGTTTCCTGCATCAGCCGCCGAAAATCCGCCATTCGGTTGAGGCTAAATAGCGTCACGAGCGCCAGCAATACCATGGCAAGCCCAAAACCCAGGCCGAGCTGGGTTGCGACCCGCATGCGCGAGAAGTTCATCGGATCCCCCGAGATGGCATTTCTTGAATCCTGCTTATCGAATTGCCATCGGTGAACTTTAGGTTTTTGGCAAGGGTTAGGCCAAATAAGTTATTTGCTATGGAGAAAACTGAATAGGTTTCCCGATATTGGTGCGTAAACGGCCTGCGTGAATTAATGCAGATTCAAATCAGATGTTAATCGGTCTGAATTCTCGGCAATATGCGTGATCGGTGCGACGTGACCTGCATGGCCGCGGCATTCCAAAACGCGAGGCGGTCGGGTCTGGAGCAGCGCGTACGCTCATGGCACAGGCGATGTCAGTGCCCACTGCGCACGTCAGCCGCCTGCGGCAAGGAAGAGGGGGGAGACAAGCATGCCGCCTCACAGGACGGAGGCGGCGAGACGGATGCGGATGGGCGCTTAGACCGTGCGCTTGGTTGGCACCAGCGAGCGCCAGAAGCGCTGGCCGAAGCGGCGCACGTCGCGCAGGTTGCGCTTGAGCAGGTAGTCGAGGTCGGCGATCTGTTCGTCGACGGCCTCGGTCAGCAGGCTCACCGTGTCGGCGGGCGGCAGTTCTAGGTAGGCGTCGGCTTCACCGTATGCATACTGCACGCGCATGCCGGCCTTCTTGGCGATGTGCATCATGGCCGCGTTGCGCGACAGGCAATGCAT
>CAJXMR010000291.1 GCA_913056305.1 uncultured Ralstonia sp.
CGGGTCGAACTGGAAGTTGCCGCCCACCTGCCATGTGTCGTCGTTGGCGAGGTACACGCCTGCAAAGTCCATCCCCTTGGAAAAGAAGCGATGCCGGTATTCGATCTCCTGATCGATCCACGGAAACACAAAGCTGGATTTCGCGCCCGGATATTTGGGTGACATGTAAATCGCCGGGCCGACAGCGACGCTCCAGTCGCTGGCTTCGGCGTTGTTTTCCGCGTTGGCGGCAGGGGCCGTCTGTGCCTGGGCAGCGCTGATTGACAACGCGCTAACCAAGACCAAGGAAAGACGGAGCAGAAGGCGGAGCGGGGCACGCGAAGGCAGCGGCATGAGCGAACGGAACTGGAGAGAAAAGCGATCGGATGGAACGACGGGCACGCCATTCTAGTGGAACCGCCCGAACGGTTGATGATGGTGCAAACGTTGGCTCATCCCGCCGGCGGGCCGACGTTACATTTGTCATGCAAGCGACACGGGTGGGTCGCCGCGCGGACATACAACGAGGCTAGCGTGACCGGGCCGCCTGATGGCGGCAATCCAGAGGAGAAACCCGTGTCCCCCCAGAAAACTCTCGCTGTTGCCGTGCTTTCCACGCTGGCATGTGGTCTGTCTACACACGCGTACGCCGATGACGATGATGCGCGCCACGCGCACGCCAAGCATGTCCTGCTGATCTCGGTCGATGGCTTGCATCAGTCCGATCTTGACTGGTACGTCGGCAACCATCCGGGTTCCACGCTGGCGCGCCTCGTGCGCCAGGGCGTGAGCTACCGCAATGCGCGCACACCGTTCCCGTCGGACTCGTTTCCGGGCATGGTCGGCCAGGTGACTGGCGGCAACCCCAAGACCACCGGCATCTACTACGACGACGCTTACAGCCGCGGCCTGCTTCCGGCCGGCACGACGGCCGCCAACTGCCACACCACCAAGCCGGGTGCTGAAGTTTTCTATGCCGAGGTCATCGCGAAAGACCCGAACCGCCTCGACAGCGGCCAGGGCATCCCGGGCCTGTATGCCGATCTTTCGAAGATCTCGCAACTGACGGGCCGCGCGCTGGACCTGATCGATCCGGCGCTTCTACCGGTATCGCCCGTCACCTGCGCGCCGGTGTATCCGCACCAGTATCTGAAGGTCAACACGGTATTCGAAGTGGCGCGCAAGCACGGCCTGCATACGGCATGGTCGGACAAGCATGCCGCGTACGAAATCCTCAACGGACCGAGCGGCCAGGGTATCGACGATCTGTTCGCGCCCGAGATCAACAGCTCCGTGACCGACCCGTCGCTGCCGGCCGGGCCCGGCGCCGACTGGACGAAAGACAACACAAACACGCAGCGTTACGACAGCTTCAAGGTGCAGGCCGTGTTGAACTGGCTCAAGGGTCACGACCACGCCGGCAACGGCACGCCGGGCGTGCCTGCCATTCTTGGCATGAACTTCCAGGCTGTGTCGACCGCACAGAAGCTGAACAAGTCGGCGTATTACCCGGACCCATCCAACACTGCCAACAAAGTGTCGGGTGGCCTGGGTGGCTACACCAACAATGGCACGGTGCCGGGCGTGGTCCTGCAAAGCGCGCTCACCTTCGTCGACAACAAGCTGGGCGAGCTGGTCAAGGCTGCCGACCCATCCAACACGGTGGTGATCGTGTCGGCCAAGCACGGCCAGTCACCTAACAGCCGTGCAGACCTCACCATCATCAACGACGGCGACATGATCGACGCGCTCAACTGCGCATGGGAAAAGTACGCTGCAACGTGCAAGGACGCGACCAAGCCGCATCTCGTTGCGCACGCGATGGACGACGACGGCATTCTGCTGTGGTTGAACGACCGCTCACCGGCCGCACTGCACTTTACGAAGCAGTTCCTGCTGGGCTACTCGGGTACAGGGCTGGGTTCGGATGCGGCGGGCAATGCCGTCGCCAAGCCCTTTACGCAAGCCGGCGCGAGCCGCTTTGTGCTGGGCGAGGAAGTGGCTGACTTCTTTGGCGCGAAGCCCAGCGATGATCGCGTTCCGGATGTTGTCGGTATCGCGCAGCAGGGCACGGTGTGGGCCGGCAGCAAGCTGTCGAAGATCGCCGAGCACGGCGGCTACCGTCCGGAAGACCGTCATGTGCCGATCGTGGTGTGGGGCGCCGGTATCGATGCGGATGTGGTTGACGAGCATGTCGATACCAAGCAGATCGCGCCGACCATCCTGAGCGTGCTGGGCCTCAAGCCGCACGAGCTGCAGGCGGTGCAGATCGAGGGCACCAAGCGTCTGCCGCGTCTGCGCTGATGCGGCAGGCGGGATCGGCGCAGCCGTGAGGCGCCGGTCCCGCGCAGGCAACAAAAAACGCCGGGGATGACCCGGCGTTTTCTATTGCGCGAGAGCCGCGTTATTGCTTGGCGGGCTCGGCGGCCTTCGGTGCCGGAGCGGCGTCGGTCTTCATGTCCGACTTGGCTTCAGCCTTGTGCTCGGCCTTCTTGTGCGCGTGGTGGTGGTGCTTGTTCTCGTGCTTGGCTTCGGCCTTCGGGGCCGAAGCGGCATCGGTGGTCGTCGCCGCAGCGGCCGGAGCCGTAGCGGGGGCGGCAGCGGCCGGTGCGGAGGCAGTGCCCGCCGCGAACACGGGGGCTGCGAAGGCACCAGCAACGATCAGAGCGGCCAGGGATTGAGCGACTTTCATGTGAGACTCCTTAGCGGATATAAGCGGGACTCCAGATACATGGATCTTGTCCCATATTGCGATCCATGCCTCCAAAAACGCCCCACATCGTGAGCGCGTGGACCGCTGTTTGTAAGCGATTCGCCCGCGATGTAAGCGCGCGTAACAATGTACGGGTGACGCCGCGTTGAATGTGTTGAGAGTTGTGGATTTCGCTTGAGGCATGTCAACGGACAAGGCTTCGCGGTGGCTTACGCTTGGGCTCGGGCATCGGGTGGACAACAACGGCAGGCTGCACCACACTTCGATGACGCCCGCGCCATCCCGCAAACCGGCCCGGGCGTTGAGCCGTCGTGGCGCGTGGGCGCGGTGGGTCACGCCCGTCAATCGTCGCGCCGCGATGTGGCTTCCAAAACAAGGACAACACGATGAACAAACTCCTGGCAGCTCTTGTAGCGACCGTTTTCAGTGCCGGTGCATTCGCACAGGCATCCGCACCCGCCGCCCCGGCTGCGCCTGCCGCGGCCAGCCCCGCACCCGCCGCTTCGGCCCCGGCCGCCGGTGAAGCCAAGAAGACGCAGCACAAGAAGAAAAAGAAGCACGATCACCGCCCCAAGATGCAAGACAAGAGCGCCTACGGCGCGGGCAACTGATCGGACCTGCCGCCAGCTTTTTTGCACACCACAGGACGCCGGCCCCTCCACGGGGCCGGCGTTTTGTTTTGGTGCGGCGATCTTTTATGCGGCTATCGCGCAATCGCGCTAAAGTCGCTTGACTTAGAGTGCGCTCTAACTTCTAAGCTCCGTTCATGACCACTTTCCTGACCATTCGCGAAGTTGCCGAGGCCACCGGCCTGTCCACGCACACGCTGCGCTACTACGAGCGCATCGGCCTGCTCGACAGTGTCCAGCGCCGCGACAACGGCCATCGCGTGTTTCGCGCCCAGGACATGACGTGGCTCGCCTTCCTGCTGCGCCTGCGCGACACCGGCATGCCGATCGCGCAGATGCAGGAATACGCGCGGCTACGGCGCCAGGGCGACAGTCTGGAGAGTGTGTCGGCGCGCCAAAACATGCTGGAGTTGCATGCGGCGGCGCTGGAAGCGGAGCTGCGCGCGCGGGCCGAAACGCTGGCCGTGCTGTGCGAGAAGCTCGTCATCTACGACGGCATCCGGGCACGGATCGACGCCGCGCAGGGCTCCGCTTCCGCATCCCAACCCGAGCCCACGAACGAGGACGCGCATGACCATGACCGCACTGCACACGACCGCAGCCGAAAACCCGGCAAACCAAGCAGCCCTGCAAGACGACCGCTACGCCCGGGGCTGGCAAAAGCTCAAGGAAGTCGATGACATCGCCGGCGAGCGCGTGGTCGAATCGCTGGCCGACATTTCACCGGACCTTGGCCGCTATATCGTCGAGTTCGGCTTTGGCGACATCTACAACCGCCCCGGCCTGACGCTGCGCGAGCGCGAGATCGCCACCATCGCTGCGCTCACGGCGCTGGGCAACGCCACGCCGCAACTGAAAGTGCATATCCACGCGGGCTTGCACGTCGGGCTGACGCGCCAGGAGATCACCGAGACCATCCTGCAGATGGCGGTCTATGCGGGCTTCCCGGCGGCGCTCAACGGGATGTTCGCCGCCAAGGAGGTGTTTGCCGCTCAGGATGCGGCGGCCGGGGATTCAGCGCGGCGCGAGACCAGCAACTGATCGATGCGGTGGCTGTCGATGTCGAGCACCTCGATGTGCAGCGGCCCGATGTCGACGCTCTCGCTCTTCTTGGGAATGCGCTTGAGCGCATAGATGACCAGCCCGGCGATGGTTTCGACCTGATGCTCGCCGGGCAGCTCGTCGAGGTCGAAGGCGCGTTTCACGTCGGAGACGGGCGTGGCGCCGTCGACGAGGCAGGAGCCATCGTCGCGGCGCACGATCTGCTCGTCCTCGCCCGAATACAGAATGTCGCCCATCACCGCGCCGACGATGTCGTCGAGCGTGACCACCCCCACCACCAGCCCATATTCGTTGACCACCGCGCCAAAGCGCTCGTGCATCTCGCGAAAGCGCGTGAGCGCCTGCGACAGGTTGAGCGTATCGGGCAGCACCAGCAGGTTCTTGTTGTAGTGCTTGCCGACGTTGCGGATCACCGCCGGCGACTCTTCCGACAGGATCTGCTGCAGGATGTCCTTGGACGCGATAAAGCCGAGCA
>CAJXMR010000292.1 GCA_913056305.1 uncultured Ralstonia sp.
ACCCTACCAGCGTTACCCGCTCGTAGGGTGGGGGTGACCATCTCATTAAGGCCGCGAAGTTCGCGGCCTTTCTCTTTTCTTCGTGACGACGCGCGCTTACGCCGGCAGCAGATGCTCGCCGCGGATCTGGTCTTCGAAGCGCTCGCGCTCGCGTACCAGGTGCATCTTGTCGCCATCGACGATGACCTCGGCCGCACGATTGCGCGTGTTGTAGTTCGAGCTCATCGTGAAGCCATACGCACCCGCCGACAGGATCGCCAGCAGGTCGCCCGCCTGCACGGCCAGCGCACGATCGCGGCCGAGCCAGTCGCCCGATTCGCACACCGGGCCGACCACGTCGTAGACGACGGGGGCGCTCTCGCCTTCGCGCACCGGCACGATGTGGTGGTACGCCTCGTACATCGCCGGGCGTGCCAGGTCGTTCATCGCCGCATCGACGATGCAGAAGTTCTTGGCCGCGCCGGGCTTGAGGAACTCCACGCGCGTCAGCAGCAGCCCTGCGTTGCCGACCAGCGAGCGGCCCGGCTCGAACAGCACGGTGCGATCACCGAAGCCGCGCTGCTCGACGCGGTCCAACAGCGTGCGGGCAAACGCCGTGATGTCCGGCGGCGTCTCGTCGGTGTAGGTGATGCCCAGGCCGCCACCCACGTCGATGTGCGACAGGCGGATGCCCTCGGCGTCGAGCTTGGCCACCACGTCGAGCACCTTGTCCAGCGCATCGAGGTACGGCGACACCTCGGTGATCTGCGAGCCGATATGGCAGTCGATGCCGACCACGCGCAGGTTGGCCATGGCGGCAGCGGCGCGGTAGGTCGGCAGCACCTCGTCAAAGGCCACGCCGAACTTGTTGCCCTTCAGACCGGTGGAGATGTACGGGTGCGTCTTGGCGTCCACGTCCGGATTGATGCGCAGCGACACCGGCGCGGTCTTCGCGCACGACGCGGCCACCTCGTTCAGGCGGTGCAGTTCAGGGATCGACTCGACGTTGAAGCACGCCACGCCGACTTCCAGGGCGAAGCGCATCTCGTCCGCGCTCTTGCCCACGCCCGAGAACACCACTTTCGAAGCCGGCGCGCCGGCGGCCAGCACGCGCTTGAGCTCGCCGGCCGAGACGATGTCGAAGCCCGCGCCGAGCTGCGCAAACACCTGCAGCACGGCCAGGTTCGAGTTGGCTTTCACGGCGTACTGCACATGGGCGTTGCGGTCTTCGCACGCGGCCGCATAGGCGCGATAGTTGGCCGTGAGCGCGGCGCGCGAATACACATAGGTGGGCGTGCCGAACTGCGCGGCAATCGCGTCGAGCGCGACGCCTTCGATCATCAGGGCGCCGTCCTGGCGGATCAGGGACTCGGACATGAGCGGGGAACAGTCAGGGCGCCAGGTTGGGCGGCGCCGGTTGAGAGGCAGGGTGGATCAGCGATTGGCGGGCACCGCGCTGGCGGCATCCGCGGCGGGTTTGGCGCCCGGCACCGGTGGTTGCGGCACGGCGTTCGGGCCGGCGATGCCGGGGTCGGTCGTGGTCGGCGCCGTCGGTGCAGATGGCACCTTGGGCAGGTACAGCGGCCCACGGATCCCGCAGCCGGATAGACCTGCGGCCGTCAGGGTCAGGCCGACAGTGGCTACAATGGCGGCGGTTCGTATCATCGGATGATGGTGCGCAAAAGGATGCCCAAGGGTGCGACCTTGCGGCGATCGGAGTCACATGGGGCGAGGCGCAAACTGGCCGGAAATGGCCGCCACGCAGCGCCCGCGCAAGATTTTGGAGTGTAGCATGCCCCCCCTCACCGAATCGGAGTTCCTGGCGTTGGCCGAGGCCGAGCTGGACCGTATCGAAAGCATTGTCGAGATCGCCGCCGGTGAGGCGGATGCCGACATCGAAGTCGGCCGCGTCGGCAACGTGCTGACGCTCGAATTCGACGACGGCTCGAAGATCATCATCAACAGCCAGGCGCCGATGCAGGAGCTGTGGGTGGCGGCGCGCGCGGGCGGCTTCCACTTCCGCCGCAACGATGGCCGCTGGGTCGATACGCGCAGCGGCGAGGAGCTGTATGTCGCCTTGTCGCGCTATGTGAGCCAGCAGTGCGAAGTCGATGTGACACTGGCCGCCAACTGAGCGCCGCACGCACCTGACGCACAAAAGAAAAGCCGCCCGGTCTGGGCGGCTTTTTCGTTGTCGGCGCGACTTAGTTGCCGCGGAACATGTCGAGAACCTTCTGCTTCTCCTGCTCCGGCGTCGGCGCCAGGTTGATGCCCGGCGATTGTTCGCCGGCCGGCGCCGATGCGCCCGGCATGGCGTCGCCCAAGCCCACCGAGGCGATGCCCTGGCCGTTGGCGTATTCCTCGTAGGCCCAGTCGCCTGCCATCTGCACCACGCCTTCGGGCGGCTGGCGCTCAGTCTCGGGCTGGCCTTTCAGGGCATAGCTCATGTAGTTGATCCAGATCGGCAGGGCCAGGCCGCCACCGGTTTCGCGGTCGCCCAGGCTGCGCGGGTTGTCGTAGCCAAACCAGGCCACGCCGACCAGCTTGGGCGTATAGCCGCAGAACCAAGCGTCGAACGACTCGTTGGTGGTGCCGGTCTTGCCCGCCATGTCGTTGCGGCCGAGCTTCTGCTTGGCCAGGTAGCCGGTGCCGCCCGACACCACGCCGCGCAGCAGCGAATCCATGATGAAGTCGTTGCGCGGGTCGATCACGCGTACGGCGTCCTGGCCGGCGGTCATCGGGTGGCTTTGCTGCAGGACCGTGCCGCGCGCGTCGGTCACGCGGTCGATGATGTACGGGTTGACGCGGTAGCCGCCGTTGGCAAACACCGAGTAGGCGCCGGCCATCTGCAGCACCGTCACCGAGCCCGCGCCCAGCGCCATCGGCAGGTAGGCCGGGTGCTTGTCGGCCTCGAAGCCGAAGCGGGTGATGTACTGCTGCGCGTACTGCGTGCCGATGGTGCGCAAGATGCGCACGGAAACGAGGTTCTTCGACTTCTGCAGCGCACGGCGCATCGTCATCGGGCCGTCGTAACCGCCGCCGTAGTTCTTCGGCTCCCACACCTGGCCGCCGGTGTCGCCGGTCGGGATCGACAGCGGCGCATCGTTGATGACCGTCGACGGCGAGAAGCCCTTGTCGACCGCCGCCGAGTAGATGAACGGCTTGAAGCTCGAGCCCGGCTGGCGCCAGGCCTGCGTGACGTGGTTGAACTTGCTGCGGTTGAAGTCGAAGCCGCCGACCATCGAGTAGATCGCACCCGTCTGCGGGTCGAGCGAGACGAAGCCCGAGGCCACTTCCGGCAGCTGCGTGATCGACCACTTCTGCGTCTTGGCGTCGTGGATCACGCGGATCACCGCGCCCGGGCGCAGCTTGATCTTCGGCTGCGCGTTGGCCGACAGCGCGGCCTGGGCGAACTTCAGGCCGTCGCCGGCGAGGTCGATGGTCTCGCCGGAGAGCATGGTCGCGCGCACCAGCTTGGGCGCCACGCTCACCACCACGGCCGATTGCAGGTCGTCGCTGCCGGGGTGCTCGACCAGCGCGTCGTCGATGGCCTGCTCACGCTCGTCGGCGTCGGCAGGCAGGTCGATGAAGGCCTCCGGGCCACGGTAGCCGTGGCGGCGTTCGTAGTCGAGGATGCCGCGGCGCACCGATTCATAGGCGACGTCCTGGTCGCCGTGGCGCAATGTGGTGTAGACGTTCAGGCCGCGCGTGTAGGTTTCTTCGTGATACTGCGCGTACATCAGCTGGCGCACCATTTCGGCCACGTATTCGGCATGCACGTCGAACTCATGGCCTTCGCCGCGGATCGGCAGCTGCTCGTGGATGGCCTGGTCGTACTGCTCGGGCGTGATGTAGTGCAGGTCGCGCATGCGCTGCAGGATGTACTCCTGGCGGATCTTGGCGCGCTTGGGGTTCACCACCGGGTTGTAGGCTGACGGCGCCTTAGGCAGGCCGGCCAGCATAGCGGCCTCGGCCAGGGTGATGTCCTTGATGTTCTTGCCGAAGTAGATCTGCTCGGCGCTGGCGAAGCCGTACGCGCGCTGGCCGAGATAGATCTGGTTCATGTAGAGCTCGAGGATCTGGTCCTTCGACAGGCTCGCCTCGATCTTGTACGAGAGCAGCATCTCGTAGATCTTGCGCGTGTAGGTCTTCTCGCTGGAGAGGAAGAAGTTGCGCGCCACCTGCATGGTGATGGTCGACGCCCCCTGCGACATGCCGCCGCGCAGGTTGGCCAGCCCCGCGCGCAGCACGCCCACGAAGTCAACGCCGCCGTGCTCGTAGAAGCGGTCGTCCTCGATGGCCAGCACGGCGCGCTTCATCACGTCGGGCATCTGCGCGATTGGCACGAAGCTGCGGCGCTCCTCGCCGAATTCGCCGATCAGGACGTTGTCGGCGGTGAAGACGCGCAGCGGGATCTTCGGCCGGTAATCAGTGATCGCGTCGAGCGACGGCAGGTTGGGCGCGGCCACCAGCAAGGCATAGCCCAGCAGCAGCGCACCGACGACCCCCATGGCAACGAACAAGCCGAACATCCAGAGGAGCAGGCGCGCCCACAGCGGGCGGCGGGCTTTGGGCGGCTTGGGCGTAGCGGGGGTGGTTTGGGCAGTAGCCATTACAAGGGGTGTCTGTCAGCGTGGCGGCGATTATATCGTCGGGATGCGCGGGGGCCGGACGGCGGGGGCGTAACAGCGCGTAACCAGTGTCACGCCCTGCGCAGAGGCTGCACTTTTGTGCACCGCGCCGCACGATCGGCCTGCGCTTTGTGCCCTGTGCGACCCAAAGTTCAAGCCCGTGTGGAATCCGCCGTTAGAAGTAGACGAAGCGGAAATCAAGTCAGACGAAAGGGGTATCCCCCGACCGTGGGGTTTTGACAAC
>CAJXMR010000293.1 GCA_913056305.1 uncultured Ralstonia sp.
CGCCCCGGCCGCGGCCGCCCCAGCCACCGTGACCACCGTGGCAACCCCAGCACCCGCCGAGCCAGACGCTGCCGAAAACAGGGGCGGGGTAATAGGCCGGGCCATAGTAATAGGGGTACGAATACGGATAGGGATACGGATAGTCGTAGCCATAGGCCGGCGCCGGCGCGACCGCCACTGGTGCCACCGGGTTTCCGTAGGCGTCGTAATACGGCGCGACCACGCAGCCGCCCAGCAGGGCCGCCGCGCACAGGGCGAGCGCGCCGGGCAGACAGGCAGTGAATCGGCCGAGATGGGATGTCCGCTCCATCATGTGCTCCCTTCGATGCATGTGGATATACGTTCGACCACGTTTGGCCCGATCGATTCCAAGGTCTTGCGCACCCCTGCCATTCCTTGCCAGATCACTTAACATGGCTGCTTCGCCGTCCACGCGAAGGGGGGAGAGAAATCGCGGCCGGCGGACACCCCACAACACCTGGAGGCAACATCCATGCAAGCCACGGCAGCGCCAGTACAAGGCGATCGTGCAGCAGCACCGGCCATCTCGGCCACCACCCGACGCAAGGCCATCATTGCCGCCACCATCGGCAACGGCCTGGAGTGGTTCGATTTCACCGTCTACTCCTTCTTCGCCGTCATCATTGCCAAGCTGTTCTTTCCGACCGGCAATGACGTCACCTCGTTCCTGCTGACCGTCGCCACCTTTGGCGTGGGCTTCTTCATGCGCCCGGTCGGCGCCGTCGTGCTCGGCGTGTATGCCGACCGCGCCGGCCGCAAGGCATCGCTCACGCTCACCATCATGCTGATGGCGGTGGGCACGGCCATCATCGGGCTGGCGCCGACGTACTCGCAGATCGGCATCGGCGCGCCGATTTTGATCGTGATCGCGCGCCTGATCCAGGGCTTCTCGGCCGGCGGCGAGGTCGGCGGCGCCACCGCCTTCCTGATCGAATACGCGCCCAACGAGCGGCGCGGCTATTTCGCCAGCTGGCAGCAAGCCAGCCAGGGCATCTCGTTCATCCTGGGCGCAGCGATGGGTGCGATCGTCACCAACGGCCTGTCGCCGGAGCAGATCGACACGTGGGGCTGGCGCGTCCCGTTCCTGTTCGGCCTGCTGATCGGCCCGGTGGGCATGTACATCCGCTCGCACCTGCATGAGCCGCCCGCGTTCGAAGAGCAGAAGGCCAAGGCCGCCAAGGAATCGCGCCTGGCACCGCTGTCGCAGGTGCTGCGCGATCATCCGCGCGAAGTGCTGGGCGGCCTGGGCGTGACCATCCTGTGGACGGTCTGCACCTACACGCTGGTGTTCTACATGCCGACGTATGCCAAGCAGCAGCTCGGCCTGCCGCTGGGCGCGACGTTCCAGTCGACCGCGCTGTGCGGCGCGATCATCTTCATCCTGTGCCCGATCATGGGCACGCTGTCGGACCGCATCGGGCGCAAGCGCATGCTGGGTACGGTGGCGTTCGTGATCGCGCTGGCGGCGTACCCGCTCTTCCACTGGCTGAACGTGAGCCCGACGGTGCAGACGCTGCTGCAAGTGCAGGTGATCCTGGGCGTGCTGCTGGCGGCGTTCACGGGCCCGGCGCCGGCGGTGCTGGCCGAGCAGTTCCCGACCGCGGTGCGCTCGACCGGGCTGTCGATCGCGTACAACCTGGCGGTGACCATCTTCGGCGGCTTCGCCCCGCTGATCGTGACCTGGCTGATCACCAGCACCGGCAGCAAGCTGGCGCCGTCGTACTACGTGACGGTGGCCGCAGTCATCAGCATCTTTGCGCTGGCCCTGATGCACGACCGCACCGGCAAGGCGGTCGAGTGATCCACTGAAATGGACGCGGCGGCCGGTTACCCGACCGGCCGCTCGTCCTGCGCGGCCAGCAGCGCCGCGTTTTCCAAGACCCGCACGCCCGGCGCGTCCACGCGCGCCGCCGTCGCCAGGGCCGCTGCCACCGACTCCGCCGGCACCGGCCGCCACGTCTTCGGCACCATCCAGCCGAGCACCTTCGACAGGTTTTGCGCAACACGTTCTGCCGGGCGGCGCTCCGCGCGCGGGCCGAGCATCAGCGATGGCCGCACCACCGTCACCGACGGGAAGCCGATCGACAGGACGGCCGCTTCCACCTCGCCCTTGCAGCGGTTGTAGAACACGCCCGAGCGCGCATCGGCGCCCAGCGCGGTGACCAGCAGGAAATGGTGCGCGCCCGCCGCGAACGCCCGCCGCGCGACTTCGGCCGGGTAGTCGACGTCGACGCGCCGGAACGCCGCCTGCGAGCCGGCCTGGCGGATGGTGGTGCCCAGCGCGCAGATGACGATGTCGGCGGCAAACGCCGACTGGAATTCCGGCGCGTCCAGCCGTTCAAAATCGATCACGCGCTCACGCAATCTGCCGGGCAGCGCCTGCCCCGCTGTCAAGGCCCCGGGCCGCCGTACCAGTGCCGTCACGCTGCCCGCCCAGGTCTGCGCCACCAGCCGGCGCACCACGGCGCGCCCCACCAAGCCATTGGCGCCAACCACCAGCACGGCCGGTCCGCGCGGCAGCTCAGCGGCACCGCCATCGGCCGCGAAGCCTTGTGCGACAGGCGTTTGCGAACTCGACATGATGTTCTCCATGAGGTTTGCCAGCAGCGGATACGCCCAGTGTACGGCGTGCGCGGCGCGGTTCTGCACGGCCGGTCTTGCGCGGTTTCGGTGCGCGCGGACGTGTCCGAAATGCAAACAAACCCTGTCTATATCAGGTTTTTCCCGAATACCTGCCCGCAAACGTAGACGGGATAAGTGTCAGTTGCAAGCAACGGCCCGCAAAGCCTTGCCGTTAGGGGATGTGCAACCCTTCACAACGGTGATATAAAACGGGTCGCAGTACAACGCTGTCCAACAAACCTGAAGTGGGGAACTGACATGACGACCAAATCCGAACTCGTAGCCGCCATTGCAAAAGACGCTGAACTGAGCAACGCCGCCGCCGAGCGCGCTCTGAACTCCGCGCTGGAAAACATCAAGAAGACCGTCGCCAAGGGCGGCACCATCACGCTGGTTGGCTTCGGTTCGTTCTCGTCGGGCAAGCGTGCAGCACGCACCGGCCGCAACCCGCGCACCGGCGAAGCCATCAAGATCCCGGCAACCAAGACCGTGAAGTTCACGGCTGGCAAGGGCTTCAAGGACGCCGTGAACAAGAAGAAGTAAGAGTCTTCTGCCGCGCCCCCACGGGGCCGGGAGACTTGCAAGGGACCCATCTGGGTCCCTTTTCTTTTGCCCGGACGCAGCGTTACGCGACCGGCCAGAGTGCCACCAGATAGCCGACCGTGCCGACCCGTGCGACCAGCGTGTCGCTGCCGGACGGCGCATCCAGCCTGACGGCCGCACCCTGCGGCACCTCCAGCGCGCCGACCGACAGTGCGCCGTGCACGCAATACACCAGCCACTGCGTGCCTGCGCGCGTCGCCGGTAACGAACGGCGCTCGCCCGCCGCCAGCGTGATCGCCTCGGCGTGATGCGCCCAGGTGTCGCGGCGCGTCATCACGTTGAAGTCCGACAGCGGCGCATCGAGCGTGGCGTGAATGTCCACTTCGCCCGGGAAGCGCACCGGCGCCTCCCCTGGCGCGAGCGAGACGGTCTCGCCATCGGCGCGATGCAGCGTCAGACGTCCGCCCGCGATCACCGCCAGCGAGCGATCGATGCCGGCAAAGCGCGAGAACGGCCCCGCCGCATCCACCTGCGCGGTGCTCACGCGCCAGTCGAAATTGTCCAGCGACGCCCCGGCCGGCGCGATGGCGATTTCCGTCGTCACGCCGCCGCCGTTCTTCCACGGCATGCGGCGCATCGTGTCAGCGGGCAGCAGCTTCATGACGGCGCAGCAGGTGATAGGCCAGGCGCGCGGCCACACGCACGGTGCGGCGGTCCTGGTCATATTCGGGGTTGGTCTCGGCGATGTCCGCCACACGCACCTTGCCCGTGGCGCAGACGTGCTGCACCAGCGCTTCGAGCACCGGCAGCGTGACGCCGTACGCGGCGGGCGCGGAGACGCCGGGCGCGACAGCAGCCGCCAGCACGTCCATGTCGATGGTCAGGTAGACGTGGTCGACACCGGCCAGCCAGGCATCGAGATCCGCCATGCGCGCGTCGAGGTGGCGCTCCTGCACGTGCGTGTCTTCCACGTAGTGCGCATGCAGCGCGTCGGCGCGGTCGAACAGCGCGGGCGTGTTGGACAGCCGGCTCACACCCAGGCAGCAGTACGTCAGGTCGATGCCGTGGGCGGCGCAATCCTCGGCGATCTGGTCGAACGGCGTGCCGGAGTTGCCGGGTCGGCTCGTGCGCAGGTCGAAATGCGCGTCGAAGTTGACGATGGCCAGGCGGCCGCGCCAGCCCTGCTTTTGCCAGTGCTTGCGCAAACCTTGGTAGGTGCCGAAAGCAACCTCATGGCCGCCGCCCAGCACGACCGGATGCGCGCCCGCATCGAGCAGTTCGCAGACGGCTTCACCGAGTTCGGTTTGGGCACCCTCCAGATCACCGTCATCGCAATTCACATCACCTGCGTCGGCGAGCACCGCGAGGCCATGCGCGGGCACGTTGGCCAACGCGCGGCGGATCTCGCGCGGGCCCTGTGCGGCACCAGCACGACCGTGGTTGCGCACTACGCCTGCATCGCAGGCAAAGCCCAATAGGGCGGGTGTGCCGGACAGCGCCGCCACATAGGCGGACTGCACGATCTGGAACAGGCGTGTCACGTCACCGCGCTCACCCGTGTCGTCACGGCCCTGCCAGACGGAAGTATCGAACGTCGTCGTCATGACCGCGCCAGCACCGCTTGCAGGAACGAGCGCGTGCGCGCTTCCTTGGGCTCGCCGAAGATG
>CAJXMR010000294.1 GCA_913056305.1 uncultured Ralstonia sp.
GCCATCGGCAACTTCATGCTGATGGAGAACCCGCGCGCGCGCATCCGCTACATCCATGCGGAGCAGTACGTGTCGGACGTGGTGAAGGCCTACCAGCGCAAGGCGTTTGACGACTTCAAGCGCTACTACCACTCGCTCGACCTGCTGCTGATCGACGATATTCAATTCTTCTCGGGCAAGAACCGCACGCAGGAAGAATTCTTCTACGCGTTCGAGGCGCTGATCGCCAACCGCGCGCAGGTCATCATCACCAGCGATACGTACCCGAAGGAGATCACCGGCATCGACGACCGCCTGATCTCGCGCTTCGACTCGGGCCTGACGGTGGCCATCGAGCCGCCCGAGCTGGAGATGCGCGTCGCGATTCTGATGAAGAAGGCACAGGCCGAGAACGTGACCGTGCCGGAAGAGGTGGCCTTCTTCGTGGCCAAGCACCTGCGCTCGAACGTGCGCGAGCTGGAAGGTGCGCTGCGCAAGATCCTGGCGTACTCGAACTTCCACGGCAAAGAGATCACCATCGAGGTCACGCGCGAGGCGCTCAAGGATCTGCTGACCGTGCAGAACCGCCAGATTTCGGTGGAGAACATCCAGAAGACCTGCGCCGATTTCTACAACATCAAGGTCGCCGACATGTACTCCAAGAAGCGGCCGGCCAACATCGCGCGCCCGCGCCAGATCGCCATGTATCTGGCCAAGGAGCTCACGCAGAAGAGCCTGCCGGAGATCGGCGAACTCTTTGGCGGGCGCGACCACACCACCGTGCTGCACGCCGTGCGCAAGATCGCCGACGAGCGCAGCAAGGACGCGCAGCTCAACCACGAGCTACACGTGCTGGAGCAGACGCTCAAGGGCTGACGGGCCGGGCGCGCAGCCACGCGCCGCCAACCCGCATGGCGGAGCCATCCGCCTCGAATCCTTCCTCGGCAAACGCCCGCTCGAATGCGGGCGTCTTTTCATGCACAATAGCCATATTTGCCGCGCGCGCGACGCTATCCAGCGCCCCCTTCTTTGCGGTATAATTTGTGATTAACCCCTTGATTTACAACAACTTTGGGGTTAATCGCGAATGCTCCTGCAGGCACCTGCCCACTGGGCCGAAGCCGGGGCGCGCGCGGTGCCACCTCAAACTGCAAGGATCGCCTTCATGCAATTGGTCAAAACCTCGCGAGACAACCTGCTGCGTCCGCTGCAAATCGTGAGCGGCATCGTGGAACGCCGTCACACGCTGCCCATCCTGGCCAACCTGCTGATCCGCAAGACCGGTGAACGGGTCTCCTTCCTGTCCACCGACATCGAAATCCAGATCACCACGCACGCCGATTGCGGCGCCGGCGCCGGCGACATCGCCACCACCGTGGCCGCCCGCAAGCTGGTCGACATCCTGCGCGCGATGCCCGACGGCGAAGTCGCCCTCACGCTCAACGACAAGCGCATGACGGTGCAGTCCGGCAAGAGCCGCTTTGCCCTGCAGACGCTGGCCGCCGAAGAATTCCCGACCGTGGCCGAGGCCACCGACTTCGGTGCGCGCATCACCGTGCCGCAGAAGACGCTCAAGCACCTGCTGGCGATGGTCCACTTTGCGATGGCCCAGCAAGACATCCGCTACTACCTGAACGGCATGCTGCTGGTGGTGGACGGCAAGCAGGTCATGGCCGTGGCCACCGACGGCCACCGCCTGGCCTACTGCGGCGTCGAGACCGGCGAGCAACCGGCCGGCGCCGGCGGCCGCCACGAAGTCATCATCCCGCGCAAGACCATCCTCGAGCTGCAGCGCCTGCTGGAAGACGTGGACGATCCTGTGTCCGTGCAACTGGCCTCGAACCAGGTCAAGTTCACCTTCGGCAATATCGAGCTGATCTCCAAGCTGGTCGAAGGCAAGTTCCCGGATTTCCAGCGCGTGATCCCCAAGGGTTACCGCAACAGCTTCACGATGGACCGCGCCTTCCTGCAGCAGGCGCTGCAGCGCACGGCCATCCTGACCAGCGACAAATTCAAGGGCGTGCGCTGCATGCTCGACACCAACGTCCTGAAGATCAGCTCCACCAACGCTGACCAGGAAGAAGCGCAGGAAGAACTCGAAATCGACTACCAGGGCGACGCGCTGGATATCGGTTTCAACGTCACCTACCTGCTGGACGTGCTGGCCAACCTCAAGGCCGAAAAGGTGCAGGTGAGCCTGGGCGACTCCAACTCGAGCGCGCTCATCACCCTGCCCGACGACGACACCTTCAAGTACGTCGTCATGCCGATGCGCATCTGACGAGGCACCTCACGTAACGCCTCGACAAAACACATCGAGAACAAGACGAGGGGCTGGATCGGGACGATCCGCCCCTTCGCCGTTTTTAAGCAACCCCGCCATGTGCGCTGAGAACCGTATTTCCGTGCCCATGGCTGCGAGCAGAACGACATGACCGAAGAGCAGAAACCGCAATCCACCCCCGCCGAGGCCAACAGCTATGACGCCGCCTCGATCCAGATCCTGGAAGGCCTGGAGGCGGTACGCAAGCGGCCGGGCATGTACATCGGCGACACCTCGGATGGCACCGGCCTGCACCACCTCGTGTTCGAGGTGTTGGACAACTCCATTGATGAGGCGCTGGCCGGGCATTGCACTGAGATTCAGGTCACCATCCACACGGACAACTCCATCTCCGTGATCGACAACGGCCGTGGCATTCCGACCGGCATCAAGTTTGACGACAAACACGAGCCCAAGCGCAGCGCGACCGAGATCGCCATGACCGAGCTGCACGCCGGTGGCAAGTTCAACCAGAACAGCTACAAGGTGTCGGGCGGCCTGCACGGCGTGGGTGTGTCGTGCGTGAACGGTCTGTCGAAGTGGATGAAGGTGACGGTCCGCCAGGGTGGCAAGGTGCATCACATCGAGTTTGCGCAGGGCGTTCCGCAAAACCGCCTGATCGAAACGGTGCAAGCGCCGGACGGCCAGATGGTGGAGGTCTCGCCGCTGCACGTGTCGGGCACCACCGACAAGCGCGGCACCGAAGTGCACTTCCTGGCCGACGAGACCATCTTCACCAACGTCGAGTACCACTACGAGATCCTCTCCAAGCGCATCCGCGAGCTCTCGTTCCTGAACAACGGCGTGCACATCAAGCTGACCGACCAGCGCACCGGCAAGGAAGAAGACTTTGCCTTCTCGGGCGGCGTGAAGGGCTTTGTTGAGTACATCAACAAGAACAAGACCGTGCTGCACCCGACCGTGTTCACCGCCAGCGGCGAGAAAGACGGCGTGGCCGTGGAAGTGTCGATGCAGTGGAACGACGGCTACAACGAGCAGGTGCTCTGCTTCACCAACAACATCCCGCAGCGTGACGGCGGCACCCACCTCACGGGCCTGCGCGCTGCCATGACGCGCGTCATCAACAAGTACATCGTTGATAACGAGATCGCCAAGAAGGCCAAGGTGGAAACCGCTGGCGACGACATGCGCGAAGGCCTGGCCTGCGTGCTGTCGGTCAAGGTGCCGGAGCCCAAGTTCAGCTCGCAGACCAAGGACAAGCTCGTCTCGTCTGAAGTGCGCCTGCCGGTGGAAGACGTCGTGGCCAAGGCGCTGGGGGACTTCCTGCTGGAAACGCCCGTCGACGCCAAGATCATCTGCGGCAAGATCGTGGAAGCCGCCCGCGCCCGTGAAGCCGCCCGCAAGGCCCGCGAGATGACGCGCCGCAAGGGCGTGCTCGACGGCATGGGCCTGCCCGGCAAGCTGGCCGACTGCCAGGAGAAAGACCCGGCAATGTCCGAACTCTTTATCGTCGAGGGTGACTCCGCAGGCGGCTCGGCCAAGCAGGGGCGCGACCGCAAGTTCCAGGCGATCCTGCCGCTCAAGGGCAAGATCCTGAACGTGGAGCGCGCGCGCTTTGACAAGATGCTCTCCAGCCAGGAAGTGCTCACGCTCATCACCGCGCTGGGCACTGGCATTGGCAAGGACGACTACAACCTCGACAAGCTGCGCTACCACCGCATCATCATCATGACCGACGCGGACGTGGACGGCTCGCACATCCGCACGCTGCTGCTCACGTTCTTCTACCGCCAGATGCCCGAGATCATCGAGCGCGGTCACGTGTACATCGCCCAGCCGCCGCTCTACAAGATCAAGCACGGCAAGGAAGAGCGCTACATCAAGGACGACGTCGAGATGGCCGCCTACCTGGTGCGCCAGGCGCTGGACACCGCCGTGCTGGTGCGTGCCGATGGCACCGAGATCATGGGCGACGCGCTGGCCGAGCTGGCGCGCCAGTACCAGTTCAGCCGCGGCGTGATCGAGCGCCTCTCGCGCGTGATTGACGCCGACGCCCTGCGCGCCATTGCCGAAGGCGTGGCGCTGGACCTGAGCACCGAAGCCGCCGCAGAAGCCAGCGCCAACGCGCTCAAGGCCCGCCTGCTGGAAATGCAAGGCAACGCCAGCAACGCCAACGGCGGCGCCACGGCCGACGCCTTCATGCAGTACGACGAGAAGCACGAGAAATATCGCGTGATGGTGGTGCGCCGCCAGCACGGCAACGCGCGCATCAGCCACATCGACGCCGACTTTGTGGCCGGCGCTGATTACGCCGCGCTGTCCAGCACCGCCCAGACCTTCCAGGGCCTGATTGGCGACGGCGCCAAGGTGCGCCGCGGCACCGCCGACAAGCTGCGCGAAGCCAACGTGACCGACTTCCACGCCGCCATGACGTGGCTGCTGACCGAAGCCGAGCGCGGCGTGAGCCGCCAGCGCTACAAGGGCCTGGGCGAAATGAACCCCGAGCAGCTGTGGGAAACCACCATGGACGTCACCCAGCGCCGCCTGCTGCGCGTGCAGATTGAAGACGCCATTGC
>CAJXMR010000295.1 GCA_913056305.1 uncultured Ralstonia sp.
CCCGTCAAGCTGGCCGGTACGGCGTACCTGCGCACGCTGATGATGGACCCGGCTTACCAACTCAAGTAACCACCCACGCGTCGGAGGACATCATGGAACGTCGCGATTTTCTGAAAGCGGGCGCTGTGCTCGGCATGGGTGGCGCAGTACCGGGCATCGTCTTCGCGCAGGGGCAGCGGGATCAAGGCGGGCGCAAGGGTTACGGCAACCTGCTGATCATGATCGAGCTGAAGGGCGGCAACGACGGGCTGAACACCGTGGTGCCGTACACCAGCACGCAGTATTACGCACTGCGCCCGCGCATCGCCATCAAGCGCGAGCAGGTGCTGCAGCTCGATGACCGCTATGGCCTGCATCCCTCGCTGCAGCCGATGATGCCGTTGTGGCAGGCCGGCGAGCTGTCGGTGGTGCAGGGGTTGTCGTATCCGCAGCCGAACCTGTCGCACTTCCGCTCGATCGAGATCTGGGACACGGCTTCGCGCTCCGATCAGTATCTGCGCGAAGGCTGGCTGACCCGCACGTTTGCCGCCCGACCGGTGCCGGCGTCGTTTGGCGCGGATGGTGTAATCGTCGGTACGGCCGACCTGGGCCCGCTGGACGGGGGCGCCCGCGCGGTGGCGCTGGCCAATCCGGACGCCTTCCTCAACGAAGCCAAGCTGGCGATGCCGTCCCACGCCCTGGGCAACGCGACGCTGGAGCATGTGCTCAAGGTCGAGGCGGATATTGTCAAGGCGGCTGACGGCCTGCGCCCGAAGGCCGGCAAGTTCGAATTCAAGACGCACTTCCCGGACGGCGGCTTCGGCAACTCCATCAAGGCGGCCATGCAGGTGGTGGCGGCGCCCGGGCGCGGTGGCGCGGATGTGGCGGTGGTGTGCCTGTCGCTGGGCAGCTTCGATACGCATACCAACCAGCAGGGCACGCAGGCGAATCTGCTGCGCCAGCTGGGCGAGGGCATTGCCTCGCTCAAGAGCGCGCTCACCGAGCTGGGCCGCTGGAACGACACGCTGATCGTGACGTACTCTGAGTTCGGCCGCCGCCCGCGCGAGAACCTGAATAACGGCACCGACCACGGCACCGCCGCTGCCCACTTTGTGGCCGGCGGGCGCGTCAAGGGCGGGCTGACCGGGCATGGGCCGGTGCTGGAACAGCTCGATGGTGGCGGCAACCTGGCGCCGGCGGTGGATTTCCGCTCGCTTTACGCGACGGTGCTGGAGCGCTGGTGGGGGATGGATTCTCAGCCGGTGCTGGCCGGCCGCTTTGCGCCGCTGGACCTGATCAAGACCTGAGGGCGAAGGCGCAGATCACGCGCGGATTTGCGTCTTCCAGGCCAGCCACAGCTTGCGCAGCGGTGTCAGGTCGGTGCGTTGGGTCAGCACCTGGAAGCCATCGGCCTCGATCTCGTCGAGCAGGCGCATCGCCAGCACGCCGCGGATCAGCGCCGGGCGCTGGGCGCGGCGGTCTTCAGCCGGCAGCGCGGTCAGCGCTTCCTGGTGCGTGGCGCGGGCACGCTCGGCCTGGAAGGCCATCAGCGCCTTGAAGCCGTCCGAATACCGCCGATTGAACAGATCGCTCGCTGGCACATTGAAGCGCTGCAACTCGTCCACGGGGATGTAGACGCGGTTGTGGCGCACGTCGTCGCCCAGGTTGCGGATGAAGTGCACGAGCTGCTCGGACAGCGCCTGCAGCCGGGCAAATTCCAGTGTTCGTGCCTGCACGTGGCCGGCGATGCGCGCGGCCAGCCGGCCGGCCACGCCCGCCACCTGGTCGCCATGGCGGCGCAGGTTGGGCCAATCCAGGTAGCGGTTCTGCATGGCATCGGCCTCGACACCCGCGAACAGCTCGCCCAGATGCACGGCACCGATGTCGTAGGTGGCCAGGTGCGGGTGTAGCGCCTGGGTGGCCGGGTGCTCCGGACGTCCCTCGGACAGCCGTGCCAGCTCGTGCCGCCACCATTGCAGCTTGGATTGCACCACCGCCGGGTCCGTGGCGTCGCGTACGGCGTCTTCCAGTTCGCGGCGCATGGCTTCCAGCGCGATGGTCGCGCGGCGGCGTTCGGGCGCCAGGAACAGGACGCTGTAATACAGGCTGCTGCCAGGCGGGGCGGCCTTGTCGGCGCAATAGTCGTCGGGGGTCACGGCAGAAAAAGGGGCAGAAAGGGGGCGGTGGGGGTCGGACAGGGCGGCCATTCTACATGGCACCCCCGGCTGGGGATGTGGCCGTCTAAAGTCAGTGGGCAATCCTTGGTCAATAGGAATATTCCTAATCGTTGACCCTCGACGAACCGGTGGGTATATTACTGACCGGTCAGTTATTTACTGAGAGCGTGTCATGCCTGTCAGCCGTGCGCTATGCCTGCCGTACCCGCAGTCCGACTCCACCGGTTCTTCCGACACGCGCCATCGGCTGCGCAGGCGATCGAGCTATCCCGCAGCAGCAGCGGTCTTGCTGACCGGCGCGGCGCTGCTGGCCGGCTGCAGCAAGGAGCAGCCCAAGGCACCCGACGTGCGCCCCGTGCGCACCATGACGGTGGTGAGCGAGCAGGCTGCCGGCACCGTCGATTTCTCCGGCGACGTGCGCCCACGCATTGAATCGCGCCTGGGCTTCCGCGTGCCGGGCAAGATCGTTGCGCGGCTGGTCGATGTGGGGGCGACGGTCAAGAAGGGGCAGGTGCTGGCACGGCTCGACCCGACCGATCTGGCGCTCGCCCAGCAATCAGCCCAGGCCCAACTGTCGGCTGCCAAGACTGACCGCGACCTGGCTGCCGCCGACCTCAAACGTTTTTCCGAGCTGTACGCCAAGAATTTCATCAGCGCAGCCGAACAGCAGCGCCATCAAGCCAACTACGATGCCGCCCAGGCCCGTTACGAGCAGGCCACGGCCGGTTATCGCAATCAGGCCAATCAGGCGGCCTACGCCACGCTCGAAGCTGATGCGGATGGCGTGGTGACGGGCGTCGATGCCGAGGTCGGGCAGGTCGTGTCCGCCGGGCAGCCGGTCGTGCGTGTGGCGCAGACGGCGGAGAAGGAAGTCGTGGTCGGCATTCCCGAAGACCAGGTGGACGCCTTGCGCAAGTCGCCCGAAGTGCGCGTCAAGCTCTGGGCCGACCAGTCGCGCAGCTTGGCCGGCAAGGTGCGCGAGATTGCGCCGGCCGCCGACCCGCTCACCCGCACGTACACGACGAAGATTTCTGTGCCGAACCCGCCGCCCGAACTGAAGCTCGGCATGACGGCGGTGGCCACGTTCGTGCGCCCTGGCGGTGGTGCCGACAGCGGCGGCATGGGTGTGCGCGTGCCGATCAGCGCGCTGCTGCAGGACCAGGGCAAGAACGTCGTGTGGCTGTACGACGCCGCTTCGCAGACGGTCAAGCCCGTGCCGGTGACGGTGGGCGAGCCGCGCGACAACGTACTGCTGGTCACCAGCGGCCTCGCGCCCGGCCAGACCATCGTCACGGCTGGGGTGCATCTGCTCAAGGCCGGCCAGAAGGTGATGCCGATGGCGCCGGCCGACCAGCCCTCAGCGCAATCCGCCATTACGCCGCGCCGCTGAGCCCCGGTCGGCTCTTCGCCCAATCACGCCAACCTTCGCGCGCATGGAACATTCCCGTTTCAACCTGTCACGCTGGGCGCTGGAACACCAGCCGCTGACCCGCTTCCTGCTGGTCGCGCTGCTGCTCGGCGGCATCTTTGCGTATTCCAAGCTGGGGCAGGACGAAGACCCGCCCTTTACCTTCCGCGCGATGGTGGTGCAGGCCTTCTGGCCCGGCGCCACGGCCGAGCAGATGTCGCGTCAGGTGACCGACAAGATCGAGAAGGCGCTGCAGGAAGTGCCGTACGCCTGGAAGATCCGCAGCTACTCCAAGCCGGGCGAGACGCTGGTCACGTTCCAGCTGGCCGACACGTCGCCGTCCAAGGACACGCAGCAGCTCTGGTACACGGTCCGCAAGAAAGTGGGGGACATCGCGGGTACGTTGCCACAGGGCGTGCGCGGGCCGTACTTCAACGATGACTTTGGCGACGTGTACGGCTCGATCTACGCGCTGTCCGCCGATGGGTTTTCCTACCGCCAGCTCAACGATTATGCGGACGCGATCCGCCAGCAGTTGCTGCGCGTGCCCAACGTTGCCAAGGTCGAGCTGCTGGGCGACCAGGACGAGAAGATCTACATCGAGTTCCAGCAGGCCAAGCTGGCGCAGATGGGGTTGGACATCAACAGCATCGCCACGCAGATCGGGCAGCAGAACAACATCGGCCCGAGCGGCGTGCTGGTGACGCCCACCGATAACGTGCAGATCCGCCTGTCGGGCCAGTTCTCGGACATCCGTGACCTGGAGAACCTGACGCTGCGCGGCCCCGGCGGCACCACCAACATCCGCCTGGCCGACATCGCCGCGGTCAAGCACGGCTACGTCGATCCGCCGCACGCCAAGATGCGCTACAACGGCCGCGAGGTGATCGGCCTGGGCATCTCCATGACCAAGGGCGGCGACATCATCCAGCTCGGCAAGGACCTGCGCAAGACGGTCGACACCATCCGCGCCAAGCTGCCGGTCGGCATCGAGATGGAGCAGGTGCAGGACCAGCCGCAATCGGTGCAGCACTCCGTGGGCGAGTTCGTGCACGTGCTGATCGAGGCGGTTGTGATCGTGCTGGGCGTGAGCTTCCTCTCGCTGGGTCTGCACACCAAGCCGCGCCTGCGCATCGACGTGTGGCCGGGGCTGGTGGTGGGCCTGACGATTCCGCTGGTGCTGGCGGTGACGTTCCTGTTCATGAACATCTTCGACATCGGCCTGCACAAGAT
>CAJXMR010000296.1 GCA_913056305.1 uncultured Ralstonia sp.
ACAGGCGCAGGTTGCCCTTCGGGTCGAACATGTAGCTGCCCGCGGTGTGGTCCATCGTGTAGTTGTCGGGCGAGCTGCCGGGCACCTTGCTGTAGTACACCTTGAAGTCCTTGGCGACCTTCTGCAGCGCGGCGTCATCGGCCGGGCGCAGGCCCAGGAAGCGCGGGTCGAAGGCCGGCACGTACTTAGCCAGCAAGTCCTGCGTGTCGCGTGCCGGGTCGACGGTGACGAACAGCACCTGCACGCGATCGGCATCCTTGCCCAGCGTATCCATCACGCCGCGCAGCTCGGCCAGCGTGGTCGGGCACACGTCGGGGCAATGCGTGTAGCCGAAGAACATCACCACGACCTTGCCGCGGAAGTCTTCCAGCGTGCGGCGCTTGCCGGTGTGGTCGGTGAGCGAGAAATCGGTGCCGAAGCTCTTGGAGCCGGTGATGTCGAGGTTGGTGAAGGCGGGCTTGTCACTGCAGGCGGCCAGTGCCAGCACGGCGGCGGCCAACGCGGCGAACAGGACAGCGCGGAAGTGTCGGAAGGAGAGCATGGTCATCGTGTTGAAGACAGGCTGTCTAGCGTAACGCCAACTGCACGCGGCTGCAGGCGGTCCACTGTGTCACAGCGCCGCAGCCCCAGTAACGGCGGGCCCGAACTTGAAGTAGTGGTCCACCAGCAGCGCCGCAAACAGGATCGACAGATAGATGATCGAGTAGCGGAAGGTCTTCTGCGCCAGCGCATCGGAATAGTTGCGGTACATGCGCCATGCATAGGCGAAGAAGCCCGCGCCGAGCACCAACGCCGTCGCTAGGTAAATGTAACCGCTCATGCAGTGCACGAACGGCAGGATGGTCGCGGCGATCATGATGAGCGTGTACAGCAGGATGTGCAGCAGCGTGAATTTCTCGCCGTGCGTGATCGGCAGCATGGGCAGGCCGGACTTGGCGTAGTCGGCGCGGCGGTACAACGCCAGCGCCCAGAAGTGCGGCGGCGTCCAGGTGAAGATGATCAGCACCAGGATCCACGCCTCGGCCGGCACGCTGTTGGCGACGGCCGCCCAGCCCAGCGCCGGCGGCATCGCGCCCGACAGGCCGCCGATCACGATGTTCTGCGGCGTGGCGGGCTTGAGCAGCAGCGTGTAGATGATGGCGTAGCCGATGAAGGTGGCAAAGGTCAGCCACATCGTCAGGTCATTGGCGAACACGTGCAGCGTCCACATGCCCGCGCCGCCCAGCACCAGCGAGAACAGCAGGATCTGGCGCGTGCCCAGTTCGCCACTGGCCGAGGGGCGCCAGGCGGTGCGGCGCATCATCGCGTCGATCTTGCGCTCGACCAGGCAGTTGATGGCGAAGGCCGCGCCGGCAAACAGCCAGATGCCGATCGCGCCGCCGATCAGCACCGACCACGGCACCATGCCCGGCGTGGCCAGGAACATGCCGATCACGGCGCAGAACACAGCGAGCTGCGTCACGCGCGGCTTGGTCAGCGCCGCGTATTGGGACGCGGTGTGCCGCCAGCCGGAGAGTTGAGTGGAGGTCGAAGGGGTTGCCACGGTATTCATAGAAATCAGTCAGACGGCGGCCACCGCCGCAGGCATCGGCGCGCGCACTTGGCACGTGCCGATCAGGTAATGCAGACGCACGACGAGCAGCAGCAGCACCGCCGCGCCGCCGTTGTGCGCCACGGCAGCCAGCAGCGGCCAGCCGAGCACGATATTCGATAGGCCGGTCGCGAGCTGCACGGCCAGCACGATGAGCAACACCGTCGCCACGCGGCCGATGCCATCGATGCGGCGCGCACGCACGCCCAGCCACGCGAGGTAGCTCAGCACCAGCACGGCGAACACGCGGTGCGTCCAGTGGATGGCGACCAGCGCATCATGCGAGATGAAATTGCCGCCGGCGGTACGGCCGAGCTGGCGCCAGAACGTGAAGCCATGCGCGAAATCCATCGCCGGGACCCACTGGCCGTTGCACAGCGGGAAGTCGGTGCAGGCGAGCACGGCATAGTTGGTGCTGACCCAGCCGCCCAGCGCGATCTGCACGACGAGCAGCGCCAGCCCGATCGCCGCCGGCACGCGCAGCGACGCGCCACGGCCATCGACCGCGCGCGGCGCATCGTTCTTGCAGCCGAGCCAGATCAACGACGCCAGCAGTGACATGCCGAGCAGCAGGTGCGTGACCACGATGGCCGGCTGCAGCTTGAGCGTGACCGTCCAGGCGCCGAACGCGCCCTGGACGCACACCAGCCCCAGCACCGCCGTCGCATACCACGGCGATTGCTTCAGCTCGCGGCGCCTGACCCACGCCAGCACCACCAGCGTGATGATCAACACGCCCAGCGCGAGTGCGAAGTAGCGGTGCGTCATCTCGATCCACGCCTTCATCCACGTGACCGGGCCGCTGGGCATTGCGGCCTGCGCGGCATGAATGTCGTCGCTCGCGTGGAACGGGTTGGAGGTGCCGTAGCAGCCCGGCCAGTCCGGGCAGCCCAGGCCCGAATCGGTCAGGCGCGTGAAGCTGCCGAACATGATCAGGTCCAGCGTCAGGAACGCGGTGATCCACACCAGCTTGCGGTACTTGTTGCGGTCGCCCTTGACCAGCACGTAGCACAGCGGGATCAGCGCGATCAGGATGCCGATGGAAGCGAGTTGCAGCAGCATGGCTTATCCGATGCGCGAGTACTTCAGCAGCCGCGTGATGTCCCCACGCACCTTCTTCGGGTCCGGGTCCTTCGGAAACTGCATCATCAGGTTGCCGAGCGGATCGACCAGGAAGAGGTGGTCGGTCGCGGGCGTCTTGCCGTCGGCCAGCCAGTCCTTGGGCAGGTCGGGCGCGCGCAGGAAACGCACGGCGGCGTAGTCGTCGTTGTAAGCGGTGGCGAGGCGTGGGTCGATCGCGCCGGCGTCGGTCACCAGCCAGACCGGGACGATGCGGTCGCGGTCGGGGCCCTGGCCGATACGCAGCTGGCGCATGGTGAAGAGCTTGCGTGCGCAGATGTCGTCGCAGGCGCTGCCGTCCACCGACACCATCAGCCATTTGCCCTTCAGGCTTGCGAGCGGCACTTCCGCGCCGTGCTCGTCCTTCACCATCAGCCCGGCCGGGACTGGACGCTGCGGCTCGACCAGCGTGCCGTAGGCCGCCTTGCCGCCGGCCGGCGTGAAGACGTAATACGCCAGGTATGACGCGATCACCGGCGAGGCGCATACCAGCAGCAGGAGCAGCATCATCATGCGGCCCCGGCGCGTGCGTGCGTCAATGCGCGGATCGGCGGGCGCTCCGAGCGTGTCGGGCGTGTCTGGCGCGGATGGCTGGTTCACCATGTGATTCCTAATACCTTCGTCTGCGGCGTTATGCCGCGATGCAACATTCAATGTCAGGCCGATTTCGGGGGCGCCGTCAGGCGACGGAAGTGTCGATAACGCCGCACACTGTGGACGATCATCAACGCCAGCACCGCCGCTGCCATCGCGAACCACTGGAACGCGTAGCCATAGTTGCGGTCGGCGCCCAGGTCTGCGCGCGGCCAATCGCGCCGCAGGCCGTCTTGCGCGTCGGATTGCTGCTCGACCACGAAGGGCTGCAGCGGCATGCCGATTTCGCGCGCAAAGGCATCGAGGTCGATATTCTGCCTAAGTCGCTGGCCGACTTCATCAGTGCCGTCCTTGCGGCCCAGACTGAAGACCCGGCTTGCATGTGGCACAGCGATCCCTTCGACCTGCACTTCGCCGGCCGGCGTGGTGGTTGGCGCGATGCGCGTGCGGTCCACCGGGTCACGCGGCAGCCAGCCTCGGTTGACCAGTACCGCCCGTCCACTCGGCCCGCCCGCCCCTTCCAGCACCAGCGGGATCAGTACCTCGAAGCCGGGCTGCGACACGCCATTCGTCATGTGCGGCCGGTTGTCGAGCAGCACCGTGTGCGCGGTATCGAAGGTGCCGCGCAACAGCACGGGCCGGTACATCACGGTGTCGGCAGCCACGGGCTGCGCGGTCACACGCTGTGCCGGCGCATGCGCCAGTGCCTCGATCTGTGCCTGCCGGTCGATGCGCTCGTGTGCGCGCGACAACTGCCAGCGGCCGAGCGCGCACGTCAGCGCGATCAGTGTCACGCCGGCCAGCATCGGCACCGGGGCGAACCACTGCCGGAAGCTTACGCGGGCGCTCATCGCGTCCACCCGGTGAGATAATGCAACGCACTCATTCCCAGACCTTCAACCTTCCATGCGCATCGTCGTTGCCATCGCGTTCTTGCTGATCCTCGGCAGCCTTGCCTCGGCACTGTTCTTCCTGATGCGCGACAAGGGCACCAGCAACCGCACCGTCCGCTCGCTGATGTTCCGCGTCGGCTTTTCCATTGCGTTGTTCGTGTTCATCCTGGTGGCGAACCGGATGGGGTGGATCCACAGCACTGGCATCCAGATGGGCCGATAGGCACTCGGCACTCGGAACACCCGCCCCCGAAAAACGAAAACGCCGCAGCGGCGTCCCGTCTGCGGCATTCCTTGGCAGAAGCGGGGCGACGCACATGTCGCCCCAATCCATTTTGCCTTAGAGCCAGTACACCACCACGTACAGGCCCAGCCAGACCACGTCCACGAAGTGCCAGTACCAGGCGGCGCCTTCAAACGCGAAGTGATGCTCCGGCGTGAAGTGCCCCTTCATCACGCGGCCCAGCACCACCGACAGCATGATCGCGCCCATCGTCACGTGGAAGCCGTGGAAGCCGGTCAGCATGAAGAAGGTCGAGCCGTAGATGCCCGAGGTCAGCTTCAGGTTCAGCTCGTGATAGGCGTGGATGTATT
>CAJXMR010000297.1 GCA_913056305.1 uncultured Ralstonia sp.
TGCTTACTTTCTTTGGCAAGACAAAGAAAGTGAGTCGGCCCCGGCAGGGGACGAAGCGGGGGATGAACCAACAACACCCCGCCAGACTGAATGCACATCAGCCCCGGCAGGGGATGAAACAAGGGATGGACCCCCACGGTCCGCAAACGCAGCAAACGCCAGCCCACACCGGAGCCATCAGCAATGCGCCGCTTCCGCAACACCAAAATCCTCGCCACCCTCGGCCCCGCCAGCAGCGACAAAGACACCATCCGCGCCCTCTTCGAGGCAGGAGCGGACGTCTTCCGCCTGAACTTCAGCCACGGCTCGCACGAAGACCACCGCAAGCGCTACGACGTCGTCCGCGCGATCGAGGCCGAAACCGGCCGCCCCATCGGCATCCTCGCCGACATGCAAGGCCCCAAGCTGCGCATCGGCACCTTCGCCGAAGGCCGCGTCACGCTCAGGAACGGCGACCGCTTCGTCCTCGACCGCGACCCGACCCCGGGCGACGTCACCCGCGTCCACCTGCCCCACCCCGAACTCTTCGCCGCCGCCGCGCCGGGCCAAGCCCTGCTGCTCGATGACGGCAAGATCCGCCTGGCGGTGGAAGCCGCCGATGCCGTCGCCATCGTCACCCGCGTGGTCGACGGCGGCCCGCTGTCGGACCGCAAGGGCGTGAACGTGCCGGATGCCGTGATCCCCATCCCTGCGCTCACCGAGAAGGACCTGCGCGACCTCGACTTCGCCCTGTCGCTGGGCGTGGACTGGATTGCGCTGTCGTTCGTGCAGCGCGCGGAAGACGTGATCGCCGCGCGCGAGATCATCGGGGACCGCGCCGGCCTGCTCGCCAAGATCGAGAAGCCCGCCGCGCTGCTGCACCTGGAAGACATCGTGCAGGCGTCCGACGCGCTGATGGTCGCGCGTGGCGACCTGGGCGTGGAGCTGCCGCCCGAGCGCGTGCCCGGCGTGCAGAAGCGCATCCTGCGCATCGCGCGCCAGCACGGCAAGCCGGTGGTCGTGGCCACGCAGATGCTGGAATCGATGATCGAGGCGCCGGTGCCGACGCGCGCGGAAGCGTCCGACGTGGCCACCGCCGTGTACGACGGCACCGATGCGGTGATGCTCTCGGCCGAATCGGCCAGCGGCAAGCACCCGGTGGCGGCGGTCAGCATCATGAACCGCATCATCGCCGAGACCGAGCGCGACCCGCTCTACCGCAACCTGATCGACGCCCAGCACCAGGCCCCGCTGCCGACGCGCCAGGATGCCATCTGCGCGGCGCTGCGCGATGTGACGCACATCCTGGGCGCCGTGGCGACGGTGACGTACACGTCCAGCGGCAAGACCAGCCTGCGCGCCGCGCGCGAGCGGCCGCTGGCGCCCATCGTCAGCATCACGCCGCGCCTGGACACGGCGCGCCGCCTGGCGATCACGTGGGGCGTGCACAGCACCGTCAGCACGGATGTGACCAGCGTGGATGAAATGGTGGATGCGGCCTGCCGCGCCGCCGCACGCGAGGGCTTTGCCGTGTCGGGCGATCAGATCGCCATCACGGCGGGCATGCCCTTCGGGCAGGCGGGCTCGACCAACCTGCTGCGCCTGGCCGAAATCTGGCCGCAGACGGTGGCCGCCACGCAGCCCGCGACGGCCGCGCAGCAAGCAGAGCCGGTCTCCGCCTGAATCGCCGCATAAATTCGCCGCTTAAACGACCTTGGAGTAGCGCGGGACGAAGGTGACGGGCTTGCCCTCCGCCTCGACCGCGCGCTCGGTGCCGGCCGCGCGCAGGTGCGCGTCGAACACCATGGCGATGCGGCGCACCAGCAGCCGCCCTTGCGGCGAGATGACGATGCGCTCGTCGCCCACCTTCACCAGCCCGGCGTCTTCCAGCGGCGCCAGCGCTTCCAGCTCGCTGGCAAAGCTGCGCTTGAAGTCCAACCCGTGGCGCGCGCCGAACGCGCGCATATCCAGCTCGAACCCGCACATCAGCTCGCCGATCAGCGCGCGGCGCACGTGGTCGTCCGGCGTGAGCACGAGGCCGCGCAGCACCGGCAGCTCGCCGGCATCGACGCGCGCGTAATAGCCGTCGAGGTCCTTCTCGTTCTGCGCATACACATCGCCCACGCGGCTGATGGCGGACACGCCAAAGGCCAGCAGATCGCAATCGGCGTGCGTGGAATAGCCCTGGAAGTTGCGCTGCAACCGCCCCTCGCGCTGCGCGATGGCGAGCGCATCGTCCGGCCGCGCAAAGTGGTCCATGCCGATATAGACATAGCCCTCGGCGACGAGGCGTTCCACCGTCATCGCCAGCAGATCGAGCTTCTCGTCAACGCTGGGCAGTGTGTCTGAGTCGATGCGGCGCTGCGGCTTGAACAGGTGCGGCAGGTGCGCGTAGCTGTAGACCGAGAGGCGGTCTGGCGCCATCTCCAGCACGCGGTCCAGCGTGGTGTTGAAGGTGGCCATGCGCTGATGCGGCAGGCCGTAGATCAGGTCGAAGCTGATCGACTGGAAGCCGAGCCGGCGTGCGGTGTCGACCACGCGGCGCGTCTGCTCGACGCTCTGCACGCGGTGCACGGCGCGCTGCACCTCCGGGTCGAAATCCTGGATGCCGAGGCTCGCGCGGTTAAAGCCGAGTTCGGCCAGCACGGCCAGCGTATCGTCGTCGGCGTGGCGCGGGTCGAGTTCGACCGAGATCTCGCCGTCGTCGGCCAGGTCGAAATGCTCGCGCGTGGCGGCCATCACGTCGCGCATCTCGTCGTGCCGGAGGAACGTCGGCGTGCCGCCGCCCCAATGCAGCTGCGTGGCGCGGCGCAACGGGCCGACGTGCTTGGCCACCATCGCCATCTCGTGCGCCAGGGCGCGGATGTAGCGCGCGCTGCGCGAATGGTCCTTGGTGATGACCTTGTTGCAGCCGCAGTAGTAACAGAGGTTGGCGCAGAACGGCAGATGCACGTACAACGACAGCGGGGCATGCAGCGCCGGCGCGATGGCTGCGCGGCGGTGCAGCGCGTCGAGGTAGTCGGTCTTGCCGAAGCCGTTGTGAAAGCGGTCCGCCGTCGGGTAGGACGTATAGCGCGGGCCGTGCGTATCGAAGCGCTGCGCCAGTGCGCGCACTTGCGGCGCGGACCAGCGGAACGGCGTGTCATTGGGTGCCAGCGCGTCGGCAGGCGGCTGGTTGAAGGGGGTCAGGGTGACCATGATGGGGCGTCAATGCGAGGGCGATGGTCCATCCTATGCCGGTGACTCGCGCAGCGCGTTGATATGTGTCAACGTCGGTCAATGGGTTTTCAAACGCGCCGATCCCTCCGTCGGAAGGGGCACAACTTCACCGATCTGTCATCGACGCCGCCCTACCATCGCCGTTTGCGCCCGCCTGCCCGCACGGCAGCATTGCAGCAGCCCACAACAAGAACAGCTGGCGCCATCGATCCGTCTTTGGGGGAAGCACCATGTGGAAGACATTGGCACGCCGCTGCGCGTGTGCGCTAGCCTGCGCAACCGTGGCGTTGGCTGCGCATGCGCAAGGGGGCCCGTCGTTCGTGGTCGGCCAGCTGATCGAGCGCGGGGGCGAGCAGGCCGACTACGCGCGCGACTTCATGGCCGGCGCCAAGGTCGCCTTCGACGCGGCCAACCAGGGCGGCGGCATCCATGGCCGGCGCATCAACCTGATCCGCCGCGAGGTCGAGCAGGCCGACGCCGTGCGGCAGGCCGTCGACCTGATCGAGCGTGACCACGTGGAAGTGCTGCTCGGCGTGAGCGAGCGCCTGCTGCCCGCGCTGGCATCCTCGCCTGAGATCACGCGGCGCAACGTGCCGCTGTTCGCGCCCCTCTCCGGCGCCGCCTCCGCCTCCGACAACGTCTGGTTCATCCGCCCCGACTACGACAGCGAGCTCATCGCCGCGCACAACCGGCTGCGCCAGTTCGGCATGCGGCGCATCGCGCTGGTCACCATCGCCGGCTTCGATCCGCAGCTCGGCGCGCGCATGCGCGGCACGCTGGCCGGCACGGTGCCCGCCAAGGGCGAGGCGGCCGAAACGCTGGATCTCTACACCCTCACGGGCGACCCGGGCGACCTCGCCGCCCGCATCGCCCCGACCAAGCCGACTGCCGTGATCGTCGCCGGCGACACGCTTGCCTATGCCAGCGTGGGGCGTGCGCTGGCGCAGCACGGGTGGTATGGCTTCCTGGTCGGGCTGTCGTCGGTCAACGCACAGGTGGCGCGCGAGATTCTCGGCGCCGGCTACAGCGGCGGCCTGCTGCTTGCGCAGACGGTGCCCAACCCTGCCAGCGGCAGCACGAAGATCACGCGCGAGCACATTGCGCGCATGAAACAGTTCCTCGACGAACCGCCGTCGGCTGCCACGCTGTCGGGGTACATCGCCGCGACCTACCTGATCGGCGCGATGAATGCGGCGGGTGGCAAGGTGGCCGGGCCCGACCTGCGGCGGGCGCTGCAGACGCGCATGGATGTGGGCGGGTTCGCGCTCGATTTCACGCGGGGGAATCGGGGGAGTGAGTTTGTTGACCTGAATTACATCCAGGGGAGTGGGAATTAGGGGGTGGTGGTGCATCCCTTGTTTCTTTGCTTCTGCTGGGGCGGGCTTTTGTGGTGCATCTCCTGTTTCATCCCCTGCCGGGGCTGACTCACTTTCTTTGTCTTGCCAAAGAAAGT
>CAJXMR010000298.1 GCA_913056305.1 uncultured Ralstonia sp.
ACCGGGAAATTCTTCAGGAAAAACGTGCATCTGACTGATCTGATTGAGAAAACCCTCACCGCCATGGGTTACGAGCTGGTGGAAGTGGAGCGCGCGCCAGCCGGGTTGCTGCGCGTGTATATCGATCAGGCGGAAAACGGCATCGTCATTGAAGACTGCGAGAAGGTGAGCCACCAGCTCACGCGCGTATTCGAGGTTGAGAACGTCAACTACGAGCGGCTGGAGGTATCGTCGCCGGGGCTGGATCGCCCGCTGCGCACGCTGACCGACTTCACGCGCTTCGCCGGCCTCGAGGCCAAGGTGACGCTGCGCCTGCCGGTGGGTGGGCAGAAGAATTTCACGGGGATTGTTCAGGCTCCCGCGGGGGAGCCCGGCCAGGAACGAATCGGCCTCGAGTTTGAGGGCAAGGAAGGCCCCGCGCTGCTGGAATTTACGCTGTCGGAACTCGACCGCGCCCGGCTGGTGCCCGTGCTGGACTTCAAAGGAAATCGAAATAAAGGGAACAAGCAATGAGCCGCGAAGTTCTGTTGCTCGTCGATGCGCTTGCGCGCGAAAAAAACGTCGACAAGGATGTGGTGTTCGGGGCGTTGGAGGCCGCATTGGCTTCGGCGACCAAGAAGCGCTTTGAAGAAGACGTGGATGTGCGCGTGGCGATCGACCGTGAGTCGGGCGAACACGAAACCTTCCGCCGCTGGCTCGTCGTTCCTGACGATGCAGGCCTGCAGGAGCCGGACAAGCAGATCCTGCTGTTCGAAGCCAAGGAGCAGGACGCCGACATCAACGTCGATGAATTCATCGAAGAGCAGATCGAGTCGGTCGAGTTCGGCCGCATCGGCGCGCAGGCTGCCAAGCAGGTGATCCTGCAGCGCATCCGCGACGCCGAGCGCGAGCAGATCCTGAACGACTACCTCGATCGCGGCGAGAAGATCATGACCGGCACGATCAAACGTGCCGACAAGAAGGGCCTGATCGTCGAATCCGGCCGCGTCGAAGCGCTGCTGGCGCGCGACCAGATGATCCCGAAGGAAAACCTGCGCACGGGCGACCGCGTCCGCGCGTACATCCTGAACGTCGACCGCACCGCACGCGGCCCGCAGATCGAACTCTCGCGCACGTGCCCCGAGTTCCTGATCAAGCTCTTCGAGAACGAAGTGCCGGAAATGGAACAGGGCCTGCTGGAGATCAAGGCGGCGGCGCGCGATCCGGGTGTGCGTGCGAAAATCGCGGTCGTGGCGCATGACAAGCGCATCGACCCGATCGGCACCTGCGTTGGCGTGCGTGGCACGCGTGTGACGGCGGTGCGCAACGAAGTCGGCGGCGAGGCCGTGGATATCGTGTTGTGGTCGGAAGATCCGGCGCAGTTCGTGATCGGCGCGCTGGCGCCGGCACAGGTGCAGTCCATCGTCGTGGACGAAGAGAAGCACAGCATGGACGTGGTGGTCGACGAGGAGAACCTCGCCGTGGCCATCGGTCGTAGCGGTCAGAACGTGCGTCTGGCGTCGGAACTGACCGGCTGGCAGATCAACATCATGACGCCGGCCGAATCTGCGCAGAAGCAGGCAGAAGAAAGCTCCGTCGTTCGCCAGCTGTTCATGGCAAAGCTGGACGTGGACGAAGAAGTCGCCGACATCCTGATCGAAGAGGGCTTCAGCTCGCTCGAAGAAGTGGCCTACGTGCCGCTGCAGGAAATGCTGGAGATCGAGGCGTTCGACGAAGACACCGTCAACGAGCTGCGCAACCGCGCCCGTGACGTGCTGTTGACGATGGAGCTGGCAAAGGAAGAGAAGGTCGAGAAGGTGTCACAAGACCTGCGCGACCTCGAAGGGCTGACCCCGGAGCTGATCGGCAAGCTGGCCGAGGGGAACATCCAGACGCGTGACGACTTGGCCGAGCTGGCCGTGGACGAACTGGTCGAGATGACCGGCGTCGACGAAGAACAGGCCAAGGCGCTGATCATGAAGGCGCGTGAACACTGGTTTTCGTGAGCCTGCGGCAAGCGTTGATCGTTTTTCGCAATCCTCACTGAAACCAAGCATCGAAAGGGTTTGAATGGCAAGCACAACAGTTGCCCAACTCGCTGGCGAATTGAACCGTAGCGCATCGGCGCTGCTGGAGCAGTTGCAGGCCGCGGGCGTGCAGAAGGCGACGCCGGAAGACGTCATCACCGAATCGGACAAGACCCGTCTGCTCGACTATCTCAAGCGAGCTCACGGCAGTGCCGAGGATGGCGCGCGCAAGAAGATCACGATCACCAAACGCGAAACCAGTGAGATCCGCCAGGCGGATGCCACCGGCAAAACGCGTACCGTGCAAGTGGAAGTCAAGAAGAAGCGCGTGTTGGTCAAGCGTGATGAGCCGAGCGCGGCCCAGGCGGAAGCCGAGGCTGCGCCTGCCGCGCCGGTCGTCGATGCTGAGGAAGCCGCGCGCCGCGAGGAAGAACAACGCCACCAGGCCGAGTTGCTGGCGCGTCAGGAAGCCGAGCTGAAGGCCCGCCAAGAGGCGATGGAGCGCGAGGAAGCCGAGCGCCGCGCTCGCCAGGAGGCCGCCGAAGCCGAGCAGAAGCGCCAGGCCGAACTCGCCGCCAAGAAGGCGGAAGAGGAAGCCGTGGCTGCCCGCGCCGCCGCTGAGGCAGCCGACGAGGCCCCGCGCCGCAAGGCCGAGGAAGACGCCGCACGCCTGGCCGGCGAACGCGAAGCCGCGCAGAAGGCCGCTGACGAGGCGCGTGTTGCCGCTGACAAGATCAAGGCTGAGGAAGACGCCGCGCGCAAGCGCCGCGAAGCCGCCGAAGCCGAAGCCCGTGCCATCCGCGAGATGATGAGCGCCCCGGCACGCGTGCTGAAGACGCCCGCCGAGCGCAAGGCTGAAGAGAAGAAGGCCGAGCAAACAACGGGCACGCTGCACAAGCCGGTCAAGCCGGCTGGCGAAGCGCGTCCGGCTGCGGCCGCCAAGAAGCCGGCCGCACCGGCACCTGCCGCAGCTGCGCCGAGCAGTGCACCGGCCGGTGATAAGAAGGGTGGTCGCGGCAAGTCGGGTTGGCAGGATGACAACCGCGGTAAGCGCGGTGGTCTGAAGACGCGCGGCGACAGCGGCGGTGGCGTCGACGGCTGGCGTTCTGGCTCCAAGGGCGGCCGCAACCGCCATGGTGACGACAATCGCAATGCCTTCCAGGCGCCGACCGAGCCGGTGGTGCGTGAAGTGCACGTGCCGGAAACCATCTCTGTGGCCGATCTGGCGCACAAGATGTCGGTCAAGGCCGCCGAGGTCATCAAGCAGATGATGAAGCTCGGCCAGATGGTCACGATCAACCAGGTGCTGGACCAGGAGACCGCGATGATCGTGGTCGAGGAAATGGGCCACCAGGCGATCGCGGCCAAGCTGGACGATCCGGAAGCGCTGCTGATCGTGGGCGGTGAAGAGCAAATCGATGTCGAGGCTGAAACCCGTCCGCCGGTCGTGACCGTGATGGGTCACGTCGACCACGGCAAGACCTCGCTGCTGGACCACATCCGTCGCGCCAAGGTGGCGGCGGGCGAAGCCGGCGGCATCACGCAGCACATCGGTGCGTACCACGTTGAAACCGACCGCGGCGTCATCACCTTCCTGGATACCCCGGGTCACGAGGCCTTCACGGCCATGCGTGCGCGCGGTGCCAAGGCGACCGACATCGTGATCCTGGTGGTGGCGGCGGACGACGGCGTCATGCCGCAGACGAAGGAAGCCATCGCCCACGCGAAGGCGGCCGGTGTGCCGATCGTCGTGGCGATCAACAAGATTGATAAGCCCGATGCCAACCCGGACCGCGTCAAGCAGGAACTGGTGGCCGAGGGTGTGATTCCGGAAGAGTACGGCGGTGAATCGCCGTTCGTGCCGGTGTCGGCCAAGACGGGCGCAGGCATCGATACGCTGCTGGAGAACGTCTCGCTGCAGGCCGAAGTGCTGGAGCTGAAGGCGCCGGTCAACGCGCCGGCCAAGGGTCTGGTGGTGGAAGCGCAGCTGGACAAGGGCAAGGGCCCGATCGCCACGGTGCTGGTGCAGAGCGGTACGCTCAAGCGCGGCGACGTGGTGCTCGCGGGCACGGCCTATGGCCGCGTGCGCGCCATGCTGGACGAGAACGGCAAGCCGGCCAAGGAAGCCGGTCCGTCGATCCCGGTGGAAATCCAGGGTCTGTCGGAAGTGCCGGGCGCCGGTGAAGAAGTCATGGTGCTGCCGGACGAGCGCAAGGCGCGCGAAATCGCGCTGTTCCGCCAAGGCAAGTTCCGCGACGTCAAGCTGGCACGCCAGCAGGCCGCCAAGCTGGAAACGATGCTGGAGCAGATGGCCGAAGGCGATGTGAAGTCGCTGCCGCTGATCATCAAGGCCGACGTGCAGGGCTCGCAGGAAGCACTGGTGCATTCGCTGCAGAAGTTGTCCACCGGCGAAGTGCGTGTGCAGATCGTGCATGCCGCCGTGGGTGGCATCACCGAATCCGACGTCAACCTGGCAACCGCGTCGAAGGCCGTCATCATCGGCTTCAACACGCGGGCCGATGCGGGCGCGCGCAAGCTGGCCGAGCACCAGGGCATCGACATCCGCTACTACAACATCATCTATGACGCTGTGGATGAGGTGAAGGCGGCGATGTCGGGCATGCTGTCGCC
>CAJXMR010000299.1 GCA_913056305.1 uncultured Ralstonia sp.
AAGGACTACCTTCTCGCGGAGAAACGCGAACTGGTCGAACAAGTTGCGTCTACTGGTTCCTGGGCAGCTAAAGAATTGCTTGGCTTCAAGATTGAAGATGAATTTCCTCGAATGAAGGACGAACAATTGGCCGATAGATTTTTTCTTGGCGACGTCGACACATTGCGAGCAATACGCAGGGGATATTCAGGATTTTAGGCATGAGGCGATCAACCGTGTTCCTCTGAGCACCCATCCTGCAAACGAGCTGGAACCGCTACAAATCGTTCTTGTACGCTGAAGAGGGCGCTAACGAATCGGGCTCATGATGCGAAGAATCGAGTGCCGATGTGCCCACGGGATAGGCGAGGAGGTACGGAATGACGGTTCCGCTCCGATGTGAGCCACTGCTCCGCCGACAGATCGACTGACGGTATTGGGTCGGAAGCAGCCCTACACCACCACCTCCGTCCGACTAACCACCTCCTTCAACCCCATAAACGACCGTATCTGCCGCACCCCCGGCAGATACAGCAGCTGCTCCGCATGCAGCCGCGTAAAGCTCTCTGAATCCCGCGTGCGGATCAGCAGGAAGTAATCAAACTCCCCCGTCACCAGGTGGCACTCCATGCAGCCGGAAATGGTCTGCGCGGCCTTCTCGAAGGCGGCGAAGGACTCCGGCGTCGAGCGGTCCAGCACCACGCCGATCAGCACCATGGTGCCTGCCCCCAGCGCGTGCGGATCGAGCAGCGCGACCACCCCCCGGATCACCCCCGCAGTCTTGAGCCGCTCCACCCGCCGCAGGCACGCGGCCGGGCTCAGGTTCACACGCTTGGCCAGCGTCACGTTGCTGATGGACGCGTCTTTCTGCAGGGCGCGCAGGATGGCGCGGTCCGTCCTGTCCAGCTCGGGCGGCGGGGCGGTTGGCTTGGGTTCGGCCTTGGTTCTTGCACGCAATTTTGTTGCCATGGAACGCATCTCTGCACAATTTCAGATACCAGCGTACCCGATTCTGCGTGCCATGATGCGTGAAGGCGCCCATCTTCACAACCCTGTTTCGTGCGTTGTTCCCTAGCATTGGGACATCAATCCAGCTGGAGAACCCGCATGAACCTGCAACGCTTTCCCCGCCATTCGCTCACCTTCGGGCCGACGCCCATCCAGGCGCTGCCGCGCTTGTCCGCGCAACTGGGCGGCAAGGTGGATATCTACGCCAAGCGGGAGGACTGCAACAGCGGCCTCGCCTTCGGCGGCAACAAGACGCGCAAGCTGGAGTACCTGATTCCGGAGGCGCTGGCGCAGGGCTGCGACACGCTGGTCACCATCGGCGGCATCCAGTCGAACCACACGCGGCAGGTGGCGGCGGTGGCGGCGCATCTGGGCATGCGCTGCGTGACGGTGCAGGAAAACTGGGTCAACTGGTTCGACAGCGTGTATGACCGCGTGGGCAACATCCAGCTCTCGCGCATCATGGGTGCGGATGTGCGGCTGGTGGATGCGGGCTTCGGCATCGAGTTCAAGGAGAGCTGGGAACAGGCGCTGGAAGACGTGCGCCGCGCGGGCGGCAAGCCGTATGCGATTCCGGCCGGCGCGTCGGACCACCCGCTGGGCGGCCTGGGCTTTGTCGGCTTTGCGGAGGAGGTGCGCGAGCAGGAGAAGGCGCTCGGCTTCAAATTCGACTACGTGATCGTGTGCTCGGTCACGGGCAGCACGCAGGCGGGCATGGTGGTGGGCTTTGCCGCCGATGGGCGCGCGAACCGCGTGATCGGCATCGATGCCTCGGGCACGCCAGACCAGACGCACGCACAGATCCTGCGCATCGCCCGGCAGACGGCGGACAAGGTGGACCTCGGCCGCGACATCACCGCGGCTGATGTGGTGCTCGACACGCGCTATGCGTATCCGGAATACGGCGTGCCGTCACAGGAGACGCTGGACGCCATCCGCCTGTGCGCCCGCGCCGAGGGCATGCTGACCGACCCGGTGTACGAGGGCAAATCGATGCAGGGCATGATCGACCTGATCCGCCGGGGCGAGATTCCGGCCGGCTCGCGCGTGCTGTATGCGCACCTGGGCGGCGTGCCGGCGTTGAACGGCTACAGCTTCCTCTTCCGCAACGGCTAAGGCACGGCTTTTCGTGGCGCGCGCCTTGGGCGGCGCAACGCCTTCTTAGTTGAACGGCGGGATTGCGTGCGCCTGCGCGGTGGCGGCCAGCGGCGCCCTCTCCTTGACCGGCTCAGCCGCCTGCCGGGCCCGCTTGCGCGACCCAGGCGGCGGCGGTGATGCCCCGCGCTGGCTACGCCCAAGCACGCGCTGCATCAGGCAGAACACGCACAACAGCACGCCGATGGCGATGCGCGCCCACCACGAGCTGAGCGTGCCGTCAAAGGTGATCAGCGACTGGATCACCCCCAGCAACAGCACCCCCACCACGCTGCCGCTGATCAGCCCCACGCCGCCCGTGAGCAAGGTGCCGCCGACCACGGTGGCGGCAATGGCATCCAGCTCCATGCCCTGCGCATGCAAGCCGTAGCCGGACAGCATGTAGAACGTGAGCACCACCCCGCCGAGCGCCGAGCAGAAGCCGCTCAGCACGTAGACGAGAATCCGGGTGCGTGCCACCGGCAAGCCCATCAGCAGCGCGGAGCGCTCGTTGCCGCCCACCGCGTAGACGGTGCGGCCGAAGCGGCTGAAGTGCGCCAGCCAGACGGCCCCGGCAAAGACCGCCAGCGCGATGAGCACGCTGGGCGACACATAATTGCCGCCCCCGAGCAGGATCTTGTGCTGCGACAACGCGGTGTAGGTGGGGTCCGTGATGCTGATGGAGTCGATGCTGATCAGGTAGCACAGCCCCCGCGCCAGGAACATGCCGGCAAGCGTAACGATGAAGGGCTGAATCTTGAACACCTGGATCATCACGCCCATCACCAGCCCAAACCCGCAGCCGCTGGCAAGCACGAACGGGATCACCACGCCGATCGGCCAGCCGTGATGCTCGACCAGCGCAGCGGAAATCATGGTGGTGAGCGCCACCACCGCGCCCACCGACAGATCGATGCCGCCCGACAGGATGACGAAGGTCATGCCGATGGCAACGATGATCAGGAAGGCGTTGTCGATCAACAGATTGAGGAACACCTGCACGCTGAAGAAGCCGGTGTAGCTGACCGACCCAAAGCCGAACAGCAGCGCGAACAGGAAGAGCGTCACGTAAAACGGCAGGCGCCGTGGGTTGATCTTCATGGCTGCGCCCCCGCGTTGCGGCGTTGAAGGACCATCGAGCGGAACGGCGCCGATTGCGCCAGGCACACGGCAAACACCACCGCCGCTTTCACCACCAGATTGACCTCCGGCGGCACGCCCATCGAGTAGATGGCATAGGTGAGGGTCTGGATGATCAGCGCCCCGAGCACGCTGCCCCACAGGCTGAACTTGCCGCCGGCAAGCGAGGTGCCGCCGAGCGTGACGGCCAGGATGGCATCCAGCTCCAACAGCAGCCCCGCGTTGTTGCCGTCCGCGCTCTTCACGTTGGAGCAGATGATCAGCCCGGCAACGCCGGCCATCGCGCCGCAGAAGCCGTAGATGCCGAACACGAGCGCCTTGGTGTTCAGCCCGGCCAGCCGCGCGGCGACCGGGTTGATGCCGACGGCTTCAATGAACAGGCCCAAGGCCGTCCGGTGCAGCAGCACCAGCAGCAGCGCCAGCACGCCGGCGACGATGAAGAGCCCGAACGGCAGCCCGAACAGGTAGCCGTTGCCAACGAAGAAAAACGGCTCGTAGTAGACCGTGATGATCTGGCCGCCGGTGATGAGCTGCGCCACGCCGCGCCCGGCCACCATCAGGATCAGCGTGGCGATGATCGGCTGCATGCCCGCACCGGCCACCAGCAGGCCGTTCCACAAGCCGCACGCGAGCGCGGCGCCCACGGCAGCGAGCAGTGCAATCACCAGCGGCACCTTGGTCACGTAGACCGGCACGCCGTTCTGGACTACCAGCGTGCCGCCGATCAACGAAGCGGCAATGGCGCCAGAGATCGCCACCACGGCGCCGACGGAAATATCGATGCCGCCCACCGCGATCACCAGCGCCATGCCCAGCGCCACCAGCATCAGCGGCGCAGCGCGATTGAGGATGTCGATCACGCTGCCGTACAGGTGCCCGTTCTTGATCTCAAGGTGGAAGAAATGCGGGTTGAACGCGGTGTTGAGCAGGCACAGCAGCACCAGCGTGAGGCAGGGCCAGAACAGGCGGTGGCGGGTGAGCGCGCCTAGGCGGGTGAGATGGGTGGAATGGCTCATGCTGCGCCTCCGGTGGCCGAGGTGGTGTCGGCATGACTGGTGGGCATGTCCCCGCCGGCAATCACATGGCACAGATTGTCTTCGGTGACGTCCGTGCCAGCGAGTTCGCCCACCTTCTTGCGATCGCGCAGGATCGCCAGCCGATGGCTCATGCGCAGCACCTCGGGCAGTTCGCTGGAAATGAACAGGATCGCCATGCCCTTGCGGCACTGGGCGCTGACCAGATCCATGATGTCGAGCTTGGCCGCGATATCGATGCCCCGCGTGGGCTCGTCGAGGATCAGCATGGCCGGGTCGGTCGCCAGCCAGCGCGCCAGCACGGCCTTCTGCTGGTTGCCGCC
>CAJXMR010000300.1 GCA_913056305.1 uncultured Ralstonia sp.
AGGTGTACGAAGACGACCACACCGTCGCCTTCATGGACATCATGCCGCAGGCCGATGGCCACGTGCTGGTGCTGCCCAAGGAAGGCGCGGCGCAGTTGTTCGACCTGTCCGACGAGGCCGCTTCGGCCGCCATCCGCACCACGCGCAAGCTGGCCCGCGCCGTGCGCGCCGCCTTCACGCCGCCGGGCATCGCCGTGTTCCAGTTGAACGGCAGCGCAGCCGGCCAAACCGTGCCGCACGTGCACTTCCACGTGCTGCCGCGCTACAACGACACGCCACTGCAGCCGCACGCCCGCGTGCAGGCGGACCACGACAAGCTCAAAGTCCACGCCGAGAAGATCATCGCCGCGCTGCAAGCGGAGTGACGACCGCCATGACGCGGCCGGCGCGATGACTGCGCGTTAGCCGCCATCGCGCCCGACTGCGCGAAAACCCGATCCTGTCGTCATCTGCCGCCGGGCACCTCGCGCGCGACCGCGCCCTTCGGGTGGCGGTACCAGCCTGGGTCGCGATAGTCGTTGCGGCCAAGGTTGTCGCGCACCTTCATCACCGTGAACATGCCGCCCATCTCGATCGGGCCGAAGGGGCCGGTGCCCGTCATCATCGGCAGCGTGTTCTCGGGCAATGGCATCTCCATGCCGCCCATGCCGCCCATCGCACCGCCGGTCTCGCCCATCGGCATGTAGTCGGGGATCAGGCGGTTGATCTTCTCGGCCACGCCGCGCTGGTCCACGCCGATCATGGTCGGCACCTGATGCCCCATCGGGTTCATGGTGTGGTGCGCCTTGTGGCAGTGGAAGGCCCAGTCGCCGGCGTCTTCGGCCACCAGCTCGATGGCGCGCATCTGGCCCACCCCCACGTCCACCGTCACCTCAGGCCAGCGCGCGGCCGGTGGAATCCATCCGCCGTCCGTACCCGCCACCTCGAATGGCACGCCGTGCAGGTGGATCGGGTGATTGGTCATGGTGAGGTTGCCGAAGCGGATGCGCACGCGATCCCCCGTGCGCACGGGCAGCGGATCGATGCCTGGAAACACGCGCGAGTTCCACGTCCACAGGTTGAAGTCGGTCATCTCGTTCACACGCGGCGTGTACGAGCCGGGGTCGATCGCGTAGGCAGCCATCAGGAAGGCGAAGTCGCGGTCGACCGGCATCTGCGCCGGGTCTTTCGGGTGGACGATGAACAGGCCCATCATGCCCATCGCCATCTGCACCATCTCGTCGCTGTGCGGGTGGTACATGAAGGTGCCGGCGCGGCGCAGCTCGAACTCGTAGACGAAGGTCTTGCCGGGCGGGATGTGCGGCTGCGTGAGGCCGCCCACGCCGTCCATGCCGGACGGCACGCGCATGCCATGCCAGTGCACCGTGGTGTGCTCGGGCAACTTGTTGGTGACGAAGATGCGCACGCGGTCGCCCTCTACGCCTTCCAGCGTCGGCCCGGGCGACTGGCCGTTGTAGCCCCATAGGTTGGCCTGCATGCCGGGCGCGATCTCGCGCACCACGGGCTCGGCCACCAGGTGGAACTCTTTCCAACCGTTGCGCATGCGCCAGGGCAGCGTCCAGCCGTTGAGCGTGACGACGGGGTTGTATGGGCGGCCAGTTTTCGGTTGCGATGGGGCCTGCGTGGCAGCATTCGCTCGCGTGGCGGCCTCGGGCAGCGTGGCGGCGGCGGCCTTGGAGACCAGGCTCGCACCGAGTGCGACGGCGCCGGAGCCTTGCATGAATTGTCGACGGGTCAGCATGTCAGTGCGCGTGGGATTCAGTGGAAGACGGTGTCGTCTCGGAAGGGGCCGTGGCAGCCGGGATACGGCCACCCAGCGCGGTGCGCAGGTCGGCATCGGCCAGCCAGTAGTCGCGCAGTGTGGCAATGGCGCCTTGCACCGCGCCCACCTGCTCGCGGGCATCGGCCAACAGCTCGAACACGCTCGCGAGCATGCCGTTGTAGCGCAGCAGGGTCTCGTCGGAGACATGCTTGCGCAGCGGCACCACCTCATCGCGGTAGTGGCGCGCCAGGTCGTATTGCGTCTGAACACTGCCGTAAGCGGTACGCACCTCGGAGCGCGCATTGATGGCGGTCTCGCGCAGGCGCTGTGCGGCCTGCAGGTACACCGCCTGCGCGCGCGCCACGCGGGCCCCGCCCCAATCGAACAGCGGGATCTCCAGCCGGACTTCCCAGCCGTTCTCGCGGCCCTTGTCGGTCTCGTAGTTGTGGGCAAAGCCGGCGTCGAGCACGTTGACGAAGCGCGTGGCCTGCGTGAGCCCGAGGCTCGCCGCCACCGCCTGGGTCTGCTGGCGCGCGGCCTGCACGTCGAAGCGGCTTTCCATGGCGGCCTGCTCAAGTCCGCGCACGTCCGGACGCTCGGCCGGCAGGTCGGGCAGGCGGTCCGGCAGCGTGTAGCCGGCGTCGGCGCCCCACAAGCCCAGCGTGCGCGTGAGAGTCTCTCGCGCGGCACGCGCCTCGTTGCGGGCACGGGCCACGCCGGCGGCGGCATCCGCATAGAAGGCCTGTTCGCGCAGGTGGTCGAGCTTGCTGAAGTTACCGGCGCGGGCCATGCGCTTGGCCAGTTCCGCGCCGGCCTGGGCGGCGTCGTTCACCTGGTCGGCATAGACCGCGAGCTGCTGCGCGGCGACGGCGTTGACGTAGGCACGGCGCGCGTCGGCGACTAGTTGCAGGGTCTGGTCGGCGGCCGTCAGCCGCGCCTGGGCGAAGCGGCGCTGTTCGATCTGCGTGGCAAGCGGCAGCGTCAGCAGCTGCAGCACGTTGAGCGAGAACAGCCGCGTCAGCTGCAGGTCGTTGGCCGAGTGCACGCGCGAGAAGGTGAAGCCCGGGTTCGGCAGGCGACCGGCCTGCACGAGATCGGCCTCGGCGATGCCCAGTTCGGCATAGCGCGCCTGCAAGCCCGGGTTGTTCAGCAGCGCGATCTGCACGGCGTCTTCCATCGACAGCGGCTGGGCCAGCAGTTCATGCGTGCGCGTCTGCACGAGGTCGCGGTCGGCGTCGGAGCGGACCCAGACGGCGTCCTTGCCGAGCCGGGTCTTGGCGGCGTCCTGCGCCGGCCCGAAGCCGCCGTCCGGCGAGAACGAGGCGCAACCTGCCAGCACGGCGAGCACCGGCAAGGCGAGCGCCCATCGCCCGCGGCGTGACGCGCGGGAAAAATTGGATTGCGGCATGGCGGTCCCTTCAGTGCTGCATGCCGGGCATGTCGGCCATGTGCCCGCTGTGGTCCATGGGGCCCATAGGTTCCGTGTGGCCACTGTGACCCGTCGGCGGCATTTGGCCCATTGAGTGATGGTCGTGGTGCGCCATCGCCGGTGCCGAGTCTTGCACGGTGGCGGCGGCACCGTCCTGTGCACGCATGCCAGGCGCGGCGGGTTGGTAACGCTGGTAGTCAGCCAGACCGGTTGCCGCCTGTGACTCCGGCACCGGGGCATGCGGGTCGGCCGGATCAGCCTGGGTGGGGGTTGCGGCTTGCGCCAATGCGGCAAGCAGGAAGACGGCGGCCGCCAATGCGTGCACGCCTCGATGCGAAATCTTCGAGAAAGTCATCATGACCTCCAAACGGTGGGTGGCCGTCACGAACGCGCACGCCACGCAAGCAGGCGCACGCAACGGACGGAACAGGCGTCGGAACGGCGGCCGCAACGGGCCGCCGGGAGGTCAGGCGGAGGTGGGAGGCCGCTCGGGCCCTTCGGGGATATAGCTGTCGAACGACTCGGCCGGCAGGCGCGGCGCGGTCTTCAACGCGATGAGCGCGGGCACGAAGGCGGCGGCGGAGACCACGATTCCATGACCCACCGAGCACGCCGCGCAGATGGCGCACGATGCGGCCGCCGGCTTGGATGCCTTGGCGTCAGCGCGTATGTGATCCGGCTGCGCCTGCATGTGATGCATGCCCGCGTGGTCATGCATCGCCATCGCCGGCTGGGCGTGCGCGTGCGCCGGCATGCGCGCGTCGGCGCACGTCAGCATGGACGCAGCGACGGCGCCCTGCATCGGCACAGCCAGCGCCAGCAGCACGAGCAGCAGCAATCGGAGGATTCGGGAACGCACAACCATGACGCGCAGTCTAGCACTGCCGATGGAATCCGGGCCGATGCCCCGCGCCCGCGCTGCGTGACAAGCCACCGGCCGGTGCCTGCGCCTTGTCATCGTGAAAGCCGTCGGTGGCCTACACGATGCGCCGAGCAGGCCAACCGCCCGCCGGGTGGGCGGACCAGGTTCCGGCGGGTGTTTCCGGCGTAGCGGAGGACCCGGCTGTTCTGGGCCGCGCCGGTCAAGTCCCGATGCGCAGCGCCGAGGGCGTACGCGCCGCATCGCGCCCATCGTCCCGCACCGCCTGACGATACGCAGCCGACACCAGCAAACCCAGGAAGCGCACCAGCCGGCGCGGCGCGTTGACGTCTTCCGTCACGGCAAAGCGCGCTGGGCAACCGTTCACGGGCTCGCCGGAGAGCCAGAAGCGCACGCCGGCCGGCACGTCGATCGACTGGCCGGGCTTGAGCCAGATGTCCTGCAACTGGTCTTCCTGCGTGACCCACAGCAGCCCGGCCTGTGCGGCGATGGTTTGGGCCCGTGCCGACCGCCAGCTCACCGGCACGCCCGGCCGGT
>CAJXMR010000301.1 GCA_913056305.1 uncultured Ralstonia sp.
CCAGCGTGCTGGCCTGGCGCGCGTTGTCGGCGTTCTGCTTCACGATCGAGGTCAGTTGCTCCATGCTCGATGCGGTCTGCTCCAGCGACGAGGCCTGCTGCTCCGTACGCTGCGACAGGTCGGTATTGCCGGCAGCAATCTGCTCGGTGGCGCTGGCGATCGAATCCGAGCCCGTGCGCACCTGCCCCACCATCTTCTGCAGGCTCTCCTGCATCCGCTGCAGGGCCAGCAGCAGGCGGCCGGTTTCATCGGCGCGCACAACGTGGATCGTGTGGGTCAGGTCCCCCCGGGTGATGTGCTCGGCCTGCTCCACGGCACGGGCCAGCGGCAGCGTGATGGAGCGGCGCAGCGCCCAGGTCAGCAAGCCGCCCACGACGATGCCGACCACCAGCAGCGCGGTCGTGAGCGTGCTCAGGCTGGCCTGCTCGCGTTCGCCGGCTTCATAGCCCGCGTGTGCGATGTCCATCTGCATGTGGTCCAGCGCGGTGATCTTGTCGCCCAGCGGCCGGTACAGCACCGGCATGATGTCCTGCATGATCTTGGCCGCGCCGGCCTGATCGTTGGCCTGCACTGCCCGCAGCAGAACCTCGGCGCCGTCGTGGAGGAATGTGTTGCGCAGCGCTTCGGCCGCCTCCGCCAACTGCCGCTCCTGCGGTTCAGCGGGCAAGGCGCGGTACTGCTTCCACGCAGCATCCGACTTGTCGCGGAACATCTTGGCGCGCTCGACGGTGTCCTTGATATCGGATGCGCCGGTGGCCATGGCCGCACGGTCCAGCACGAGCCGATAGCGCAGCAGGTTGGCATCGGAATCGGCCAATGCCACGGCGCCGGCAAGCTGCACCGAATAGGTCTGCTGCACACGCGCGTTGGCGTGACGCATGCCGATCAGCCCCGTCACGCCCACGACGATGGCAAGCACACCAATGCCCACCATCATCAGCGCCAGTCGGAGCCGGATGGTCATCCTGCTGAACATGGTTCCCTCTCCCCAACCAAGCGATGCACCACGTGTCATGCTGGCGTGTGCTCTCACGCCGGCCGGGTGTCTCGTCGCTTTCCGGACGTCAGCGCATCCGGCGCACTGGCCGGCGGCAACCCAGCCGCGCGACCGCATTGTTCACGTCATCGTCAGGCCGCTTCAGCCTCGTCGCACAGCGCCATGTCGGCCGACATCAGCAGCTGCTCGATGTCCACCAGGATCAGCATGCGCTCGTCGATCGAGCCCAGGCCACGGATGTATTCCGTGTCCAGCGCGCCCGAGAATTCCGGCGCCGGCTTGATCTGCTGGCTCTGCAGCGTCAGCACGTCCGACACGCCATCCACCACGATGCCGACCACGCGGTCGGTCAGGTTCAGGATGATGACGACGGTGTATTGGTTGTACTCGACGCGGTCGAGCTGGAACTTGATGCGCAGGTCGACGATCGGCACGATGATGCCGCGCAGGTTGATCACGCCCTTGATGAAGTCGGGGGCGTTGGCAATGCGCGTGACTGTCTCGTAACCGCGGATCTCCTGCACCTTCAGGATGTCGATGCCGTACTCTTCACGGCCCAGGGTAAAGGCCAGGTACTCTTCGCCCCCGGTGTCTTCCCCGATCGCATGTTCCTTGACTTTCATTGCGAATCCCCTCGGCCCGTCTTGGCCTCTTGATTGAATACGTGACGTTGCACGGTCGATCCCAAACTGCGTTTGACTGGCTTATGCGGCAGCCATGGCTTCGGTCGAGAAGCGACCACCCTGCGCTTCCGGCGCCGTCGCTTGCTTCTCGGCACTAACGGCACGCATGGCGTTTTCTGAATGGCCCGAACGTGCCTCTCGCGCCTCGCGCATCAGCGCCGACACGTCGATGATCAGCGCCACACTGCCGTCGCCCAGGATGGTCGCGCCCGAGATGCCCGGCACCTTGCGGTAGTTGGTCTCCAGGTTCTTGATGACCACCTGCTGCTGGCCGACCAGTTCATCGATCTGCAGGGCGATCTTGCGGCCCTCCGCGTCCAGGATCACGACAATGCCCTCGGACGGATTGGGGATCGACGGCTCGATGCGGAAGCGCTCGAACAACGGCACCAGCGTCAGGTATTCCTCACGCACCTTGAGCAGGCGGCCGCCGCCCGGCACGGCCTTGATGTCTTCCGGACGCGGCTGCAGCGATTCGGCCACGCACGACAGCGGCAGGATGAAGACTTCGTCGCCGGTCTTGACCGACATGCCGTCCAGGATCGCCAGCGTGAGCGGCAGCACGATGCGGATAGTGGTGCCCTTGCCGCGCTGCGACTGGATCTCGACGTAGCCGCCCATCGACTGGATGTTCTGCTTGACCACGTCCATGCCCACGCCACGGCCGGACACGTCTGTCACCTGGTCGGCGGTGGAGAAGCCCGGCGCGAAGATCAGCAGGTTGATCTCGTCGTCGGTCATGTTGTCCGACACCGGCAGGCCACGCTCGCGCGCCTTCTTCAGGATCTTGTCGCGGTTCAGGCCCTGGCCGTCGTCGCTCACCTCGATCACGATGTTGCCGCCCTGGTGGGCCGCAGACAGCAGCAGCTGGCCGGTAGCGTCCTTGCCGGCGGCCACGCGGGCCTCGGGCAGTTCGATGCCGTGGTCCAGGCTGTTGCGCACGAGGTGCGTGAGCGGGTCGATGATGCGTTCGATCAGGCCCTTGTCCAGCTCGGTCGATTTGCCGAAGGTCGACAGCTCGACCTGCTTGCCCAGCTTATTCGCCAGGTCGCGCACCAGGCGCGGGAAGCGGTTGAACACGTAGTCCATCGGCATCATGCGGATGGACATGGCGGCTTCCTGCAGGTCACGCGCGTTGCGCTGCAGCTGCGAGAGTCCCGAGAACAGGCGTTCATTCAACACCGGGTCGAACGACGATGCGGTCTGCGCCAGCATGGCCTGCGTGATGACGAGTTCGCCCACCAGGTTGATCAGCTGGTCGACCTTCTCCACACCCACACGGATGGAAGTCTCGGCGGCGACGGCCGGCTTCTCGGCAGCAGCCGGACGCGACGGCATCGGTGCGACGGGAGCAGCGGCAACGGCCGGCGCCACTTCGTTGGCCGCGGGTGCGTGCGCCACGTCCTGCGCAGCCACCGGCGTCGGCGCGGCCACCTGCTCGGCAACCGGGGCAGCGGCCACCGCAGCCGGTGCGGCGTCGGCCACGTACGGCTTGATGTCGATCTGGTCGGCGTCGATGATGAAGCAGCTCACCGCGATGATGTCATCGGGCGAGCAGGTGGTCTGCAGCACGATGTCGCTGTTGCGGCCGGCGCGCACGTTGCGCAGCACGGTGCCCAAGTGCTTGAGCTCGGTGACGATCAGCTCGCAGTCTTCGTCCGACACGTTGGTCAGCTTGATGGCCAGGCCACCCTCGACCGCGCCGAGCGACGGCTGGGCCGGCGCCTGCTCTGCCGCCGGAGCCGGTTCAGCGGCCGGCACGTCTGCCGGTGCGGCAACTGCGGCCGCAGTCACCGGCGCTGCAGGCGCACCCCCGCCCGCCGCCAGGCTGTTGAGCTTGGCCACCATGTATTCGAGCGTGGCGGTATCGATGGGGTGCTCGTGCCGGTAGGCTTCAAGTTGGCTTTTCAACACGTCTTTCGTTTCCAGGAAAGCGTCTACCATGTCCTCGCGCAACTGCAGCGTGCCCGTGCGTGCGCGATCCAGAATCGATTCGGCCACATGCGTCAGTTCCGTCATGTGTGTAAAGCCGAAGGTTGCGGCGCCACCCTTGATGGAGTGCGCGCAGCGGAAGATGGCGTTCAGATCGTCGGATGACGGGTTGCTGACGTCGAGATCGAGCAGCAGCCGCTCCATGTCGACGAGCAGCTCTTCCGCCTCTTCAAAGAACGCGCCGAAAAACTGGCTGAGATCGAGGTTCATGTGGTGGTCTCGGTCAATGCGTGGATGCGGACGACCCGTGGGTCTGTGCATGCCATTCCAGCAGCTGGATCACGGAGTCGGTCAGGCCTTCCGGATCGAACGGCTTGGGCAGGAAGCCGGTGGCACCGGCTGCGCGCGCCTGGTCGCGGATGGTGCTGTCGGCTTCGGTGGTCAGCATCAGGATCGGCGTGTCGGCGTAGGCCGGCAGCGTGCGCAGGGCGCGGATCAGCGTGAGGCCGTCCATCGAGGGCATCACCTGGTCGGTGATCACCAGATCGTGGTGGCTGGCCTCCTCTTTGTGCGCGACTTCCAGCGCCGCGCTGCCGTCGGTGGCTTCGGTCACCACGAACCCGCATTCGCGCAGGCATGCGGCGATCATGCGGCGGATCGACGTGGAATCGTCCACCACCAGGATGTGTTTTTCGCTCATCGGTTCGTCTCTCCCCTCGGCACTTACGGCTTGGCCTGGCCTGCTGCTGCCGCTGTCCCGGTCGCACGCGCGGCGGCGTCGGTCAGCGTGTCTTTTCCATCATTGCGCAGGTCGGCCACCGGCTCGATCCCGCCCGAGCGCACCGCCTCGGCCGTGCGTGCGTTGAGCACGACGATGCTGATGCGGCGGTTGATCGGGTTGTACGGATCGGTCTTGTCCAGCGCCACGGACGCTTCCAGGCCCACCACGCGGCTGACCTTCTCGGGCTGCATGCCGCCCGCCACCAGCT
>CAJXMR010000302.1 GCA_913056305.1 uncultured Ralstonia sp.
GCCGCCAAGAGCAGCGTCACCGCCACCGGCAAGCAGCTCGGCGTGCCGATGGACATCAAGTTCGGCAAGTTCGATGCCGCCGTGACCTACAACCCGGCCAATGTCGCGGCGTCGACCGCCAAGGTTGATATCGACGTCACCAGCGTCGACGTGGGCAGCAAGGAATACAACGACGAACTGAAGAAGAAGGACTGGTTCGACGCCGCCAAGTATCCCAAGGCAACCTTCGTGTCGTCGGCCTTCAAGGCCGGTGCCGGCGGCAAGGTGGATGTAGTCGGCAAGCTGACCATCAAGGGTGTCACGCAGGACGTGACCGCGCCCGTCACCTTCAAGCAGGACGGCGCCAATCAAGTGTTCGAAGGCGCGCTGCCGATCAAGCGCAACGCGTTCCACGTCGGTGATGGCGAATGGAAGGACACGTCCGTCGTCGCTGACGACGTGACCATCAAGTTCCGTGTCGTCATCGCCAAGAAGTAATCCGCAGGTCTTTTTTCCCGCCCCTTATTTGCAGGAGTTCTCATGAAATTGCGTACCCTCGTTGCTGCCCTGTCCGCCGTTGCCGCTACCGCCGCGTTTGCCGCACCGTCCACGTACCAACTGGACCCGACCCACACCTACCCGAGCTTCGAAGCCGACCACATGGGCGGCCTGTCGAAGTGGCGCGGCAAGTTCGAGAAGTCCAGCGGCACCGTCACGCTGGATCGCGCCGCCAAGACCGGTACCATCGACGTGGCCGTGCAGACCGACAGCATCGACTTCGGCCTGACCAAGATGAACGAGCACGCCAAGAGCGCTGACCTGTTCGACGTGGCCAAGTACCCGACCGCCACCTTCAAGGGCACCTTCACCAAGTTCAAGGGCGACGTGCCGACCGAAGCCGAAGGCCAGCTCACGCTGCACGGCGTGACCAAGCCGGTCAAGATGGAGATCGACGCGTTCAAGTGCATGCCGCATCCGATGCTCAAGCGTGAAGTGTGCGGCGCCGATGCCGAGATGAAGTTCAACCGTGACGAGTTCGGCCTGGACTACGGCAAGGCCTACGGTTTCAACATGGAAACCAAGCTGCGCATCCAGGTCGAAGGCCTGAAGCAGGACACCAACGTCGCGCAGCAATAAGCGCAACGCCCAAAGAAAAAGCCCCGCAGTTGCGGGGCTTTTTTGTTGCCCAAAGGATGAAGCCTCAGGGCAGGGAAGGGCGGTCGTCAGACCTGCGCGCCGAAGTTCGGATCGTCGTTCGGGCCGGTGGCCTTCTTCTCGCCCTTGATCAGGTCTTCGCGCTTGACGCCCAGCCACATGCACAGCGCAGCCGCCACGAACACCGACGAGTAGATGCCGAACAAGATGCCGATGGTCAGCGCCAGCGCAAAGTAGTGCAGCGTCGGGCCGCCGAACACCAGCATCGACAGCACCATCATTTCGGTCGAGCCGTGGGTGATGATGGTCCGCGAGATGGTGCTGGTGATGGCGTGGTCGATCACCTCGTGCGTGTTCATCTTGCGGTACTTGCGGAATGCCTCGCGAATCCGGTCGAAGATCACCACCGATTCGTTCACCGAGTAGCCCAGCACCGCCAGCACGCCGGCCAGCACGGAGAGCGAGAACTCCCACTGGAAGAACGCGAAGAAGCCCAGGATGATGACGATGTCGTGCAGGTTGGCGATGATGCCGGCCACCGCAAACTTCCACTCGAAGCGGATCGACAAGTAGATGACGATGCCGACGATCACGAACAGCAGCGCCAGCAGGCCGTCGGTGGCGAGTTCCTTGCCGACCTGCGGGCCGACGAATTCCACGCGCTGCAGCTTGACGTCGGGGCTGGCGGCGGTCAGCGCCGTCATGACCTGCTGGCTCTGTACGGCCGAGGCGATGGGCTTGCCGTCCGGGCCGTTCTTGAGCGGTAGGCGGATCATCACGTCGCGCGAGGTGCCGAAGTTCTGCACCTGGGCGTCGGCGTAGCCGAGCTGCTCGACGCTGGCGCGGACCTTCGGCAGGTCGGCGGCCTGGGTGTAGGCGACTTCCATCACCGTGCCGCCGGTGAATTCCACCGACAGGTGCAGCCCCTTGTGGAACAGGAAGAAGACAGCAGCGATAAACGTCAGGAACGACACGGCGTTGAAGATCAACGCGTGCTTCATGAACGGAATGTCGCGGCGTATGCGGAAAAACTCCATGGTCTGCCCTTTGTGGCAACCGGCCCGAAGGTGCGGGGCCGGTGCCGGTTATGCGAGGTTCAGTAGTTCGGTCGGTCTTACTGCTGCTGGGCCGGCGGCGTCTGCGTATTGCCCGGCTTCCACACTTGGCCGATGGCCAGGCCCTGCAGCTTCTTGCGGCGCCCGTACCAGAGGTTCACGAGGCTGCGGTTGAAGAACACCGCCGAGAACATCGACGTCAGAATGCCCAGGCAGTGCACCACGGCAAAGCCGCGCACCGGGCCCGAACCGAAGGCCAGCAGCGCCAGGCCGGCAATCAGCGTCGTCACGTTCGAGTCCAGGATGGTCGCCCAGGCACGTTCGAAGCCGGCGGCGATCGCCATCTGCGCCGAGGCGCCGTTGCGCAGTTCTTCGCGCACGCGCTCGTTGATCAGCACGTTGGCGTCGATGGCCATACCGAGCGCCAGCGCGATGGCGGCGATACCCGGCAGCGTGAGGGTGGCCTGCAGCATCGACAGCAGCGCGATCAGCAGGAACACGTTCACGCCCAGCGAGATGACCGAGAACGCGCCGAACAGCATGTAGTACAGCACCATGAACACCGAGATGGCGAGGAAGCCATACAGCGCCGAATCGAAGCCCTTCTTGATGTTGTCGGCACCCAGCGACGGGCCGATGGTGCGCTCTTCGATGATCTCCATCGGCGCGGCCAGCGAACCGGCGCGCAGCAGCAGCGCCAGGTCGGCGGAGGCTTCGGTCGAGCCGCTGCCCGTGATCTGGAAGCGCGAGCCCAGCTCGGACTGGATGGTGGCCACCGTCAGCACCTCGCCCTTGCCCTTCTCGAACAGCACGATGCCCATGCGCTTGCCGATGTTGTCGCGCGAGACGTCGCGCAGCATGCGGCCGCCCTGGCCGTCGAGCGTGATGTCGACCGACGGGTTGTGGTTCTGGTCGAAGCCGGCCGAGGCGCTGGTGATGCGGTCACCCGTGAAGATCACCTGCTTCTGCAGCAGCACCGGGGCGCCGTGGCCTTGCGTGAACAGCTCGTCGCCCAGCGGCACCGGGTCGCCCGGGCGCGGGATGCCGGTCACGTTGGGGTCGGCCATGCGCGCTTCCAGCGTGGCGGTGCGGCCGATGATGTCCTTGGCCTTGGCGGTGTCCTGCACGCCCGGCAGCTGCACCACGATGCGGTCCTGACCCTGCTGCTGGATCACCGGCTCGGACACGCCGAGTTCGTTCACGCGGTTGTGCAGCGTGACGACGTTCTGCTTGACGGCGTTGTCCTGCACTTCCTTCATCGCAGCGGCGGTGAAGGTGGCCGTGAGCGTGGCGCCGTCGGCGGTCTTGTCGACGTTGTAGGCCAGCTCGCGCGTGCTGTCGGACAGCAGGGTGCGGGCGCGGTCGGCGTCGTCGGGGTTGTTGAACTTGATGCTGAGGGTGGTGCCGCTGCGGTCGATGCCGCTGTGGCGGATACCCTTGTCGCGCAGTTGCGTGCGGATGTCGCCGGCCAGCGAGTCGAGCTTCTTGGTCAGCGCGCCGTTCATGTCGACCTGCAGCAGGAAGTGCACGCCGCCGCGCAGGTCCAGGCCCAGGAACATCGGCAGGGCATGCATCGAGGTCAGCCAGCGCGGCGAGCCCGACAGCAGGTTCAGCGCGACGATGTAGGTCGGATCGGTCGGGTCGGTGTTCAGGCCGCGGGCCAGCACGTCCTTGGCCTTGAGCTGGGTGTCGGTGTCGGCAAAGCGCACGCGCACGCTGCCGGAGGTGCCGTTCTGGTCGAAGAACACGCCGTCCGGCTGCAGGTTGGCCGCGGCGAGGAGGCCCTCGACCTGCTGTTGCACGGCCAGGTCGACCTTGACGGTGGCCTTGCCCGACGACACCTGCACGGCGGGCGCTTCACCGAAGAAGTTCGGCAGCGTATAGAGGAACCCAATGGCAAGCGCCACCAGGATCACAAGGTATTTCCAGAGCGGATAGCGATTCATCTTGGAAGGCGGTGAGGCGGCGCCGGAGGCGTTGGCGCGGAGGAATACTCAGGATAGGCGCTGCCTGGGGTTCCGGCGCCTGCGCAGGACGCGCGGCGCCGGACAAGCCGGATTACAGCGACTTGAGCGTGCCCTTGGGCAGCACGGTCGACACGGCGCTCTTCTGCACGGTGATCTCGGTGTTGGGGGCGATTTCCACGGTGACGTACTGCTCAGCCACCTTGGTCACCTTGCCCAGAATGCCGCCAGCGGTGACGACTTCGTCGCCCTTGGCCAGCGCTTCGAGCATGGACTTGGTCTCTTTCTGGCGCTTCATCTGCGGGCGGATCATGATGAACCACAGCACCACGAACATCAGGATGATGGGCAGGAAGCTCATCAGGCC
>CAJXMR010000303.1 GCA_913056305.1 uncultured Ralstonia sp.
CGGCCTGCAGGTCACGCATACGGCGGCGTTCCCCAGCATGGCGAGCACGCTCACGACCGGGGCGTCGGGCGAGCCGGCCTCGCAGCTGGCGGCGCTCAAGGCAGTCGATACGGGCTACCCGCTGCGCGGTGCGGTCAAGGTGAGCGACGGGCGCGACACGATCGGCGCCCCCATCGGCACGATTCCCACTGCCGGCACCGTATGGGTTGACGCGCCGCTGCTCGAAGCGCTGGGTGTGCACGTGGGCGACGCCATCCGGCTCGGCACGCGCACCTTCAAGATTGCGCATGTCATCACACAGGAGCTGGACCGTGGCGCCGGCTTCATGAACTTCGCGCCGCGCGTGATGCTGCCGATGGCCGACCTGGCCTCCACCGGGCTCGTCGCCTATGGCAGCCGCGTCACGTATCGCCTGCTGGTGGCGGGGCCCGATGCCGCCGCCGCGGCCTTCCGCACCTGGACCGAGAACGAGCTGAAGACGCGCCAGCTGCGCGGCGTGCGCATCGAATCGCTGCAGAACGGCCAGCCGCAGATGCGCGAAACGCTGGACCGCGCCGAGCGCTTCCTGTCGCTGGTCGCGCTGCTGGCGGCGATGATCGCGGCGGTGGCGATCACCATGGCCGCGCGGCGCTACACGGCGCGGCATACCGATGCGGTGGCCATCATCAAGTGCCTGGGGCTGAAGCAGGGGCAGATTCTCGGCATGTTTGCGCTGGAGTTCCTGGCGGTCGGGCTGATCGGCTCGGCGGTGGGCGTGGCGCTGGGGTATGGCGCGCACTGGCTGCTGCTGGCGTCGCTGGGCGATCTGGTGACGGTGACGCTGCCGGCGCCATCGGTGTGGCCGGCGCTGGTGGGGCTGGCGGCGGGGCTGGTGCTGCTGGTCGGCTTTGCGGTACCGCCGCTGCTGAGCCTGGTGCGCGTGCCGCCGCTGCGTGTGCTGCGCCGGGATGCGGGCGAGCGCGCCATGGCGGCCTGGGTCGGCTATGCGCTGGGGGCGGCTGCGTTCTTTGCGCTGCTGGTGGTGTCGGCGCGCGACCTCAAGCTGGGCGCGCTGACGGCAGCTGGGTTTGCCGGCGCCGTCGTCGTGTTTGCGCTGCTGGCGGCGGGCGGTCTGCGCGCGATGGCGGCTTCGCTGGGGCGCGGGCGGGCGCTGGGCGTCGGCTGGCGCTTTGCGCTGGCGGTGCTGGAGCGCCGGCGCGGGGTAAGCGTGCTGCAGACCGTGTCGCTGGCGGTGGGTCTGATGGCGCTGCTGCTGCTGGCCATGACGCGCAACGACCTGATCCGCTCGTGGCACAACGCCACCCCGGCCGATGCGCCGAACCGCTTCATCATCAATATCCAGCCGGACCAGGTGGCGCCGGTGTCGCAGGTGCTGGCGCGGGCGGGCGTGGCCGAGCCGAAGCTGTATCCGATGGTGCGCGGGCGCCTGACGCAGGTGAATGGCCACACCATTGGCCGTGACTCCTACGCCGAATCGCGCGCGCGCAACCTGGTCGAGCGCGAGTTCAATCTGTCCTATGCGACTGCGCAACCGCCTGAGAACCGCATCATCGCGGGCCAGTGGTTCGGCGGGCAGAAGCCGGAGGCGTCGGTGGAGGAGGGCATCGCCAAGACGCTCAACCTGCGCCTGGGCGACGTGCTGCGCTTCGACGTCGCCGGGCAGACGGTGGATGCGCCCATCACCTCGCTGCGCAAGCTCGACTGGAGCTCGATGCGCGTGAACTTCTTCGTGATCCTGCCGCCGGTGGCGCTGCGCGACATGCCGCAGACCTACGTGACGGCATTCCGCATTCCCTCGGGCCAGGCCGATCTGCCGGCCAGGCTGGTGCGCGAGTTTCCCAACCTGACGGTGGTCGATACCGAATTGATCCTGCACCAGGTGCAGGGCGTGATGGACCAGGTGACGGCGGCGGTGGAGTTCCTCTTCGTCTTTACGCTGGCAGCAGGCGTGCTGGTGCTGTACGCGGCGCTGTCCGGCTCGCGTGACGAGCGCCTGCGCGATGCCGGTGTGCTGCGCGCGCTGGGTGCCGGCTCGGCGGTGGTGCGCCAGACCCAGTACGCCGAGGTGCTGATCGTCGGCGGCCTCGCCGGCTTGATGGCCAGCGTGGGCGCCATCGTCATCGGCTGGGTGCTGTCGGTGCACGTGTTCGATTTCCCGTATCGTTTCAACCCGGCGATCCTGCCGGTGGGCATCGTGGCTGGCATGCTGTGCGCGTTTGCGGGCGGTTGGCTGGGCTTGCGCGAAGTGCTGCGCCGCCCGGCCATGGCCACCCTACGCGATGCCTGAATGCGGCCTGACTGCGGCTTGAACGTTTTGTTGATGTGAGTGCTGTATGACTGATGCGACTTCCGGCCAGGAAACCCTGGCCTTTGACCTGATCGGCGGCGAGGCGCGCGTGCGCGAACTCGTCGACCGCTTCTACGACCTGATGGACCTCGAGCCCGAGTTTGCCGTGCTGCGCGCGGTGCACCCGCCCAGCCTGGAGGGCTCGCGCGACAAGCTGTTCTGGTTCCTGTGCGGCTGGCTGGGCGGCCCGAGCCACTACATCGAGCGCTTTGGCCACCCGCGCCTGCGCGCGCGCCATCTGCCATTCGAGATCGGCACGCAGGAGCGCGACCAGTGGATGCGCTGCATGGCGTTGGCGATGCAGGACCTCGGCATCGACGAAGCCCTGCAACTGCGCCTGATGCAAGCCTTCTGGCAGACCGCCGACTGGATGCGCAACGTGCCGCGCTAGGCGCGCACGCTGAACAAGAACACCCCCAAGAGCAGAGAGGAGCTCCGCATGATCGGTTTGCCCACCGCCGACGATGTGCTCGCGTTCTGGTTTGGCACCGCGCCGCTGACCGACGCGCGCGCCGAGTGGTTCAAGAAGTCCGAGGCCTTCGATGCCGAGATCCGCGCGCGCTTCCTGCCGCTGTGGGAGGCGCTTGCCACGGGCGACGCCGACACCTGGATGGACACGCCGCTGGAGGCCATCGCGCGCATCGTGGTGCTCGACCAGTTCCCGCGCAACATGTTCCGTGGCTCGCCGCGCGCCTTTGCCAGCGACGCGGCCGCGCTGCACACCGCGCAGATCGTCGTGGCCGCCGGTTGGGACACCGAGTTGCCAACGCGGCATCACCGCAGTTTCTGCTACCTGCCGTTCGAACACAGCGAATCGCTCGCCGCACAGGACGAATCGATTCGCCTCTACACGCGCCTGCGTGACCGTGACGGTGATGCGGACTCGCTGCTCTGGGCGGAAAAGCACCGGGAGATCATCGCGCGCTTCGGGCGCTTCCCGCATCGCAATGCGGTGCTCGGGCGTGTCTCCACGGCCGAGGAGGCGGTGTTCCTGACCCAGCCGGGGTCTTCGTTCTAGGTCAGGTGCGCTCGCGCCGCTCCGACCACTTGTCGACGGTGTCGCGCGGGGCGCTGGCCAGCATGTCGATCAGCGTGTCGGGGTCGTCGCTCACGTGGAGCAGGTCGGCGTGGTGGCGCTTGAGGAAGCCTTCGGCCACCGCGTGGTCGATGAAGGCGAGCATCTTGTCGTAGAAGCCCGCCACGTTCAGCAGGCCGATCGGCTTGTTGTGATAGCCGAGCTGCAGCCAGGTGAAGGTCTCGAACAGCTCTTCGTAGGTGCCCACGCCACCGGGCATGGCGATGAAGGCGTCGGCGCGGTCCGCCATCATCTGCTTACGCTGGTGCATGCTGTCGACGATGTGCAGCTCGGTCAGCTCCTTATGCCCGACCTCCTTGCGCACCAGCGATTTCGGGATGATGCCGATGACCGGGTTGCCCCCGTGCAGCACCGCATCGGCCACGATGCCCATCAGGCCAACGTTGCCGCCGCCGTAGACGAGCGTGAGGCCACGCTCGACCAACTTGTTGCCCAGCGCGATGGCGCCGGCCTTGTATTCCGGGCGCACGCCCGGGCTGGAACCGCAATAAACGCAGATCGATTTCATCAGCTTGGTTTGGTTTCGAGCGGCGGATCGTTGCTGCGGCTGATGGCCAGCAGATCGAAGGCGCGCCGCGGCTTGCCGCGCAGGTAAGGCGCGAGGATCGACAGCAGGTGATAGCTCACGCCATGCAGATGGTCGCGGATGGCCTTGGGGTCGTTGTACTGGCGCGGATGCAGCACGAACTGGAACGACAGCCAGTACGTGCCCACCACCACCATGTTGGTGCAGATGACGTCGATCTGTTCGGCCGTGGCCTCCATCTCGCCGTCCTGGATGAACTGGTGGCAAATGTCCATCGCAAAGTGGCGCTTCTGCTCGACGATGCGCTTGAAGTTCAACTCCAGCATGCGGTTGCGCGCCAGCAGATCATTGATGTCGCGGTACAGGAAGCGGTAGTTCCAGATGAACTCCGACATGTACTGCAGGTAGCCCCAGGTCTCGTCCAGCGTGGCCTTGTGGTCTTCGGGCAGCTTCAGGCGGCGCGCCATCTCCTGCTCGAACTGGACGAAGATCGAGTTGATGATGTCGTCCTTGTTGCGGAAGTGGTAGTACAGGTTGC
>CAJXMR010000304.1 GCA_913056305.1 uncultured Ralstonia sp.
CGCAGGAACTCGTTGCGGCGATCGCCCTTGGGCAGCGCAAAGTCGGCGCGCATCGGGATGCGTTTCGGGGCCACGTCCACCACGCCCTGCAGGCGCAGGATGAACGGCCGCACGCACAGCAGGAAGGTCACGAAGCTCGACACCGGGTTGCCCGGCAGGCCAAGGAAGAACGCGGTCGGGCCACCCACCATGCCTTCTGGGCGGCGCACCTCGCCAAAGGCCAGCGGCTTGCCCGGCTTGATGGCGATCTGCCACATATTCAGGCGCCCTTCGGCTTCCACGGCGGGCTTGATGTGGTCTTCCTCGCCGACCGACGCGCCGCCGGACGTGATGATCAGGTCGTGGCCCTCGGCCGCTGCGCGCAGCGTGTCGCGCGTGGCCTGCAGCGTATCGGGCACGATGCCGAAATCGGTGATGTCGCAGCCGAGGTTTTCCAGCAGCGCGCGCAGCGTGAAGCGGTTGGAGTTGTAGATGGCGCCGGGCTTGAGCGGCTCGCCGGGCATGGCGAGTTCGTCGCCGGTGAAGAACACGGCCACACGCGGGCGCCGCACGACCTGCAGGTTGGCGCAGCCGACCGAGGCGGCCAGGCCGAGCTGCTGGGCGCCGAGGCGTGTGCCGCGCGAAAGAATCTCGGCACCGTCGGCGATGTCCTCGCCGGCGCGGCGGATCCACTCGCCGGATTCCGGCACGTGGTCGATGACGACGGTGCCCGTGTCCGGATCGGCCTTGCATTGCTCCTGCATGACCACAGCATCGGCGCCCGGCGGGATCAACGCGCCCGTGAAGATGCGCGCGGCCTCGCCCGCGTTCAGCGGCTGGCCGACATGGCCGGCGGGAATGCGCTGGGCAACCATTAGGCGCGTGCCCGGCGCGGTGATGTCGGCGGTGCGCACGGCGTAGCCGTCCATCTGCGTGTTGTCGGCCGGCGGCACGTTCAGGCTGCTGCGCACAGCCTGCGCAAGCACGCGGCCGTTGGCGTGCAGCGTCGGCACGGTTTCGGTGTCGTGCAAACCCCGCCCGGCAAGGAGTGGTTGCAGCAGTTGCGACAGCGCCGCATCGAGCGTCAGCAGGGACGGTTTGACGGCGGGAGCATCGTTGGCGGACATGCGGAGTGCGAAATCAGGGAGAGATTTCGATTGTATCGGTTCCGGGCCGCTGCCATGCATCAACCCAGACGTATCAAGCGAATGCGTTGACCAACGCCAAACGCAGCGCCGGCACGATGTGCGCGTCAAACCACGGGTTGTGCTTGAACCAGGCCAAGTTGCGCGGGCTTGGGTGCGGCAGTGGGAACAGCACGCGGCCGTCGGCGTCCTGCACGGGCCCGTTGCGGACCACGTCGGTCAGCGACCAGCCGCGCGGCACGTCGAGGTAGTAGCGCTGCGCATACGTGCCGACCAGCAGCGCGAGCTTCACGTCCGGCATCGCCGTCAGCAATGGGCGATGCCACTGCGGCGCGCATTCCGGACGCGGCGGCAGGTCACCGTTCGGGCCGGTGCCGGGAAAGCAGAAACCCATCGGCACCACGGCGATGCGCTTGTCGGCGTAGAAGTCGTCGTACGGGATTTGCAGCCACTGGCGCAGGCGATCGCCCGAGCGGTCGTTCCAGGGGATGCCGGTTTCGTGGACGATGCGTCCCGGCGCCTGCCCGATGATCAGCACGCGGGTACGCCGATCGGCCATGACGACGGGGCGTGGCCCGAGCGGCAGCGCCCCTTCGCACAGGCGGCAGGCGCGGATGTCGTGCAGGCAGCGTGCGAACGCTGCCTCGGCCACATCATCCGGCACTGCGGCCATGGTTTACAAACCCGTGTGCTGGGCGATATAGCCCTTGATGCGGTCAACGTCAGCAGGCATGACCTCGAAACGCTGCGGCAGCGATTCGATGTCGGCATAGCCATCCGGACGCTCCGGCTCGCGGTCCAGCGCCTCGCGGATGGTGTCGCCAAATTTGGCCGGCAGCGCCGTTTCCAGCACCACCATCGGCACGCCGGGCGTGAGGTTCTCGCGCGCCACCTTCACGCCGTCGGCGGTGTGGGTGTCGATCATGGTGCCGTAATGGGCGAACACGTCGCGGATCGTGTTGACGCGATCTTCGTGCGTGCTGCGACCCGAGACGAAGCCGAACTGGGCGATGCGATCGAACTCCGGCTTGTCGGCCATCGAGAAGCCGCCCTTCTCGTCCACGTCGCGGAAGAGCTGCGCCAGGCGTGCCGGCTCGCGGTCGAGCAGGTCGAACACGAAGCGCTCGAAGTTCGACGCCTTGCTGATGTCCATGCTCGGGCTCGACGTGTGGTACGTCTGCGCGGCCGAACGCACGCGGTAGGTGCCGGTGCGGAAGAACTCGTCGAGCACGTCGTTCTCGTTGGTGGCGACCACCAGCTTGTCGATCTGCAGGCCCATCATGCGCGCGATGTGGCCGGCGCAGACGTTGCCGAAGTTGCCCGACGGCACGCAGAACGAGACCTTGTCGCCGACCTTCGGGGCCGCCAGCAAGTATCCCTTGAAGTAGTACACGACCTGCGCGACCACGCGCGCCCAGTTGATCGAGTTGACCGTGCCGATCTTCTGGCGGGCCTTGTACTCCAGGTCGTTGGAAACGGCCTTGACGATGTCCTGCGCATCATCGAACACGCCTTCGATGGCGATGTTGAAGATGTTCGCGTCTTGCAGGCTGAACATCTGCGCGGTCTGGAACGCGCTCATCTTGCGGTGCGGGCTCAGCATGAACACGCGCACACCGCGCTTGCCGCGCATGGCGTATTCGGCCGCGCTGCCGGTGTCGCCGGAGGTGGCGCCCAGGATGTTCAGCTCGGCGTGTTCGCGGTCCAGGGCGTATTCGAACAGGTTGCCCAGCAGCTGCATCGCCATGTCCTTGAAGGCCAGCGTCGGGCCGTTGGACAGGCACAGCAGCGACAGCGACGTACCGCCCTCCTCGCCCAGGCGATGCAGCGGCGTGATGTCGGCGGTGTTATCGCCGGCGCGCGCGTTGCAGTAGACCTCGGGCGTGTAGGTGCGGCGGGTCAGCGCGCGCAGGTCGTCCTCGGGAATGTCGGTGGCGAACTTGCGCAGGATCTCGAAGGCCAGATCGGCGTACGGCAGGTCGCGCCAGCGGGTCAGTTCTTCAACGCTGACTTGCGGGTACTGCTCGGGCAGGTACAGGCCGCCATCCGGCGCCAGGCCGCCCAGCAGGATGCGGGAGAAGCTCTGCGGCTCGGCATGGCCGCGGGTCGATCGGTATTGCATGCTCATGTCGTACGCTCAGTTCAGTTCTTCCATGCGGATACGCTTGACCTTCGACAGCACGGTCGGCAGCGCTTCGATGGCGGCGATGGCAGTGTTCACGCGTTTTTCCACGGTCACGTGCGACAGCATGATGATGTCGGTCTGCGGCTGCGGCTCGCCCTCGCGCGATTCCTTCTGCAGCATCGCGTCGATCGAGATGCCGCCCTCGGCCAGGATGCGTGTGATGTCGGCCAGCACGCCGGTCTCGTCGGCCACGCGGATGCGCAGGTAGTAGCTCGAACGCACCTCGTCGATCGGCAGCACCGGCGTGTCGGACAGCGCGTCCGGCTGGAACGCCAGGTGCGGCACGCGGTGCTCGGGGTCGGCGGTGTGCAGGCGCGTCACGTCCACCAGGTCGGCAACGACGGCCGAGGCGGTCGGCTCGGCGCCGGCGCCCTTGCCGTAGTACAGCGTCGGGCCCACGGCGTCGCCGTTGACGACCACGGCGTTCATCGCGCCTTCCACGTTGGCGATCAGGCGCTTGGCCGGCACCAGCGTCGGATGCACGCGCAGCTCGATGCCGGCGTCGGTGCGGCGCGTCAGGCCGAGCAGCTTGATGCGGTAGCCGAGTTCCTCCGCGTAGCGGATGTCGACGGCTTCCAGCTTGGTGATGCCCTCCACGTAAGCGCGCTCGAACTGCACCGGCACGCCGAAGGCGATAGCGCACATGAGCGTGAGCTTGTGGGCGGCGTCGAAGCCCTCGATGTCGAAGGTCGGATCGGCCTCGGCATAGCCCAGGCGCTGGGCTTCCTTCAACACGGTGTCGAAGTCCAGGCCCTTGTCGCGCATCTCCGACAGGATGAAGTTGGTGGTGCCGTTGATGATGCCGGCGATCCACTCGATGCGGTTGGCCGTGAGGCCCTCGCGCAGCGCCTTGATGATGGGGATGCCGCCGGCCACCGCGGCCTCGAA
>CAJXMR010000305.1 GCA_913056305.1 uncultured Ralstonia sp.
GTTGAACATCTTGCGCAAACAGGCCAGAACCCGATTGGCCGTAACGCCGATCTTTGCCTTGTCCTTCATCAGCGTGGTGATGTGCGCCCGCGTTACGTCCGGCACCTTGAGCTTGCCCAGGGTAGGCAGGATGTGGCGGTCGATGTAGCCCTGGTAGGAATCGACCGTCCGGGGCTTGTTGCGCGGCTTGGAGTATTCCTCGATGAACTGCCCGCACAGTTCCTTGACCGTCGGGGCCATGCGGGCAGCCAGCTTGGCGGCGCTGGGGTCGTCGCCCTTGCGCACGTCGGCCAGCCAGTCCTGTGCGATCGACCGCGCTTGCTCGACGGTCAGCTCGCCGAACTGGCCGATCTTCGGCTTGCGGCGCTCGCCCCAGTTCGTGCGGTACTGGAGCATGAAGACCTTGCGGCCGTGGGCGGTGACTTTGCAGAGAAAGCCGGGGACAATGGTATCCCGCAGTTCGTAATCCTTGCCGGTGACTTCTGCCGTATCGACAGCGGATTTGGTGAGTTTGATCTTAGCCATGACGCCTCCTAGTTCGAGATCGAACGCAGGAACCAGCCAGGAGCCACGGCATCAGAATGTCTGCCGCAATCGGTCTGGTCTAGGCGTAAGGCTAAACGGGACTAGCCTCTTGGAAAACCAAGCGCAGCAAGGCTCTGCGGGTTCCAGCGTGGTCTCATGCTAGTCTCGGGACTCAATCTCAAAATCCGGTTCCGAAAGGAGTGCCGGTTCGATTCCGGCCCGAGGCACCAAGGATTCAAACAAAAAAGCCAAGCACGTCGCTTGGCTTTTTTGTTGCCCGCCACCTTCAGTTCTGCCCGGCCGCCCCCTCGAACAGGACGTTGTTCTCCAGGTGGATGTGCTCCATCAGATCTTCACGAAACGCGCCCAGGCCCAGATAGAGCGCCCGCCACGTCGTGCACGCCCCGCGCGGCAGGGTGATGCCGTTGGTCACGTCCATCAGCCGCTGCAGCGCGTCGCCGTGCTGGTCATGCTCCATGCGCATCACCGCGATCGGGCCGCCGGCACGCACGCCATGGCCGCGCGCCAGGATCGGAAACAGGATCTGCTCCTCCTTCTGCATATGGCTTTCGAGCTCCTGCAACATGGCGTCGAGCAGGTCGGCCAGGCCCACCGGACACTCCTCGCGGTCGCCATGCACGTGCTCCACCCGGCGCGCGAGGCGGATCAGCTCGGGCAACTGCTCGCGGTGGCGCTCGTGGAAACGTTCGACGATGTAGTCGATCAACGTGCTCGGCGATACGGCGGACCAGTCGGCCGCCTCATCCGGCGTGACCGCCGACTGCAGCGCCTGCAGACGCTCGGCAATCGGCCCGGCCTCGATGCCCTTGGCCCGTGCCGCTTCGCGCAGGCTGTGCTTGCCGCCGCAGCAGAAATCGAGCTGATATTCGTGGAAGACCCCGGTCGCGCCCGGAATGTTGCGGGCGAGTTGCCCCAGCGGCTGGTCCAGTAACGGCATGACATGCTCCTTGGTGAAATCAATGCGTTGCGAAATGGATGCACCTTCAACGCGATTTGCATGCCAGATTTTTTCCTCGGCTAATCAATAGGTTGCGCCCTACAAGGTAAAATTCACCATCACCAAGAGATGGTCACTTTTACCTTATCGGGTTACTTAAACCATGATCGATCACCTGCTTCTGGCCGATTTGGTGGCCGACCTGCCGCCAGCGGTGCGCATGCAGCGGCTGGTCGGCAGCCTGCGCGCGCACTTCCGCTGCGGGGCGGTCGCGCTGCTGCAACTGGAAGAAGACCACCTGCGGCCGATTGCCGTGGATGGGCTGGTGCGCGACGCGCTGGGCCGACGCTTCGTGGTCGGGCAGCATCCGCGCCTGGCCGCCATCCTCGCGCGGCGCGGCGTGACGTGCTTCCACCACGACAGCACCCTGCCCGACCCCTACGACGGATTGATCGACGCACAGGCCGGCGCGCCGCTGCCGGTGCACGACTGCATGGGTGTCAGCCTGCACGTGGAGGGCCAGCTGTGGGGCGTGCTCACGCTGGACGCGCTCCAGATCGGCACCTTCGACACCGACGCGCAGGCCGAGCTGCGCCAGCTGGCCGTGGTGGTCGAAGCCGCCGCGCGCACCACGCGGCTCGAAGCCGAAATCCGCGCGCTGCGCGCCACCCGTGGCGACCTGCCGCCCGGCGACGTTGCCGCGGACGACTCCGAGATCATCGGCCAGAGCCCGGCCATCCACCAGTTGCTGCATGAGCTGGAGGTGGTGGCCGACTCCGAATTGCCGGTCCTGCTGCTCGGCGAGACCGGCGTCGGCAAGGAGCTGTTCGCGCACCGGCTGCATCGCCTGTCGCGCCGGCGCGATCGCCCGCTGGTGCACGTCAACTGCGCGGCGCTGCCCGAATCGCTGGCGGAAAGCGAGTTGTTCGGCCACGTCAAGGGCGCGTTCTCTGGTGCGGTGGGCGAGCGCCCGGGCCGCTTCGAGGCCGCCGACGGCGGCACCCTGCTGCTCGACGAGGTGGGCGAGCTGCCGCTCACGGTGCAGGCCAAGCTGCTGCGCACGCTGCAGAACGGCGAGATCCAGCGCCTGGGCGCCGACCGCCCGCGCCATGTCGACGTGCGGGTGATCGCGGCCACCAACCGCAACCTGCGCGAGCGTGTGCGCGATGGCGCGTTCCGGGCCGACCTCTATCACCGGCTGTCGGTCTATCCGGTGCCGATTCCGCCGCTGCGCGAGCGCGGCAACGACGTGCTGTTGCTGGCCGGCCGCTTCCTGGAGAACAACCGCGCACGCCTGGGCCTGCGCAGCCTGCGGCTCTCCGCCGAGGCGGAGGATGCGCTGCGCCGCTACCCCTGGCCCGGCAACGTGCGTGAACTGGAACACGTCATCAGCCGCGCCGCGCTCAAGGTGCTGAGCCGCGGCGCCAGTCGCGACGACATCGTCACGCTGGAGACCGGCTTGCTCGACCTGGACGCCCAGGCCATTGCACCGCCGTCGCCCAGCGGTCAGCCGCCAGAAGCCTCATCGGCCATCGTCCCGGGCATCACGCTGCGCGACGCCGTGGACGATTGCCAGCGGCGGCACATCCGCACAGCGCTGGCGGCGCACCAAGACAACTGGGCGCAGGCCGCACGCGCGCTCGGGCTGGACGCCAGCAACCTCCACAAACTCGCGCGGCGGCTGGGGCTCAAATAAGGGACGCGCGCGATCGCGCGGATATATCATGCCGTGATATATTCGCGCCTCCATCGCGTGCGCCCTCAATTCCATGCCCCCAACCACGCCCCGGAAGCTGACCAAAGCGGACTTTGAGACGCTGTCGGACTTCCGCTATCACCTGCGCCGCTTCCTGCGCGCCTCCGAAGACCTGATCCAGGATGCCGGCATCACGCCGCTGCAGTATCAGCTGCTGTTGCACGTCAAGGGCTACGCCGGCCGCGAATGGGCCACCGTGGGCGAGCTGGCCGAGCGCCTGCAGGCCTCGCCGCACGGCACGGTGGCACTCGTCACACGGTGCGAAGAGGCCGGCCTGGTCGAACGCCGCCCGAGCGAGACCGACGCGCGCCAGGTGGAAGTCCACCTGAGCAAGAAAGGCGACCGCCTCGTTGCCCAGCTGGCCGCGCTGCACCAGAGCGAACTGTCCGAGTTCAGCCGCGCCTTCAAAATTCCCCATCTCGATCCGTAACGTCATGCAAACCCTCGCCCATCGGCGCGATTTCGCGACCGACACCACGCTCTTCCGCACCACCGCGCTGGCAGTCGTCATTGCCGCGTTTGCCACGCTGGCGGCCGTGGTGCTGCTCAACCTGATCCGTTTCTTCACCAACTTGTTCTTCTTCCAGACGCTGTCGTTCGCCAACCGCTCGCCGGCGGACAACACGCTGGGGCTGTGGGTGATCGCGGTGCCGGTCATCGGCGGGCTGATCGTCGGGCTGATGGCGCGCTTTGGCTCGGAGAAGATCCGCGGCCACGGCATCCCCGAGGCCATCGAGGCGATCCTCTTCGGCAAGAGCAAGATGTCGCCCAAGGTGGCGGTGCTCAAACCGCTCTCATCGGGCATCGTGATCGGCAGCGGCGGGCCGTTCGGCGCGGAGGGGCCGATCATCATGACCGGCGGCGCGATCGGCTCGCTGTTCGCGCAGTTCTTCAAGCTGACCGCCGCCGAGC
>CAJXMR010000306.1 GCA_913056305.1 uncultured Ralstonia sp.
TTCGGACTGTTGCTAATGGATTCGATGCGCCCCAGCCCTTTGGGTGCCCAGCGCAAAAACAGCACGCACGCGAGCAGCAGCGCCAGTGCAATCCATTTCCAGCGAATCGTGATTGTCAGCTGCATTTACTCGCACCGGCATCGGGACGCGCCTTCGTCATCTCGCCGCGGATAGTCTCCCGGCGGCGATCCAGCCGGGAGATTCAGTATGTACGAGTCGTCGCCAGAGCCGACCATCAACGTGAGACTGCCTGGGAGCGGCCATAAGATGGCCCCGTTACCGTTCATGTCAAAAATCTTGCTCTCGCCAAGCAACTCGCGTGTGCTGTTGCGGTACACGCGAACGAAACTAGGAACGTCGGCATTCCACCAGCCCCGACCGCTAAAAATCGACGGCGACCAGAATTCAACGCGATAGAAGCCGTTTGGGCTGTTGTGAATGGATTCGATGCGTCCCAACCCTTTGGGTGCCCAGCGTGCGAATACAACACAAGCGAACAGACCTGCCAGCACGACCCATTTCCATCGGATGTCGATTGTTACTTTCATACGGCGTTCAAAGCTGTATCTCTCGAATAGCGGGCTGATGCCATCGAACGTCGGAAAACACCAGAAAGTCCCCCCCGGAATTTTGTGCTTCCTGCCAGCGTCGAAAGTCTCCGTTGAAGACGGGCACGAAGCCGGGATACCGCGCGGACAGTTCGCTGTAAGCGGCGAACAGGCTGTCGCCACGACTGGACAAGAGTGCCATGAATTCCATGGTTTCGGCCTTCGTCAGGCAACGATCGCGACTCCGCACGCCTAACGGCTCCGGTACGAGACCGCCATCGGTGAAATCATAGGTGTCACGGATATAGCAGCCGAGTCGATCAACGACGAATATGTCGCGCCCGCCGCTGGACAGCGCGGTGTGGCCAACTGCGGCTAGATAGCACACGGCAGTTCCAAGGGCGCCATACATGTCATCAAGCACGTCGCTGCGCGCACCAAAGAGGCTCAGGTTTGTCTGGCAGTTTGCATGGAGCGCTCTCGCGGTCGTGTAAGCCTGACCCGTTTGCATGTCGTAGCCCAACATGACAGGAGTGCTGAGGCCAGGGTGCCAGCCCTGCTTTTTCAGCAACTTGGTGAGTCTGTCTACGCCATTGGGGTTGGCCCAGTTGAGCATCAATCGGTCATGGGCCGAGCTACATCGCGGATAGTGCAATGCCCAGTCCATGGTGACGATGTGATCGTCGTAATATTCTTGCGACAATTCCAGCGGACTGGTTTTTCCCGCGCGGACAGCATTGCTCATTGCATAGGGTGGATTACCAAACCACCGCCGCATCAGCCGTGCTGCCGTCGCCCACCCCATCCGATCCATCGCAGTAGGGATTTCGCTCAGCTGTAACGGGCTCAGGGAGTGGCGCGTCGGTTGGTAGCCGCTTTCGGGTGCAAGCTTGGTCGTGACGAGTGGGTTCATGCGTCGACCCCAATGCGTACTTGAATGGCATAAGCCAGCGACACGCTCCCGGCCGTATCGGTGCGAAAGCGTGCCGTGATGCCGGAAGCATCGGTGGTGCCGGTGTGGCGTGACCCGTCGCTGCTTACGAGTCCATAGTGATAATCCGCTAGGGGCGCCTTGTGATCGGCGTGGCAGAGCTGGAACGCGGCGCAGAAGAGCGCGTCGGTCGGCGTGCTCGCCGCGCGCACTGTCGGTGACGCGGGGTAGGCGCTGCCCTCCCCGGGCTTGAGTTCAACATGGAAGTTGCTGTGCTGCGCAATCACACGGTGTGTGCCACGCGGACAGCCGCAGATGATCAGGCTACCGTGGAACGCAGCGGGTTTTCCTCGCACCTTCCAGAGGCTGGCACCTTCTACAATCCTGCCCACTTGCTTGCAATCGGGGCACCAGACTTCCGTGCCGAGCAGGGCTGTGGGCTCACCAAAACTCCTACAGAGCGGGTCGCCGCTGCGAATGCGGCCACGGCGCGTGGTGGTGTCGTTGAGCAATGCAATCCGTACTCGATGGCTCATGGTGGCTCCAAAGGTGAAACGTTAGAACCTAGCGCAAGCCACCACCGTGACGATATCGGCGTATTCTGGTTTTGCGAACACTTCCAGGCGATCGTGATCGTCCATTCGTTGTGGGTCATGCACAACATGAACGCCAACATGATGATGCACTGAGGCTCGCCTCACGCTGCACGAGAAAGGCGCCCCTAGCGGGCGCCTTTTTCATTGGGCGAAGCGGATCGCGTGTGTGCTGCAATCGGCGGCGGCAAAGGCCAGCAGCTGCGCGCCTTCCTCCTCCAGCGCAGCCGCGTCGCGCTTGGCCAGCCTCGCAAACGGGGAGAGCGTGAGCGTGGCCCGTTCGCGCTCGGTCGCAAGCTTCCAGGTGCCGGCGACGAAGCCGTCGATCAGCAGCGTCGGCGGCAGGATGCCGTTCTTCGTGTAGATCGCCTTGCGGTGGCCGTCGTCGAGGATGCGTGCGCGGTCGGCATGCGCCAGCAGCGCGCAGTCGAGTTCGGGCAGGAAGCGCACCGGTGCCGGCATCTCGGCATCGGGGCGCGGCGCGCGCGGCAGGTCGAACAGCTCGACGCCGTGCTCGTCGACGAAGGTCTTCAGTTGTGGGCGCAGTGTCTCGAACGCTGCCGATAGCCGTGTCAGCCCGGACCACGCCTGCGCGTCGGCCACCGACGCCGGGCCGTAGCCGGCGAGGTAGCGCAACACCAGGGCTTCCGGCGTGGCAGCGGGCTCGGTGGCTTCGCCCAGCCAGTCGGCGACGGTGGCCAGTGCCGCTTGACCGGAGCCGCGCCACAGGCCGCGCGGCGGCACCTGCACCAGCGGTTCCAGCAACGGAATCGCCCGGGCCAGCGCGGCCGCATCGTGCTTGGGCCACAGCGGTTGCAGGCACTCGCCCAACTGCACCGCGGTGAGCGGGCCGTCGGCCAACGCTGCCCGTGCCGCCGCACGCAGCGCTGCGGGATCGATGTCGGCGACCACCTTGCCGGGGCCGCTGAAGGCCAGGCGCAGCATCTGCGCGTCCAGCAGCGGGCGCAGCGCCAGGTAGTCGCGTGCGCTCGCCAGATGCAATGTGCAGCGCATCATCGCGCCGCGCACGGCACGGCGACGGGTCAGTAGCCGGTCGAGCGCCTCCGTGCGAAACCCCGCCAACCGCGACCACAGCCCATAGTGCGGCGCCTGCGGAATCTGCGACTGCAGCGCCACCAGCCGTTCGATGGCGGCCAGCGGCGCCATCCGGCTGCGGCGCAGGAGCAACTGGCGGTCGAGCAGCGCGCGGTTCAGCGCACGGCGCGTCAGCAGCGGGGCGGAGGTCGATGAGCGGGGCATGCCGTTGTCCAGAGCCGGATTTGGCCGATTGTGCCGCAAACGCCGCGCGTTCGGGCCCGGCGGCGGCCCTGCCTTTGCTACACTCCGCGCATTCCCAATTTCACGCGCATCACCCCATGGCACAGTACGTTTTCACCATGAACCGCGTGGGCAAGATCGTTCCGCCCAAGCGCCAGATCCTCAAGGACATCTCGCTGTCGTTCTTCCCGGGCGCCAAGATTGGCGTGCTGGGCCTGAACGGCTCGGGCAAGTCGACCGTGCTCAAGATCATGGCCGGCCTCGACAAGGACATCGAGGGCGAAGCCACGCCGATGCCGAACCTGAACATCGGCTACCTGCCGCAGGAGCCGCAGCTCGATCCGGCCAAGACCGTGCGTGAGGAAGTCGAGAGCGGCCTGGGCGAGGTGATGGCCGCGCAGAAGCAGCTCGAAGCCGTCTATGTCGCCTACGCCGAGCCGGATGCGGATTTCGACAAGCTGGCCGAAGAGCAGGCCCGCCTGGAAGCCATCATCGCCGCCGGTGCCGGCGACAACATCGAGCTGCAGCTGGAGATCGCCGCTGACGCGCTGCGCCTGCCGCCGTGGGACGCCAAGATCGAGCACCTGTCGGGCGGTGAGAAGCGCCGCGTGGCGCTGTGCAAGCTGCTGCTGTCGCGCCCCGACATGCTGCTGCTGGACGAGCCGACCAACCACCTCGATGCAGAATCGGTGGACTGGCTCGAACAGTTCCTCACGCGCTTCCCGGGCACCGTGGTGGCCGTCACCCACGACCGCTACTTCCTCGACAACGCCGCCGAGTGGATTCTCGAACTCGACC
>CAJXMR010000307.1 GCA_913056305.1 uncultured Ralstonia sp.
TTGCATGACAGCTCCTTGAATCGAAATCAGCTTTGAGCGATCGCCAGTTGCGCCGCAGTCGGGTGCCAGACCAGCTCGACCGGCTTGACCGCACGCGGGATCAGCCCCAGCCCGTGGAAGGCATCGGCCACGCGCTGCTGTTCGGCAATCGCCTCGGGCGTGAGCGGCCGCACCGGCGACGGCGGCCGCCGCGACAGGAACAGGTGCACCGTCGCCAGCGACAGGCCGGAGAAATCGGCGAGGCGCTGCGCGGCTTCCTTGCGGTTCTCCTGCACCAGGCGGTCGGCACGCGACAGCTCGGCGAAGATCGCGGCGAGCGTGTCGCCGTGCTGCTCGGTAAAGGCGCGCGGCGCGAAGTAGAACGAGTTGTTGGACGTGAGCCCCCGGCCCGTGGCCAGCACGCGCGGCTTGATGGCGAGTTCAGTGGCGGCGTAGTACGGGTCCCAGATGCCCCAGGCATCGATGGCGCCACGCTCGAAGGCGGCGCGCGCATCGGCGGGCGTCAGGTACACGGGCTGGATGTCGGCAAAGGTCAGGCCGCCCTTCTGCAGCGCGCGCACGATCAGGAAATGCGCACTCGAGCCCTTCTGCAGCGCGATGCGCTTGCCTTTCAAGTCGCCCAGCGTCTTGAGCGTCGAGCCCTGCGGCACGAGGATGGCCGAGCTGTCCGGCTTGGGCGGCTCCACGCCGACATAGCGCAAGTCTTTGCCTGCGGCCTGCGCGAACACCGGCGGCGTATCGCCGGTGATGGCCAGGTCCAGGCTACCCGCCGACAGCGCTTCCAACTGCTGCGGCCCGGCCGGGAATTCCAGCCAGCTCACCTTCGTTTCGGGAAAGCGCTGCTCCAGCGCGCGGCTTTCCTTGACGATGACGAGGTTGACTGCGCTCTTCTGGAAACCAACACGCAACTGCGTAGGTGGCGTGATCTTCGGCAGGCTGGCCGGCGCGGCGGCATTGGCGGCCTGCGCCACCGGCCCCAGGGCGGCCAACGATGCACCGGCAGCAGAGGCCGTCAGCAGGCGGCGGCGTTGAAGGTCGATGGCCATGACGATCAGCGTGCGGCTTGTTGCGTCGTGGGCTGCGCGCTCGGATTCCACGCGGAATCCGCCACCTTCACCGGGCGCGGGATCAGCTTGAGCGCGTGGAACGTATCGGCGATGCGCTGCTGGTCGGCCAATGCCTCGGCGCCGACCGGCTGGATGCCGTAGGCGATGCGCGAGACGGAGCGCGTCACCACCGCCGGCTCCAGGCCCAGTTGGGGCCCAAGGATGGTCGTCACGTCCTTCAGATGGGCAGCCGCCCACGTGTCGGTCTGCTTCAGCTCGTCGAGCACCACGTTCAGCACATCCGGACGCGCCGCCGCATAGCCCTTCGAGGCCAGGAAGTACTGCGAATTGTTGACCACGCCGGTGCCGTCGGCCAGCACGCGCGCACCGAGCTGTGTTTCAGCAGCGGCGAAGAACGGGTCCCAGATCACCCAAGCATCGATGGCGCCGCGCTCGAAGGCGGCACGTGCGTCGGCGGGGGTCAGGTAGACGGGCTGGATCTCGCTGTAAGGCACGTTGGCCTTCTCCAGCAACTTGACCAGCAGGTAGTGCACGTTCGAGCCCTTGTTGAAGGCCACGCGCTTGCCGCGCAGGTCGGTCACGCTCTTGAGCGGCGAAGTCTTCGGCACGATGATGGCCTCGCCGGCCGGCGCGGGCGGCTGGTTGCCGACGTAGACGAGATGTGCGCCGGCGGCCAGCGCGAAGATGGTCGGCGCTTCACCGGTCGTGCCGAAATCGATGGCGCCGACGTTCAGCCCTTCCAGCAACTGCGGGCCGGCGGGAAACTCGGTCCACTTCACTTCGATGCCCTGGGCGGCGAGGCGCTTCTCCAGCGTGCCGCGCGCCTTGAGCACGGTCAGCGTGCCGTACTTCTGGTAGCCGATGCGCAGTTGCTTGGCGGCAGTCGGGGGCGGTGCATCGCTGTTGGCGAAGGCCGCAGGCGTGCCAAGCGTGGCAAGCAGTGCAGTGGCGAGGGTCAGGGTCCGGCGCAGGGGCGAGTGCGTGTTCATGGCGAGGTCGGTCGGGTCGGTCGATCAGGGTGTTGGGGCGGCACGAACCGCGCGCACGGGCTGCGCGGCATGACAACAACGGGAAACGTCTATGGGGGCGGCGCGCGCCTCAGCGCATCACGCCAGACATCGCATTCGTTCGGCGCCAGCGGCCTGGAAGGTGGCGCGCACCGCGCTGCGGCTGGAGACGATGACTTGCGCCACGGCCGGGTGACGCGCCAGCGCCAGGGCCTGGTGCACGCGCTCCACGCCGTCATCGAGTCGCTGCTGGAGTTGCGGATCGACGGTCAGGCCATCGTCATCCACGACGATCTGCGCATCGACGGCAAAGATGCCCGGCAGGATCGAGCGCGCCGCCAGCGACGACAGCACCGGCCGCAGCGCGTAGTCGATCGCCAGCGTGTGGGCGAGGCTGCCGCCGGTGGCGATCGGCAGCACGACCTTGTCGCGCAGCCCGCTCTGCGGCAGCAGATCGAGGAAGGTCTTGAGCAGCCCGCTGTAGGCCGCCTTGTAGACCGGCGTGGCAAGGATCACCACCCCGGCGGCCTCCACCCGCGCCAGCGCATCGACGATGGCCGGGGCGGAGAACTGCGCGCCCAGTAGCGCCTCGGCCGGCAGGCTGCGCAGGTCCAGGTGGTCCGCGGTCTCGCCGGCGCGCTCGAGCTGCGCGCGCACATGACCCAGCAGGCGCGCGGATCGCGATTGCGCCGAAGGGCTGCCGGAGATCGTCAGGATTTGCATGATGCGGACACACCTGTGGATTGATTGGGCTTACTTGCCCGGTTGATACAACTGGTCGAACTGACCGCCGTCGGCAAAGTGCGTCTTCTGCGCCTTCTGCCAGCCGCCAAAGGTGTCGTCGATCGTCACCAGCTTCACCTTCGGGAATGCGCTCTCGTGCTTCTTGGCGATGGCCGGATCGGTCGGGCGATAGAAGTTCTTCGCGCCGATCTCCTGGCCTTGTGGCGTGTACAGGAACTTCAGGTAAGCCTCCGCAGCCTTGCGCGTGCCCTTCTTGTCGGCCACTTTGTCGACCACCGCCACCGGCGGCTCGGCCAGGATGGAGATGGACGGCACGACCACGTCGAACTTGTCCTTGCCCTCCACGCGCGCGGCCAGCAGCGCCTCGTCTTCCCACGCGATCAGCACGTCGCCGATGCCGCGTTCAGTAAAGGTGGTGGTGGCGCCGCGCGCGCCCGAATCGAGCACCGGCACGTTCTTGTAGAGCTTCTGCACGAAGTCGCGGGCGGCGGCGTCCGAGCCACCCGGCTGCTTGAGTGCGTAGGCCCACGCAGCCAGGTAGTTCCAGCGCGCGCCGCCCGAGGTCTTCGGGTTGGGCGTGATGACGGCGATACCCGGCTTGACCAGGTCGTTCCAGTCCTTGATGCCCTTCGGGTTGCCCTTACGCACCAGGAAGACGATGGTGGAGGTGTACGGCGAGGCGTTGTGCGGCAGGCGCTTCTGCCAGTCCTTGCCCGTCAGGCCCTTGTCGGCAATGGCGTCGATGTCGTAGCCGAGCGCCAGCGTCACCACGTCGGCGTCGAGCCCGTCGATGACCGAGCGGGCCTGCTTGCCCGAGCCGCCGTGCGAGGCGCGCAGGGTGATGTCCTCACCCGTGTCGGCCTTCCACTTCTTGGCGAATTCGGTGTTGATCTCTTTGTACAGCTCGCGCGTCGGGTCGTATGACACGTTCAGCAGCGTCGTTGCAGCGTGCGCGCCCGCGGTTCCCCCCGCCACGATGGCAGCCGCAATGGCATGGAAGACAAACTTGCGAATCATCTTGCTGGCTCCGGTCCTGGGTGTTCTTGATTTCTGATAGCAGCAAGACTACCGAGCGGGCCTTCTTCGGGGAACGAATGGTTTCAGGGAATGTTCATCGGTTTTTGCATAAGGGGCTGGGGGCGCGTGGCTGGTGGAGGCAAACCCGCTTAGGTTTGATGGTTGGTGGTCCATCCCTTGTTTCATCCCCTGCCGGGGTTTGGTCTTGGTGGTCTACCTCCCTTTCGCCCCCTGCCGGGGCCGACTCACTTTCTTTGTCTTGCCAAAGAAAGTAAGCAAAGAA
>CAJXMR010000308.1 GCA_913056305.1 uncultured Ralstonia sp.
GTCGGCGATCAGCGCGTCGAGCTTCTCGTTGCTCATGAAGCTGCACATGTGGGTGTTGTTGACGATCATGACCGGTGCATCACCGCACGCGCCCATGCACTCGCCTTCCTTCAGCGTGAAGTTGCCGTCGGCAGTGGTCTCGTTGAAACCGATGCCCAGCTTCTTCTTCAGGTGGTCGGCCGCACGCTCGCCGCCCGACAGCGCGCACGGCAGGTTCGTGCACACCGACAGCTTGAAGCGGCCCACCGGCGTGGTGTCGTACATGTTGTAGAACGTCGCCACTTCCTCGACCCACACCGGCGGCATTTCGAGGTACTCAGCCACGAACTGCATGACTTCGGGCGAGACCCAGCCTTTCTCGCTCTGCGCGACCGCCAGCGCCGCCATCACGGCGGACTGCTTCTGGTCGGCGGGATATTTCGCGACCGCCCGGTCGATTTCCTTGAGAGCTTCTGCTGATAGCATTTTCGTTGCGATTGGTGCGGGACGCGGGGCTGGTCACCCCGGCGTGCGTCCTCGTTTCACAGCCGCGCTTGCCAGCGCGTCAAACCGTTGTTTCCTGCGCGTTCAGCGGTCGATCTCGCCGAACACGATGTCTTGCGTACCGATGATCGTGACGGCGTCGGCGATCATGTGGCCGCGAGCCATCTCGTCGAGCGCCGCCAGATGCGCGAAGCCCGGCGCACGGATCTTCAGGCGGTACGGCTTGTTGGCGCCGTCCGAGATCACGTAGATGCCGAACTCGCCCTTCGGGTGCTCGACGGCGGCATACGCTTCGCCTTCGGGCACGTGCATGCCTTCGGTGAAGAGCTTGAAGTGGTGAATCAGCTCTTCCATGTTGGTCTTCATGTCGACGCGCGACGGCGGTGCCACCTTGTGGTTATCGGTGATCACCGGACCTTGGTTCTTGCGCAGCCACTCGATGCACTGACGGATGATGCGGTTGCTCTGGCGCATCTCTTCCACGCGCACCAGGTAACGGTCGTAGCAATCGCCGTTCACGCCGACCGGGATGTCGAAATCGACGCGGTCATACACTTCGTACGGCTGCTTCTTGCGCACGTCCCACTCGATGCCCGAACCACGCAGCATCGCGCCGGTAAAGCCCTTCTGCAGTGCACGTTCCGGGCTCACCACGCCGATGCCGACCAGACGCTGTTTCCAGATCCGATTGTCGGTCAGCAGCGTTTCGTACTCGTCGACGTACTTCGGGAAACGGTTGGTGAAGTCTTCGATGAAGTCCAGCAGCGAACCCGAACGCGTTTCGTTCAGGGCGGCCAGGGCCTTCTCATTGCGCACCTTCGACGCCTTGTATTGCGGCATCGTGTCAGGCAGGTCGCGGTAGACGCCGCCCGGACGGTAGTAGGCCGCGTGCATGCGCGCGCCCGACACCGCCTCGTACATGTCGAACAGGTCTTCGCGCTCGCGGAAGGCGTACAGGAACACCGCCATGGCGCCCACGTCCAGCGCGTGCGAACCGATCCACATCAGGTGGTTCATGATCCGCGTGATCTCGTCGAACATGACGCGGATGTACTGCGCGCGCAACGGCACTTCGAGGCCCAGCAGGCGCTCGATGGCCATCACGTAGGCGTGTTCGTTGACCATCATCGACACGTAGTCGAGGCGGTCCATGTACGGCACGCTCTGGATCCAGGTCTTCTGCTCGGCGAGCTTCTCGGTCGCGCGGTGCAGCAGGCCGATGTGCGGGTCAGCGCGTTGGATGACTTCGCCGTCCAGCTCGAGCACGAGGCGCAGCACGCCGTGCGCGGCCGGGTGCTGCGGGCCGAAGTTCAGGGTGTAGTTCTTGATGTCTGCCATGATCGTCGGGCGCCCTTCAGTGCTTCAGACCGCCGTATTGATCCTCGCGGATCACACGCGGCGTAATCTCGCGCGGCTCGATGGTCACCGGCTGGTAGACCACGCGACGCTGCACCGGGTCGTAACGCATTTCAACGTAGCCCGACACCGGGAAGTCCTTGCGGAACGGGTGGCCGATGAAGCCGTAGTCGGTCAGGATGCGGCGCAGGTCCGGGTGGCCTTCGAACACCAGGCCGTACAGGTCGAACGCCTCGCGCTCGAACCAGTCGGCGGAATTCCAGATGGTGGTGACGGACGACACCACCGGGAGGTCGTCTTCCGGTGCGAACACGCGCACGCGCACGCGCCAGTTATGCGACACCGACAGCAGGTGCGACACGGCGGCAAAGCGCGGGCCGTTCCAGGCGCCGTCGCCGTAGTCGGCATAGTCGACGCCGCAGAGGTCCATCAACTGCTCGAACTTGAGCGATGCATCATCACGCAGCGTGCGCATGACGCTGAGGGAATCGGCGGCCTTCACCACGAGGGTGAGTTCGCCAACAGCCTCGGTCAGGCTTTGAATACGATCGCCGAGTGCCTTCTCCAGCGCGGCCTTCAGGGTGGCAAGCTTGTCGGTCATGTCAGCCCTTGCGCGCGATGGTGTTGGTGCGGCGGATCTTGGCCTGGAGCTGGATGATGCCGTAGATCAGCGCTTCCGCCGTCGGCGGGCAGCCCGGCACGTACACGTCGACCGGCACGATACGGTCGCAGCCACGCACGACGGAGTACGAATAGTGGTAGTAGCCGCCGCCGTTGGCGCACGAGCCCATCGAGATGACCCAGCGCGGCTCGGCCATCTGGTCGTACACCTTGCGCAGAGCGGGTGCCATCTTGTTGCAGAGCGTGCCGGCCACGATCATCACGTCGGACTGACGCGGCGACGGGCGGAACACCACGCCGAAGCGGTCCAGGTCATAACGCGATGCACCGGCGTGCATCATCTCCACGGCACAGCAGGCCAGGCCGAACGTCATCGGCCACAGCGACCCGGTACGGGTCCAGTTGATCAGCTTGTCAGCGGTGGTCGTGACAAAGCCTTCGTTGAGTACGCCTTCGATCGCCATTTCACATCACTCCCAATCGAGCGCGCCTTTTTTCCAGATGTAGACGAAGCCCACGAGAAATTCGAGAAGAAACACGCCCATGGAAAAGAACCCCGGCCAGCCGATCTCACGCAGCGCCACGCCCCACGGAAAGAGGAACGCGGTCTCGAGATCGAACAGAATGAACAGAATGGCGATGAGGTAGTAGCGCACATCGAACTTCATGCGCGCATCTTCGAACGCCTCGAAGCCGCACTCGTACGGCGAGAGCTTGTCTGGATCAGGATTGTTTGGCCCGAGAACTCGGCCAATGGTCATCAGTGCGAGGCCGAGGCCAACACCGATGATGATGAACAGCAGAACGGGGAAGTAGGCTTCGAGGTTCAAGGGACACTCGCCTTTTGAATGGTTGCAACAGCACTGCCCGCAGGCGGCGCCTTGTCGCCCCACCAAAGGCGCCGGGTCCGCAGCCTCACGGCGCAATAACATCCCGCCGTATTGCGGATGGGACCTGCACAGGACAAACCCACTCCCAAGCAGACCCCGAACTTTTGATTGGTGCCGACGGCGAGACTCGAACTCGCACAGCTTTCGCCACTACCCCCTCAAGATAGCGTGTCTACCAATTTCACCACGTCGGCTGGGGGAAGAAACCTTTCCGGAACCCGGTTCAGGCCTTAAGCCAGCGCCGTTCCCCATATTGTTTCAAGCCTCACATTCTACCGCAAAGCGAGGCTTTTGTTCAACGCACAAACAAAAAACTTGTGCCCCGCGGCGCACCGGCAAGCCCACCGGCGCGCCCGCGGACATTGCATCCAATTACTTCGGGACAGCCGGCGCGGACGCCGGAGTCGCACCTGCGGCGGCCGGAGCCGAAGCGGCCGGAACAGCCGGCGCCGCCCCTGCCATCACGCCCGCAGACACGCTGGCCTTGCTGTTACCCAGCAGTGTCAGCGCCAGCGTGGCCACGAAGAACACCGTAGCCAGCACGGCCGTCGTGCGCGACAGGAAGTTGGCCGAACCCGTAGCACCGAACAGGCTACCCGACGCACCGGAGCCAAATGCCGCACCTACGTCCGCGCCCTTGCCATGCTGCAGCAGCACCAGGCCGATCACGCCGAGTGCGCTCAGGATTTGCGCCACCAGCAGCAGAGTCTTCAGAATTGCCATTTCGTTTCTCTCAATAATATGTTGC
>CAJXMR010000309.1 GCA_913056305.1 uncultured Ralstonia sp.
GCGAGGCACACCATGAATGCGTTCCTCCTCCAGCTGGCGATCTACCTGGTCGTGCTGCTGGTTCTGGCCAAGCCGCTGGGCACCTATATGGCCCGCGTGTTTGGCGATGCGCCTTCGCGCGCACACTGGCTCGGGCCGATCGAGCGGGCGTTCTATCGGCTGGCCGGCGTCAACACCAAGGCCGAGATGGGCTGGAAGCGCTATGCGCTGGCCGTCATCGTCGTCAACGTGCTGGGCGCGCTGGCGGTCTATGCGCTGCAGCGCGCACAGCAGTGGCTGCCGCTGAACCCGCAGGGCTTTGGCGCCGTCACGCCGGATTCGTCGTTCAATACGGCGGTCAGCTTCGTCACCAACACCAACTGGCAGGGCTACGCGGGCGAAAGCACGATGAGCTACCTGACGCAGATGCTCGGGCTGGCCGTGCAGAACTTCCTCTCTGCCGCTACCGGCATTGCGGTGGTGATCGCGCTCATTCGCGGCTTCTCGCGCCACTCGGCCAAGACCATCGGCAACTTCTGGGTCGACTTCACGCGCAGCACGCTCTATGTGCTGCTGCCGCTGTCGATCGTCGTGGCCGTGTTCTTCGTGGGCCAGGGCGTGATCCAGAACTTCGACGCGTATAAGGACGTGACCACCGTCACCGCCACCACCTTCGACAACCCGAAGCTGGACAAGGACGGTAACGCGATCAAGGACGCGCAGGGAAACCCCGTTACCGAGAAGGCCACCACGCAAAAGCAGACCCTGCCGATGGGCCCGATTGCCTCGCAAGAAGCGATCAAGATGCTCGGTACCAACGGCGGTGGCCCGTTCAACGCCAACTCGGCGCACCCGTACGAAAACCCGACGCCGCTGGCGAACTTCGTGCAGATGCTGGCCATCTTCATCATCCCGGCCGCGCTGTGCTTCACCTTCGGCGCCATGGTGGGCGACCGCCGGCAAGGCTGGGCGGTGCTGGCGGCCATGACCGTGCTCTTTGTCGTGCTGGCGGTGTTCGAGATGTGGTCAGAGGGGCATGCGAACCCGATGCTCGCCAACCTCGGCATCGACCAGGCCATCGGCAACATGGAAGGCAAGGAAACGCGCTTCGGCGTCGTGGCTTCGTCGCTGTTCGTCACCATCACCACGTCGGCGTCGTGCGGTGCGGTCAATGCCATGCATGACTCGCTCACCGCGCTGGGCGGCTTCGTGCCGATGTTCCTGATGCAGCTGGGCGAAGTGGTGTTCGGCGGTGTCGGTTCGGGCCTGTACGGCATGCTGGTGTACGCCATCCTGGCCGTGTTCATTGCTGGCCTGATGATCGGCCGCACGCCGGAATACCTCGGCAAGAAGATCGAAGTGTTCGAGATGAAGATGACCTCCATCGCCATCCTCGTCACGCCGCTGCTGGTGCTCGTGGGCACGGCCGTTGCGGTGCTGGCCGCGGGCGGTAAGGCCGGCATCTTCAACCCCGGCACGCACGGCTTCTCGGAAGTGCTGTACGCCTTCTCGTCGGCTGCCAACAACAACGGCAGCGCGTTTGCGGGCTTGTCGGCCAACACGCCGTTCTACAACGTCGCGCTGGGCATCGTCATGTGGCTGGGCCGCTTCTGGATCATCGTGCCGGTGCTGGCGATGGCAGGCACGTTTGCCGCCAAGAAGCGCCTGCCGGTGACCGTTGGCACGCTGCCCACGCATGGCCCGCTGTTCGTGGTGTTGCTGATCGGCTCCGTGCTGTTGGTGGGTGCGCTCACCTATATCCCGGCATTGGCGCTCGGCCCCATTGCGGAACACCTCGCACGCTAAGGCGCGCTGAACACTCAATATCAACAGGTGCCTTATGGCTATCCGTTACCCTGATTCCGATCCCGTGACGCGCACGGTCCAGCACAAGCTGGATGGCGCCGAGGCTACCGCCGCTGGCGCTGCGGCAGCCGGCACGGCCCGCACCACCACCACCCACCACGGCGGCCACCATCCGCGCTCGGCCAAGGAGGTGCGCCAGCTGTCGATGTTCTCGATGGCCCTGGTCAAGCCCGCCATCGTCGATAGCTTCCGCAAGCTGTCGCCGCAAGCGCAGGCCAAGAACCCGGTGATGTTCGTCGTCTACATCGGCAGCATCCTGACCACCATCCTGTGGATCATGGCGCTGCGCGGCCAGGCCGAAGCCCCTGCGGGCTTCATCCTTGCCGTGTCGGTGTGGCTGTGGTTCACGGTGCTGTTCGCCAACTTTGCCGAGGCGCTGGCCGAAGGCCGCAGCAAGCAGCAGGCGGCATCGCTGCGCGGCATCAAGACGACGGTGCAGGCCAAGGTGCTGGCCGACGCCAGCCGCCGTGACCGCGTGCAATCGCGCGCCGCCACTGCCCTGCGCCGTGGCGACATCGTCCTCATCGAAGCCGGCGACATGGTCCCCGGCGACGGCGAGGTGATCGAAGGCGTCGCCTCGGTGGACGAAAGCGCCATCACCGGCGAGTCCGCCCCGGTCATCCGCGAATCCGGCGGCGACTTCTCGTCGGTCACGGGCGGCACGCGCGTGCTGTCGGACTGGATCGTGGTGCGCGTCACCGCCAACCCGGGCGAGAGCTTCCTCGACCGCATGATCTCGATGGTGGAAGGCGCCAAGCGCCAGAAGACCCCCAACGAGCTGGCGCTGACCATCCTGCTGGTGAGCCTGACCATCATCCTGATGCTGGCCACCGTCACGCTGCTGCCGTACTCGCTGTTCTCGGTGGAAGCGATGAAGGCCGGCAACCCCATCACCATCACGGTGCTGGTGGCGCTGCTGGTGTGCCTGATCCCGACCACCATCGGCGGGCTGCTGTCGGCCATCGGCGTGGCAGGCATGAGCCGCATGATGCAGGCCAACGTGATCGCCACCTCCGGCCGCGCGGTGGAAGCCGCCGGCGACGTGGACGTGCTGCTGCTCGACAAGACCGGCACCATCACCCACGGCAACCGTCAGGCGTCGCGCTTCCTCCCCGCACCGGGCGTGACGCCCAAGGCGCTGGCTGAAGCCGCCTGGCTGTCGTCGTTGGCTGATGAAACGCCGGAAGGCCGCAGCATCGTCACGCTGGCACGCCAGCTGGGCGAGGCCTCGATCGACGAAGCGGCGCTCGCCAAGACGCAGCCGGTGTACGTCGCCTTCTCCGCGCAAACGCGCATGAGCGGCATCAACGTCGAGCACGATGGCGTCGCCCGCCAGATCCGCAAGGGCGCCGCTGACGCGATCCGCACGCATGTGACGCTGCTGGCCGGCAAGTTCCCCGACGCCGTGTCGGCCGCCGTGGACGACGTGGCCCGCAAGGGCGGCACCCCGCTGGTGGTGTCCGACAACGAGCGCGTGCTGGGTGTGGTGGAGCTGAAGGACATCGTCAAGGCTGGCATCCGCGAGCGCTTTGCCGAGCTGCGCCAGATGGGCATCAAGACGGTGATGATCACCGGCGACAACCGCCTGACCGCCGCCTCCATCGCGGCCGAAGCCGGCGTCGACGATTTCATCGCCGAAGCCACGCCCGAGACCAAGCTGGCGCTGATCCGCGAGCAGCAGGCCCAAGGCCGCCTCGTCGCCATGACCGGTGACGGCACCAACGATGCGCCCGCACTGGCACAGGCCGACGTGGCCGTCGCCATGAACAGCGGCACGCAGGCCGCCAAGGAAGCCGGCAACATGGTCGACCTGGATTCCAGCCCGACCAAGCTGATCCAGATCGTCGAGATCGGCAAGCAGATGCTGATGACGCGCGGCTCGCTGACCACGTTCTCGATCGCCAACGACGTGGCCAAGTACTTCGCCATCATTCCGGCGGCATTCGCGACCACGTACCCGCAGCTCGCCGCGCTCAACGTCATGCACCTGGCCACGCCGGCCTCGGCCGTGATGAGCGCGGTGATCTTCAACGCGCTGATCATCGTGTTCCTGATCCCGCTGGCGCTCAAGGGCGTGAAGTACCGCGCGCTGGGTGCCGCCACGCTGCTGCGCCGCAACCTCTTGATCTACGGCCTGGGCGGCCTGCTGCTGCCCTTCCCGGGCATCAAGATCATCGACATGTTCCTGGCCGC